>JAFVTT010000010.1 GCA_017503065.1 Bacteroidaceae bacterium | reverse complement strand
TTTTCGGAAACATACAATATGCAGCAATAGCTCCCAAAATGTTTACGATAAAATTGTCAAAGCATCTGTGTCTGGAGTGTTCGATCTGAGCAATATTCTTCAGTTCGTCATTGACAGTTTCTATTATGGCTATTATCATCATAACGCTAATGACCGATTTGGGTTAATTATCTCCACGTTAACAATGTATTTTTATTAATATTATGTAATTTTTTTTGATATTAGTGTTTTTTTTACCAACATAATTCCATACCAAGCCATATATTTTACTCACTCTGTTTTTGAGTAATAAGAATACAAAATACGCCTCTGCTTCTCACTGTGTTGTTTTACTCTAATTATGAGAAAAATAGCCAGGCATTGATTTCTATATATTTTAAATAGTGTAATCTTGATTTTATCTTCACGATGATAAGGGTGTGTCTTCACTGAAACAAAGTCGAACGATTACTGATGATCAAGGTGCGACATCACGATGATAAAAGGCAGAGGTCATGAGGAGAAGCTGGCATCCTGATTTTGACTCTGTAAAACATATATGTGTCTGATTTTGTCTGTCCTGTTTTTTTACATATACCACCTAGGTATTACAAAGGTATAGGCAAACATTGGAAACAAGAATGAAATAATGACATCTTTTTCATACATTATTAGCAAGATAGTCCACCGTCCTTATTACTGCGGCACGCAAATATTCAAATAAATTTACCTTTTATGTTAAATTTGCTCTTGTTATACATAAAAAAATATACTTTTTCTGCCCTCTATTAACCGCAAATTTGATATTTCGCTCACTTATTCGTACCTTTGCACCCGATTTTGCATAATAAAATACACCTTAATATAATATATGGAGAAAATTAGCTACGCTCTGGGACTTGGCATCGGCCAACAATTGAAGAGCATGAACATCGAGAACTTTGACATAAAGGAATTCAGCCGTAGCATTGAGGATGTGATGGCAGGTCGCGATACAGACATGACCGCACGCGAAGCACAGGTCATGCTGGGCGAGTATTTCCAGAAGAAGGAGAAGGAACAGGCTGAGGAGAACATTGCCAAGGGCAAGGCCTACCTGGAGGAGAACGGCAAGCGCGAGGGTGTCATCACCACCAAGAGCGGTCTTCAGTATGAGGTACTCACCGAGGGTACTGGCAAGAGCCCCAAGGCTACAGACAAGGTGCGTTGCCACTATGAGGGCCGCCTGACCGACGGCAGCGTGTTCGACAGTTCATACCAGCGCGGCGAGCCTGCCGACTTCGGCCTGAACCAGGTTATTGCCGGTTGGACAGAGGGCGTGCAGCTGATGAAGGAAGGTGCCAAGTACCGCTTCCACATCCCCTATCTGCTGGGTTATGGAGAGCGCGGTGCAGGTGCATCCATCCCTCCCTATGCCACACTGGTGTTCGACGTGGAACTGATAAAGGTTCTCTAAGCATCCCCACACAAAACGACTAACAAATACAACAAAACAAATATCAAAATGAAAAAGATTTCTATCATCGCAGCCGTTGTTCTGGCTGCTATCATGACAAGTTGTGGCAATGGTACTCCCAAGGCCAACATGAAGAGCGACGTAGACTCTCTCTGCTATGCCATCGGTATGGCACAGAGTCAGGGCCTGAAGGATTATCTGGCAATGCGCATGGGTGTGGACACCGCATACATGAACGAGTTCATCAAGGGTCTGAACGAGGGTGCCAACGCCGGCGACGACAAGAAGCAGCAGGCTTACATTGCAGGTCTTCAGATCGGCCAGCAGGTTTCAACACAGATGATTGCAGGCCTGAACCACGAACTCTTTGGCGAGGACAGCGCCCAGTACGTAAGCCAGAACAACTTCATGGCTGGCTTCGTTGCCGGTACTCTGGAGGACACCACCATCATGAACGTAGAGGCTGCCAACGAATATGCACAGACCAACATGAAGGCCATCAAGGCTCGCCAGATGCAGGCTCAGTACGGCGAGAACAAGAAGGCCGGCGAGGAGTTCATGGCAGAGATTGCCAAGAAGGAAGGCATCAAGCAGATTGAGAACAGCGGTGTTTACTACGAGGTTATCACCGAGGGCGACGGCCAGATTCCTGCCGACACCAGCTTCGTGAAGGTTAAGTACGAGGGTACCCTCATCGACGGCACAGTATTCGACGGCAACATGGATGCCGAGAAGCCCATGACATTCCGTTGCAACCAGGTTATCCCCGGCTGGACATTGGCTCTGACACACATGCCCGCTGGTTCAAAGTGGAAGGTTTACATTCCCCAGGAAATGGCATACGGCGAGCGTGAGGCCGGCGACAAGATCAAGCCCTTCAGCACACTGGTATTCGTTATCGACCTAGTTTCTGTAGGCAAGTAATAACTGACAACACTTGACCATAAAAGGACAATCTGCGGTATGCCCGTCTTCATGCGACATCAGCAGGTTGTCCTTTTTACATTCCATTTATCATGAAAAAGATTTTATTCCTTGCACTGGCATCTGTCCTTTGCCTCGGCATCCAGGCAATGCCCAAGAAGAAGAAAGACAAGAAGAACAAGAAGGCTCAGGTGGCACAGGTGGACACCGTGGACGTGAAGACCTTCTCCTACCTCATCGGCCGTCTCAACACAGAAGGCCTTGTAGAATACCTCGCTCGCCAGAAGGGTGTGGACACCAAGTACATGGCCCAGTTCATTGAGGGTTTCGGCAAGACAGAACTTACCGAAGCCGACCTCCAGGCCAAGGCACGCATTGCCGGCACAGAGATCCGTGAGGACGTGAGCAAGCGCGTGATGCCCAACATTTCCAAGCAGATGAACGACTCTGTGGACCTGCTCAACCACGACGAGTTCCTGCGCGGTTTCATGGAAGGACTCATGGGTGCAGAATCGGCTATCAGCAACGACTCTGCCATAAAGATTGTGGAGAAGCAGATGAAGTACTACCAGGAAAGCATGATGGAGCGCAAGTACGGCGCCAACCGCAAGGCCGGCGAGGAGTTCCTGAAAGCCAACCTGAAGAACAAGGACGTACAGCAGACCGCCAGCGGCCTTCAGTACAAGGTCATCACCAAAGGCGAGGGTCCCGTAGCCACCACCACCCAGAAGGTGAAGGTACACTACGAAGGCCGTCTCATCGACGGCAAGGTCTTTGACAGTTCCTACAAGCGCGGACAGCCCGCCACCTTCGGTGTGAACCAGGTCATCAAGGGTTGGACAGAGGCGCTGACCATGATGCCTGCCGGCTCCAAGTGGGAGCTCTACATCCCCCAGGAACTTGCCTATGGTGCCCGCGAGCAGAACGAGATACCAGCCTTCTCCTGTCTCATCTTCACCGTAGAACTGCTGGAGGTGATGAAGTAAACTGAGAATTATTATGAATATATAAGCGACAAGAGGGTGTGCTACGGCATACCCTCTGTTTATTTATGGTTCTGATTTAGTCAAATTCCTTTGCTTTTTCGCTCGCTTAATCGTAACTTTGACTACTGTCTTAGTTACTCACGCTCGGAAATGTCCAAATAAATTTAACCATTGGTTCAATTTGCTCCCGTTCGGCAAAAAAAATAAACTTTTTCTGCTCTCTCTTAATCGCAAATTTGACATTTCGCTTACTTAATCGTACCTTTGAACTTCGTTCTAAGGTACTCACATTCGGAAATGTTCAAATAAATTTGACATTTCGCTCACTTAATCGTACCTTTGACCTGGCATAATACTAATAATAATATAATATCATGAAACAAAACACTGCTCACAGACTCATGCTCCTTGCAAAGAAAGGTCTGGTTATATCAGGCATCATCTTTGGAAGCACTATGCCGGCCATGGCACAAGGTAACAGCCGTGGCATTGGCGTGTATCCAGGCAAGCCATCTGAGTATTTCGGTCCTAAAGTGGAGAAGGACACCGAGTACCGCAATCTGGCCCTGCACCGTGCCGTGTACCAGTCGGGGGCATACGACCTGAATCTTACCGCACAACTCCTTACAGACGGTGTGGTGGCTACCAACCAGCCTGCATTTCTGGAAGTGCTGACCAATGGCAAGCCCTTGCCTCACAACGAGCGTAAACTGACCATCAACAACAGCGAGTGGTCCAGAATACCTGTTGAGGGCAGTACGGCAACACTGACCTACCGCTGGTACAACATGGACATAGAGGCCGATGAGGTGGTTGTTGAAGGCTTCGTGGCTTACGACCAGGACAAGCCATTTGAGCACTACTCCATGCAGTGCGATGTGATGGGGGCAAAGTCATACTCCTTCACCGTGAAGAGCGATACCCTGCCAGGACGTCCTCGCAGAAGAAAGGTTATAAACGACCCCAACAAGCAGACAGAGGAGGCTACGGCCATGGCCCGTGAACTGAAGGAAACATTCAAACTCAAGGGCAAGCGTACCTTCAACTCCGTAGAACTGACCTTCCGCCAAAACAATGCCTTCTACTGGTCCATCAAGGAGGTTACCTTCAAGCGCAAGGGCAAGGCCGTGCGCAGCATCTTCCCGGCACAGCGCTTTACCAGCACATGGAAGGCCTCAAAGGGCGACTGGGCATACGTGGACCTGGGTGCAGTGGCCGACATCGAGGAAGTGCGTCTGCATTGGCTGGACGAGGGCATGCAGGGCGTGCTGGAGGTTTCCGACGATGCACGCAACTGGAAACCCTATGCCGGCACTCAGGAGAATTCTAAGGTGCAGAGCATCAAGGCCAAGGCCAAGGCACGATATGTACGCATAACCAACACGGATGCAGCATGCCTCAGCGAGATGGAAGTTTACGGCCGTGGCGGAGTGAAGGCCGTGGCTCATGCCGAACATGGATGGAGCGGAAGCAGAGACGTACGCAAGTACATGCTCAATGGCGGCAACTGGACCGTGCGTCCCGTTAGCGAACCCACACAGAAAGCAGTGCCACTGGGACCTGAAATAGTGGCTACGGTACCTGCCACAGTACTCTCCAGTTACTACAATGCCGGTGCCTTGCCCGACCCCAACTTCGACGACAACCTGTCCATGATTTCAGAGTCGTTCTTCAACCGCGACTTCCTTTACAAGCGCACATTCCAGGTTCCGTCAAAGATGAAAGGCAAGCGCATACTGCTCAACTTCGACGGCATCAACTGGAAGGCCCTGGTGGTGCTCAACGGCAAGCAGGTGGGCAGGATAGAGGGTGCCTTCATGCGTGGTCAGTTCGACATTACCGACTACCTGCAGGAAGGCGACAACGAACTCCTTGTCTATGTGCAGAACAATGACAACCCCGGTGCACGCAAGACCAAGACGGGCGAGAACACCAGTTTCAACGGCGGTGTGCTGGGTGGCGACAACCCCACCTTCCATGCCACCATCGGATGGGACTGGATTACCACCATACCAGGCCGCGAGGTGGGCATCTGGAACGATGTGTTCCTCACCGCCACCGAGGCAGTTACCATCAGCGACCCGCTTGTAAACACCACACTGGCCGACGGCAAGGCCACCATGACACCCTCCGTGTTCGTAAAGAACCACCTCTCCACTCCTGTGCAGGGAACTCTCCGTGGCAATATCGGCGACATCTGCTTTGAAAAGGAGGTCATACTGGGTGCAAATACCGAAACAGAGATAGTCTTCTCTCCCGAAGAATACCGCCAACTTGCCGGCCAGCACATGAAACTGTGGTGGCCCAACGGCTATGGCAAACCCCACATGTATCATGCCGCCTACACCTTCCACTCTCCACAGACAAAGTCCGTGGCGCGCATGGAATACCGTACAGGCATACGTCAGGTTACATACAAGGACGAGACCACGCGCCTGCAACTCTACATCAACGGCCAGCGCTTCATCCCTCTGGGTGGCAACTGGGGCTTCTCAGAAAACCACCTCAACTATCGCGGCCGTGAGTACGACATTGCCGTGGGATACCACCGCCAGATGAACTGCACCATGATACGCAACTGGGTGGGACAGACGGGCGACGAGGAGTTCTACGAGGCCTGCGACCGCCACGGCATCATGGTATGGCAGGACTTCTGGCTGGCAAACCCTGCCGACGGTCCAAACCCTCACAACGAGCCCATGTTCATGGCAAATGCCAACGACTACATGCGCCGCATACGCCGGCATCCCAGCATAGCGCTTTATTGCGGACGCAACGAGGGTTATCCCCCAGAAACACTTGACAAGCAGTTGGCACAACTCGTACAGAAACTGGCTCCCGGAGCACTCTACTTCCCCAGTTCTGCAGATGACGGTGTCAGCGGACACGGTCCTTACCGCGCACTGCCAGTGAAGGAATACTTCGAGATACAGACAGGCAAACTGCACTCCGAGCGTGGCATGCCCAACGTGCCCAACTACGAAAGCCTCTGCCGCATGCTTGCTCCCGAGCACCTTTGGCCTCAAAATGAATATTGGGGCAAGCACGACTTCACACAAAAGGGTGCACAGTATGGTTCCACCTTCAACCAACTGCTGGCCGAACGGTTTGGAGAGGAAAAGGTATATGGCGACAAGATGCCTGTGCGCATAGGCATGCCCTCTGCCAAGGCCTACACCAACCTGGCACAGTGGCAGAACTACGACGGTTACCGTGCCATGTACGAGAGCGCCAACCTGGACCGCCAGGGCCTCATCATCTGGATGAGCCATTCATGCTGGCCCTCTATGGTATGGCAGACCTACGACTATTATTTCGACCCCACAGCGGCATTCTTCGGCATCAAGAAGGCATGCGAGCCCCTGCACATCCAGTACAATGCCTCCACGGCACAGGTGCAACTGGTCAACATGATGAAGCCTGCACAGGACATCAAGGTCATTGCCACCATGTACGATCTGAAAGGCAAGGAGGTTTGGAAGAAGTCTGATTCGGCACACCTGCCGTCCGATTCTACCGTGAACTGCTTCGAGGTCCTTTCGCCTGATACCACCAAGTCGTTCATGCTCCGTCTGGAAGCCGTGTCCATGCTCAATGGCGAACTCCTCTCCACCAACACCTACTTCCTGTGGGGCAACGACTCCGCCAAGGAACTCGACTCCATGCCCATTGCCAAGGTGGATGTAAGACTGGTGTTCAAGCCCACAATGCACTTCGTCATCACCAACACAGGCGACACCCCCGCCCTGATGCTTCGCCTGAACCTATGTGGAGAAGACGGCGAACAGATTCTGCCCGTGGAATATTCCGACAACTACTTCCACCTCCTGCCCGGAGAGCGCAAGGCCGTCACCATCAAGTGGAAAACGCAAGACGCCCGAGGCACAAAACCTGTACTCCACGTTTCTGGTCTTAACGTAAAGGAGTTTCAGATGTAAAGTAAAGTAAACAAATTAAGTATTGCAACAACCGCCCTCACCAACCAGTGGGGGCGGTTGCATGTTAAACCCAAATCCTAATGACCGATTTGGGATTATGTTCATTCCTGCTACTCCTCCACATCCATGGTTTCTACAAAAATGGTGTCGCGCCTTACCGACAGGTGCAGACCATCGAACATATTTATAAGATCTATGAACGATGTCAGCGAGGAATCGGGGTTCCACATCATGATGAACTTCATGTCCTTGGCCTCTTTGCTGCCGAAATCTACCTTCTTGCCATAGTGAGCGGAAACAACGGAAAGGATGCTGTCGAGCCTGACGTCATTGAAAACTACGGATGCGGATTGTACCTTATTGTCATCATGCGATACGGCACTTGCCATAGCTTCTTTACGGGCAGAGCCAGAATTGCGTATATGGTGTATGGCGGCAAATGCTATGCCGGATACCAGCAGCACTCCTATGAATATGGCTGCCACCCGGGGAAGGAACGGACGGAGCACTGAAGGGGTGGAGCGATTGAATTTCTGCCATGCTACCTCCACATCGGGCACACTGTCCAACTCGTCCATCATGGTCTCTAACTCTTCGTCTGTATACCTTTCAGGATGCTCCTGCATATCATGGAACAGGCGTTTCTTGTCGTTTGTGTGCATAGTGTTATTTTTTATAATGGTTTCTGATAAGGGTCAATACATTGGAAAGGTGCCGCCATACCGACACTCGGCTGATGCCTTCCTGCAAGGCTATCTCTTCGTAGCTATATCCTTCGTGGAAACGCATGCTAAAAATACGCCTGTCCTGCTCCGGCAGAGAGTTTATTATACCATCTACCACGTCGGCAAAATCGTCGTCCGTCTCCTCATGTACGGGGTGCCCGGAAAACGGAACATCCAACAATTCCTTTCTGACGGCCTCGTGCCTCAAGCGTTTCAGGCAACGGTTCCTGACGCATTTCATCAGGTATGCCTCCTCAGTTCCAGGCGGGAGCGCGACATGCCTTTGAAGCAGGTCCTCGAAGATGTCGCTGACAACATCCTCGCTCTCCTGACCATCGTATAGGAGGCTGCGTGCCGCCCTGTACATCTTGGCATAATGCTGTTTGAATAATATATGGATTTCCATTCCTTTCCTTCTCGTTTTTATTGTAATACCCTTCAGAAACCCGAAATGCTAACCTAAGGTACGACTTTTTTCCGCATATTCACATCTTTTAACGCAAATCTGCCATTTTCAGCCAAAAGAATCCATGTTTCAGGCAAAGGCATTTAGTGGACAAAATAATGCTCATGCAGAGTAAACTAAGAGAGGAGGTGCAGACCTATAACGAATGCTGCACCTCCCTGTCTATTTTGAAACTATCTACCTCCAGAAAATTAGTTGATTACTTCTTCGCATAACCAGTAGCCCGTCCCTTACCGACCTTCTCGATGAAACCAGCCTCAAGCAATTCCTTCAAGGTACGTTCAATGGTTGTTTCGCTAATATCGGGGCAAAGTGTGGCTATGTCTGATTTTTTTACCACACCGAGCTTCTTCTCAAACACCGCCTTTACTCTATCAGCCTTTGACAATCTGCGATATTTCAGATGTGCTATGCGGTCTTGAAACTCATTGTAACCTTTCAATACAACCCCCAGATAATATCTGACAAATGAGGTGTAATCACTTTTATTATTGTGCCACTCAATGGAACTGTTCTGCAAGGCCTCATAATAGGTTTCCTTTGTCTTTTCTATCAACATTTCCATACTGACATATTTCCCCACAATGTAGCCACTGCGATACAGTAACAGCAAAGTCAATAAACGGCTCATGCGTCCATTACCATCATTAAACGGGTGGATACAGAGGAAATCAAGAATGAACATAGGTATCAATAACAGCGGGTCGTACTCTGCCCGTTCAATGGCATTATTAAATTCGTTACACAAGTTCTCCATCATTTCGGGTGTATGAAACGCAGGGACTGTCATAAATCTGACACTCTGTTGTCCGTCCTTACCCGATTCCGCTATCACATTATCCGTATTCTTGAATCTACCTCCTGTATCGCTACTGCTGAAACTGTATAGGTCACGATGCAATTGCAGGATATTGTTCGGGCGGATTGGGATATACTCATAACTGTCATGAATAGCAGTCAAAACCTCTCTGTATCCTGCAATCTCTTCTTCTGAGCGGTTACGAGGCTCTGTCTTATCCATCACCAAGGCTTCCAATCGTTCATCTGATGTATATATACCTTCAATCTTATTGGATGCCTTTGTACTTTGAATCTTGGCTATATCCAACAATGCCGTCAATACATCTGACTCTGCTTCTATATACAACTCCTGCCTTCCCTTGAACTCATGCAATGAGGATAGCATATTGACAATTTCAGGTGTCAACAGCCGCTTAGGAGCTTCCTTGTAATCAAATGTATGCATACCTTATATTATTTATGGGGGTAAAGTTAATGCATTTCTGCATCATAAAAGAAAAATCTGCATCATTTTTGTTATTCATGATGCAGATTCTGGTAAAATGATGCAGATTCTTATTCATTCAATCAATACTCTTCTTGAAAGTCTCGCTGTTCTTACCAAATAACCACAGAAATTCTATTCACCTCCTTCGTCTACAAAAGACTCCATGTTTCAGGCAAAGTTCTTTTGTGGAGAAAGTTTGTACTTCAGACCTTCTCGTGACATTATCCAATAGGCATATTTATCATGCAAACGGTCTACCACAATACAACACCACTCTCAACTTAAACCCAAATCGGTCATTAGCGTTATGATGATAATAGCCTTTATTTTTGAACCTTTTCGTTAAGCCAATGGAGCGGACTCAAAACTTGTTTGAAGTCAGCCTTGGCGAGAAAAGGTCGGATGTAATTCAACAGGTATTTTGTCGCTTTGAGGGCACAATGGGGTTCCATTGTAACCGAGAAGCAACGAAACAGATGACAAAAAGAAGGTTTCATTAGCGCATAACAGTCTAATGACCGATTTGGGTTATAATCCGCTAAAAACGTAATGTAGTATTTAGCATTACCGACAGAGGCTGTAGATGATAGTCTGTGAAACTCTCTGTCATATCTCCTACGGTAAAGGTGTAGTAATGGCGTGTATTCAATAAATTGCTGGCACGAAGCGTAAAGTCCAGTTTCTTCATCTTATATCTTAGGTCTGCACTGAGGAAGAAGTTATTCTTCTTGTCAAGTTGGCTATCGTACTGGTGCGATGCATTGAATGTGAACCACAGTTTGTTTCCAATGATAGTAGTATTGAGCAGTAACTGATTACTGCAACTTTTCGTGGAAATCCTGCTCATACCATCTTCCGTATTGGAACGATATCTGCTCCACCGTATATTATAATTAAGTTCAAGCCACTTGTTCACCTCCATGCTTAATTTTCCATCTACGGCATAGGCATTGCTTGAGTAGCGAGTAAGCACATCTTGGCGCAGGTACTGATTATTGCCATGGCTCCATGTTGCCGTTGTCTCCATACTGAGTTTCTTCCAGTCAAAGTCTTTGCGCAGATTGCCACGTACCTGAATGTTACTGTTGGAGTTGGGTTGGTGTACCATCATCATTTCACTTAACCCCTGTTCGTTTATACGTGAACCATATGTCATATCCGAGCCAGATTTGGCAGCACTCACCTCCATCCACGCAAAGAACTGAGCGAAGATATGTTTATAATCCACCTTCAGCCTGCCACTAAGAGACTCTGTATCGTATATACCTCCCTCGTAGCGCATCAGGCTACGGTAATTCCGCAGAACATAGGCCCCATAAATGGTCTGCCACGACGATGGCGTCCTGCTCCATCCTACATTGCCCGTGCCTGACCAATTATCGCTTATTCTCCACGAGAACGATGCAGAGGGATTAAAGTAGAGATGTGTCCGTGTGGACTTGCTGTTATTGTCTGTTATGAATGTGGGCATGACATCTACAGGCAGATGCACTTGGGCATGAAACTGACGTAAGGTGTAACGCACACGCAGACCCAGCCCAAAGTTAAGTCTAGTGTAGTTCATGCTTCCAGCAAAATCCTTTCCGGCGTCAAGCATAGAGTTTATACCGACATGCTCTATGTTGGCATGCGCTGTAGGAGAGAAAGTGAACCGATGCTTACGTATATTATTTATAAGAGCAAAACTGTTTGACGAGCTGACCCTGTTGATTGTTGCCGTTTGGGTGACAGAGGTATAAGGTACACTATCGGTCAACTGTTCTGGAAAAACTCCTGGAGATACTGTAAGGCTTTGGGGAGTGGAAGCAAACATGTTATTGCTTTCAAGTTCAAACCCGTTACCTTTTTCTGTACGGTGTACCCAATGTGTCTTGTTGGATATACCCAGTGTACGGTATTTACTATGCTCCTGATACTCTGCATCGTTCAGCATATCATTCCAGGCCCCGGCCAGGTCCGTCTTGCTCCTTATGTACTCCCGTTTGGAATTCCGTTCATAGGTCACGTTGAAATTTGCCTCATTCCCTGTACCTTCCGATGCAAGGTTCTCTATAAGAATACGGTTGCTCCCGTCTGGCATGACATATACCGTTCGGCTGTCTGTCCTGGTGCGTACAAGGTTGTACTTGTAGGATGCGTTTGCATGCAGTTCTGTAGAATCATTCAGTTTCCATAGGTTGTTGCATGCCAATTGATGGTATGTATTCCTGCGGTTGCGCCCTACAGGCGAACTTGGAGAGGCCGTAGCAGAAGTAATGACATTGCCAGATATGCCGCCACCACCATAGTGTGAAGTGAGCATGTCGCTACCTCCACCGTCATTCTCCGTGCCGTAAGTCATTATATGTTGCTCTTTCTTGCCGAACATCATTGCATTTGCCCTTGCTTTCCACAGGAAACGGTCGCTTGCACCGATTCCTATGTTTGCCGACCCTGTCCATACATCACGTTTCTCCCTCTTCAACTTCAGGTTCAGGGCTGCAGCCTCTGGCGGAATCTGGTCATCCAGTGCCTTTATATGTTGATGATGTTCCAAAACCTGCACTGTTGCCACATCCTCGGCTTTGATGCCCTGCGTGGCTATGTTGTACTTGCCCTGCAAGGCATCCATATTCTCTATGTAGAACTTGCTTATGGGAATGCCCATATAGAGAATCTTGCCGTTGTCCTTCAACTCTATGCCTGGCAACCTTTTAATTATGTCACCAATCGTCACATCATGATTACGCATATATGCGGCAACAAGGTAGTTCAGCGTGTCCTTACTGCCCCACAACTTCTGTGCCTTTATCTGCACCTCCTTCAGCAGTGTGCTTTCCTCCGTACATATCCAATCTATTTGGCACGACTCGTTTGCTACGTTTCTGAATTCTCTTTTTACGTTGAATCCAGCCATGCGCAGCAGAAGCATCTTCAGATTGCCGTTGACAAAGGATATTGCATAGTTACCTTGTTCGTCTGTACTTCCATAGGCAACGATGGTGCTATCCTTAGGATTAAGAACTGAAATCAATACAGCCTCTGCCGGACTGCCGTTCCCATCTTTCACCACACCCTTAATCGTTGTCTGGGAAATGGATACGGCACTCCAAAGCAGAGCTATGTTCAGCAATAGTATACGCATGTGTCAGTCTGTCTCCAGCGGATTGTCATAGGTAAAGAATTTGAACTTGGGCTTGGAACCATCATAAGTCACCGCTCCATATCCTATACCCATCTGGTCAAGAACGGCATCAGGACGTGACAGGAGAAGTTTTTCTTGTTTACGTACCTTCTTTTTCGACGTAGATATAAAATCCCTTTTCCACAGACTTATGCCGGCAGGTGTCTTCACAGTCTCTATACCACCAAGCACAAATCTGTACTCACCGTCCACAGTTTCGGCCTTTATTATCAGTCCTGGCAAGCCACATAGTTTCCATGGACCGTAACTTACAGGAATCTCTTCCGTAAACCACGCTCTGTATTCTCTACCTGCATATTTGCACACGGCCATAGTACAATGATAGTCCAAAGTATCCAGTTTTTCCTCTGTAATAGTCCATCTTAACTTTGCTGTAGGCTCTTCATATTTAAATGTTCCCAGTACGTCAAGGCTGTATATTACCGTATTCTTTCCTTTTGGATAGCCTACAAATACCTCGCCAATATTAGAATACAGCGCAAAGAAAGCATTAGTACCACGTTTGCCATCATTCTCATAATTACGGTTGAATTTCACTTCATTCTTCCATTCCCGTTCAATATAGCTGTGGCACACCTTGTTTCCTATTTCAGTATACATCACGTCACGCTTTACCTTCTCCGGTTTTTCCTTGGAATAGTGGAAATCTACGTTGTACTGTACCTTCAGACGCATTTCGTCCACTGGTATCAATTTGTCCTTGCTTGGATATTCCTGTGCCATAACCAACATGGGGACAAGGAGTAGGAGCATGAGTAATGTATTACGCCCCTTTGTCGTAACATTGTTTACTGTTGTCTTCATTTTCTTTTCATTTTTAGTGTTGTAGAAGATTTGTACGTCATATTCCCGGGACTGACGCTGCAAATATACTTATATCATATTACCACGTTGGTGATTACATATCTATATTTTACGATTTTACCCTGACTTTAATATATATTCTTAGATATTGAACACTTTTTAACGGCATCTGATTTAAAAAAGGAGTTGAAGAACTCTGTCTTTTGTACTGATTGTTCTGTCAACTCCTCTCTCTGATTACTATCTTTTCTTTGGGTTCTTGTTAAAATGGTACACAAGATGAAGCATGGCATAGTTGGGCAATGTTCTGTTCCATGTCTCGGTTCGGCCCTGTGCATTGACTACGTACTGGGTGGAGGAGAGTTGGTGGAAAAGGTCGAAAGCCTCAACCCTTGCAATAAGCTTTCCCTTTAGGAACGGTTGGCTGACAGATGCATTAAATACGAAGTCGTCGGTGTTTAGTGCATCGCTGCCATATCCACGGCGGCTATACATATTGCCATCTACGGAAATGGTCGTTTTCAATTTGGGTATAGTGTATCGTGCATTCAAGCCGTACTGGTAGTCAAAGGCATTAAGCGTGGTAAAGTCGCGCATCTGGCTTTCTGAGTGACGCCAGGAAACATTGCCTTTTGCCCTGATGCTGAAGTCCTGCTTCTGATACTGAATCCAGAGGCCATCACTCAATGTAAGGGTATTGACGGCATTAGGGGTGCTTTCCGTCATGCCAGTTTGCAACACATGGTCTATGGAATGGTGGTAAATGGCATTGAATGTCGTCTGCCATGACCAGCGCTGTTGTTTGTCCAGGAAACTGTTATAGTCGAACTTGCCAGAGGCAACATAAGCGCCACTGACATTCTGTGGCTGGTAGGTGTATTGGGAGTTCTCTGGATTAAATACTACTGACTGCGCTACCTGACGGTGGTAATATTTGAAATCTCCCCTGATGTTGTATTGTTCTCCCCTGCGCTTGCTTTCCCTATCGTTGAAGTTTATATTGAATGAAGTTGTCATGTTCCCCTTCAGATTGGGATTGCCCAGCTTTACTACTTGTGGTGTGGAATCGTCCACATAGTCAAGGAGGTCGAACATGGAAGCATTGCCCTGCCCGTGACTTATGCCGAAAGTTAGTTGTTCGCGTTCCCTTTTAGTGGGGAGTATCTTGAAGTTTAACGAGGACATAAAGCCATAGCTCGTGCGATTGTTGTGCTGAGTGATATTGTTGCGCGTGTATGTCAGATTCTCACAACTGATGAGACTGGTGAAGTTTAAGTTCAAAGAAACGTACTCCATCTTGTAGAATTGCCCTGAAATATACTTGCGCCATTTCAGCTTAACTGTCGGCGTGTTGGTGTACTCACTATAATTACTCTCGTATGAGTTCCTATAGTCGGTAATTGCCAACAAGGCATCCAACTGAGAGGGCAAGGCTATAGTGTCGGGATGATATAGGTTGTCTCGCTCGTATCTTTTTGCAAACACCTGACGGTCCTGTATTTCAAGACGGAAATTCCTGAACAACTCCTTATCCCACGCTAGGTGGATACTGCCATTTGTTTCCCTATGATGGAAGTCATTGGCATTATACTGTGTCTGTATGGATGCATTTACGAACTGCTCTGTCAGGTAGGCACGCGCCGTCTCGTTCCTATCCTCGTTGTGATTGAATCCGTAAAAGATAGCAAGTGGACGAAGAATGGGATTGTTTATGCGAGGCGATATGAAGCCGCCCACTCCCACACGGTAAGAATAGCCATCGTTATAGTGCGAACTGCGTAAACGTGTGTTGATGCTGTCCAGGAAGTCCTCCGATATGGATTCGCCGTTTCCCTTATATTTATTATAGGTGAAGTCCACTCCAATGTCGGTATATATCTTGTTGGGTATACTGAGTTTCAGGTTGTTCTTGGCCAATAGCTTGTAAGCGTGTGATGTGTTGGAGGCCTTGTATGTGGAATATGGCATACTGCCGTCCAGGAAAAGCTCCCTGCGTTGGGCAGTCTCTCCAAAATCCTTGGAAGCGGTAAAGTCAACCATGAAGTTTTCCTTCACGTTGCCGTTCTTTGACTGGTAGTCTATCTCTGCGGCCACACTTTTGGTTGTAAGCATGGAGCGGGGCATGTTCTCCGGTTTCCAACAGTCCGATTCTCCGATGTGACGTTTTTCGTTTACATTATTCGCATTACCCAAGAGCGTAAAACGAAGTCTGTCGGTAAATCCAAGCAGGAATGCACGGCCAAGCCAACGCTCCTTGGTTCCTCCTGCAGCCTCAATGTTGGCAATATAGCCATTGCGGTATTCGTCCTTAAGGTTTACGTCCATTACATATTTCTTTGGATCAACCTCGTAGCCTAAGGCACGGCTACGGTCGCTCTCCATTTCATAAACCTTAATCTTATTCACCGTATAATAAGGCAGATTCTCCAAAAGAACCTTGCTATTACCTCCAAAGAAGGTACGCGAGCCTAACAGAAGTTCGTCCACCTTGCGCCCGTTGACAAATATTTCGCCATTGTCGTTCATCGTCACTCCGGGCATCTGCCTTATCAGGTCGTCAAGCATGGAGCCTTCTGGCAACTTGAAAGCCGTGGCGTCGTATACCAAAGTATCACCCTTGTAGAACATCTTTAGTCTTGTTGCTGTAACCGCAACTTCGTCAAGCGTCTTTTCAAAAATACGACGCAGTTCGAGCGGAGAGTCAAGTCCCCATGGATAATCTATTCCTCCCTCAACCTTAAGAATCTGCCAGGCATCCTCATAACCGGCAAGGGTGGCACGAAGGAGATAGGTATTTGCCTGGTTTGGTACTTGCATAGAGAACATGGCTGTTCCATAGCGTTCCCTGTCTTTCTTGTTCAAAGTGACCTTGATGGAGTCCTGCACAATAATGCTGTCCGCGGTCAGTAACGACACACGTGCATTGGGAAGAGGTATTTTCAGAAATGCGTCACACACAGAACCAAATATGAGTTGGTGTGCTGGCATGTCCCTCAGCGAGGCTTTTGCCTGTACGTTTATGTTACCGTTCTTCGCCTTCACCTTAACACCAAGTCCCTTGCACAGACGCTTTATTGCCCTCAAGGCGTCCTCTTCTTCAATCCTGGCAGAAGTGGTAAGATGCGTAAGACCATCGGAAAGGATGGATACCGTGTACTCCGTCTGCCCCTGCTCTATGGTGCGAATGGCATCAATAAGCGGAGTGTTCCTGAACTGGTGCGACACCTGGGCACAGATAGTCTGGACAAAAAACAACAGTATGGCCAGCAAACAGTATCTCATTCCTGCTACTCCTCCACACCGTACAGCAAACTGCGTGCCGCTCTGTACATCTTGGCATAATGTTGTTTGGATTTCCATTTCTTTCCTTCGTGTTTTTATTGTAATACCCTTCAGAAACCCGAAATGCTAACCTAAGGTACGACTTTTTTCCGCATATTCACATCTTTTAACGCAAATCTGCCATTTTCAGCCAAAAGACTCCATGTTTCAGGCAAAGGCCTCAACTCATCAAAGTAAAGGCCTCAACTCATCAAAGTAAAGGCCTCAACTCATCAAAGTAAAGGCCTTTACTTGCTCAAGTAAGTACTACTGAGTTTTTTCGGGTATATTATATAAGGTGTTGATGCATGATTTGCCGATAACAAAAATATGTCCATAGTGTGCATGAAAATTGTCCTCCCCGACGACGCGCCCTTGTTGTCCGGACGACACGTCCTTGTCACCAATGATGACTCACCCTTGTTGTCCGGGAGAACAAAAAAGGTGTTACGGTGGCATCATTAGCGAGTAGTCATTAATGAGCGAGTATGGATAATATAAGGGCGGAATGGATTGCATTCTCATTCCGCCCTTGTATCGTGTTCTAAAAATTAGTTATACCGCTTGTTGGATAGAGACCTGTGCTCTGGCTGTTATTCCAACTGCTTGCAGTAGTTGACACCAAGCAGGTCGTACAACTTCTTCAGGCGTGGCAGACGCTTCTTGAAGTAGTCGAAGTTCTTCTGGTCGGGATTGCACCACTGGACCTCGCTGGATGCACCCAGTCTTGGCAAGAGTTGGTAGAAGGCATGCTGAGGATATGCCACGTGCTCTGTCCAAAGATTTACCTGGGGACCAAGGATAAGCCTTTGCTGCTCCTTGGTGAGGCTGTCGGGGATAAGGGGCTCGAAGGAATATACCTTGCTGGCGGAAACTATATAACTGTCCGTAGTACGGGGTTGCTTGCCAAGGTCCTTCAACTGGGGATGGTCGATGTATGAGAATACATTGGGGCTCATGATTACTCTGTGTCCCTGACGGGCTGCTGCTATTCCGCCCTTTGTTCCACGCCATGACATGATGATGGATTCGCCGGAAAGGCCGCCTTCCAGAATCTCGTCCCAACCGATAATGGCACGGCCGCGTTCCTTCATGAAGGATTCCACCTCGCGGTTAATGTAACTCTGCAACTGGTTCTCGGGAGTGTGCTTGCCATCGTTCTTCAGGCCCAGTTCCTTTATCTTTGCCTGACATGTGGGACACTTCTGCCAACGGTGCTTGGGACATTCGTCACCGCCGATATGTATGTATTTGGAGGGGAAGACATCGCAGAGTTCGCCAAGTACTGTCTTCAGGAATGTCAGCGTCTCGGGATTACCGCCACAGAGAACCTCACGGCTTACACCCCAATAGGTGCGCACGGGATAAGGGCCTCCGGTACATCCGAGATGAGGGAATACATGCAGGGCACTCTGCATGTGGCCGGGAAGGTCTATCTCCGGAACTACGTTGATATAGCGCTCGGCAGCATAGCGCACCACCTCGCGGCACTCCTCCTGAGTGTAGTATCCACCATAGGGAGTACCATTATATATACCTGAATTTCCAGGACCTATAACCGTTTCGGCACGTACACTGCCCTTTTGGGCAAGGCTTGGATATGCCTTCACCTCGAAACGCCATCCCTGATCTTCGGTAAGATGCCAGTGGAACTGGTTGCTGCCATGCAGGGCCATAACGTCAAGGAACTTCTTTATGAACTCCACGGTAAAATAGTGTCTTCCGCAATCAAGAAGTACGCCACGATACTCGAAACGTGGTTCGTCGAATATCTCGGCATAGGGAAGTTCCACCTTGTCGGCCTTCTTGACAATGGGAAGCGATTTGCGCAAAGTCTGGGCAGCACGGAACAGGCCTATAGGCTGACGGGCAATGATGGCAATGCCCTTCTTGTCCACCTTTATCATATATGCCTCCTTTTGCTGTTCTGTAAGGTCTGATTCCACCTCACCCTTGGCCTTAAGATAGTCAAGGCTCATACGTATGGCAGCCTTCTTGTCGCCAGGTGCGAGTTTCAGTGTTATGCCTGTCGTTTCCTCTATCCACTGACGGAAAAACAACACATTCCTGTAAACTTCCTCATTGGAAGCATCAAACGACACCCCCATACCGTTTTTCAGTACAAACACATTGGCAGAGTCAACCTTCACTTCCTTGGGCAAGGGGATGACATCATACTCAGCACGCTGGGCATTGGCAGAAAGAGTACCTGCAATGACCAAGGCGATAAAAAGAAAGAAAGAGAGTTTTCTCATAGTATTATTATATAATGTATAGATTTCAGTCGTTCAATTCATTTATCCATCCGACCATATCACTGAGCACCTCCTCGGATATGGTTTCTTCTATTGCCCCGTAATTCAAGGCCGTGGCAGGGGTGCAGTGCTGGAAAAGGTGGTTGAGAGATTCGTATTCCCTGATGATGTTCTTGGAGTTTACAGGCAGATTGTCCCTGATTATGGGTATGTTGTCCTTGCTCAGTACCTGAAGGTCGAGGGTTCCGTTCAGAGCCATTACGGGACATGCAACCTTTCTTATTGTCTCTGCAGGACTATAACCCAAGAACCATGTAAACCACTCACCACCGGCTGAAAGGCACTTGGAAAGGTTTGTCTTTAGAGCGCCTGGCAAAGTGAGGTTCTCAGCATTACACAAGTCCTCTGTGTACCTGACAGGGTCGTTAATCTCCTTACCCTCTACACGGTCCTTATACAATATGCGCAATGCCTTGGCATAGTTACCGATAATCTCCTGTGGTACACCCTGTTGTCGCATCATAGCCTCGTTCTGACCCACTATGACATCAATGCCGTTAGCGGCACTACCGGCAAGTGAAACAAGGAAGTCAACACTCTTTTCCGCTCCCAGCATGAAGGCTATGGTACCTCCCTCGCTATGTCCTATTACACCAACCTTACCGAACTTGTTCAGTTTGCTAAGATAGGATATACCGGCCTTTGCATCTGCAAGGTTATTCTGCGTTGTCGTACCCCGAGTGGGACCTGTGGATTTTCCCATTCCCCTATCATCGTACCTTAAGGAAGCAATGCCATGACGTGCAAGGTAATCCGCTATAACAAGGAAAGGCTTGTGACCGAAAATTTCCTCGTTTCTGTCCTGACCTCCACTTCCTGTAACCATAAGGACAACAGGCGTCTGCTTCTTTGCTGAGGCACTATAATTTATAGGATATGTCAATGTTCCTGATAGTACCGCACCTTCTGCATCATTCCTGAACGATACTTCCTCTGTCTTATAGGCATAAGGTGCATTGGGAGTCTGAGGCCTTTTCAAAAGGGATTTGCCTTGTTTAAGATTCAAATCAAGGACAGCACCGTTTTGGGAAAATTTGCCTTCGATGCTTTCGGCTGACAACTTGCGACCTCTATAAACGGCCCTTAAAGCCGGAATGGATATGTTGAGACTATCGGAGTCGTTCTTCAATACACTTATGGGAATGTTCTTGGCGCCCTGTTCAGGTACGTCCATTGTAGCAGTAAATGTGCCATCGGACAGTGTCTCTATGTTAAAGCCTATATGAAGTTTATTGGTACCTATGGATAACTCGCCCGTCCAACTGGCAGATGGTTCCAATTTCTGCGCATGGGAACAAAGTGAAGAAAAAAGCACAACTATAATATAAGGTATCAGTATCCTAAACATATCCTTCGTTGTATAAGTCAATAATGCAAGTAAATATATTTTACTACTTCTCGGTAATGGCTATGCAAACCTGATCCTGGAAGTTGCGGCCAATGCTTCCCCTTTGCACACCCTGGTTTATTATACAGAAAGAGATTACGTGTCCGTTACCGCCATTGGCATATCCACTGAGCGATGATATACCGCTCACCGTACCTGTCTTGGCAAAGATATTGTTGTAGGCAGATGTGCCGTGGAAGCGCTTCTTCAAGGTACCGTCCACACCTCCTATGGGCAGGGATGGCACAAGGTGGGCACGTATGTCCTGTTGCCACCAGGCATATACAAGCAGTGCATTGAGCATCTGAGGGGTGATATAGTTATAGAGCGAAAGCCCGCTGCCATCGGCTATCCTGTATCCGCTATCCTTTGGAATACCAGCACGTTGCAATACCGATTCTATATTTGACACCACTGACTTTATATCACCGAACTGACCTCCTCCAAACGTGGACAGTTGCCAGAAAAGACTTTCGGCCAGACGGTTGTCGCTGTCCTTCATCATGATGTGCAAAACCTCGTTCATGTGCCATTTCTTGCGCTCACGATACGGCATCTGCGACGTGATGTCATCATCCCAGCACCAGCCTTCTCCAGCCTCATCAATGCGGGGTACATAGTTGTACTCGCCTCCGAGAAGGTCAAGGGCAGATATGGCCGTAACGAGTTTCTGGCATGATGCCGGACGCATGCGGTGGTCACCGTTTATTGTAAATATATATTTACCATCCGTAATGTCGTAAACCACCAATCCCAACTGGCTGCTTTGGAACATGGGCGAATTGCAGAGTTCAAGCAAACGGGATTGCAACCGTCCCTCCCATGTATCGGTGGAATATATCGGCGAGGTGCTGAAATTACGGAAACCCTGCTTCAGCATGCCAAGAAGCATGAGGTCTTCGTCTGAAACCTTGTTACGCTCAACATAAACGGTCCTTATCTCCGGTTCCAACTGCACTATCTCACGCTTGGTCTTACAGGACAAGAGCAGGAAAACGGAGAGAAGGCAAAATATGGTTCTTTTCATGGGATTATATCGAAATGCACTATACAACGACAAAAATACACAATTTTATCAAAACACATAAACACAGGGCATGATAATGAGTCAAAAGAACGTTAATAAAACCGAATTCGCGGGCGCGTGCTTGCGTGTATAAGGTTATTTTCATATCTTTGTGCAGATTAACGGATACTGAATTCCGCGCACACCAAACATAAAATGAAGGCGGACACTGGATTCACGACCAAATAAAGAAGAAAGGAAATGATCAGAAAATTTGATTTTCTCGTTATCGGAGGCGGTGTGGCAGGCATGAGCTACGCACTGAAGGTGAGCCAGAGCGGTAAGGGCAAAGTGGCCCTTGTGTGTAAGACATCATTGGGAGAGTCTAACACCTCCAAGGCACAGGGTGGAATAGCCTCGGTGACAAACCTGGAACTGGACAACTTTGAAAAGCATATCCAGGATACCATGATTGCCGGCGACTACATATCAGATCCTGCCGCCGTGGAACAAGTGGTGAAGGGCGGACCTGCAGGAATAGCCGACCTGGTGAAGTGGGGAGTAAACTTCGACAAGAAGGAGGATGGAGAGTTTGACCTGCACAGAGAGGGCGGACACTCCGAGTTCCGCATCCTGCACCATGCCGATGACACTGGCTTTGAAATACAGCGCGGTCTTATGGAGGCCGTAAAGAGCAGCCCCAACATAACGGTACTGGAAAACCATTTTGCCGTGGAAATAATCACCCAGCACCACATGGGTATCCGTGTTACAAGACGTACTCCGGACATAGAGTGCTTCGGTGCATATGTCCTGAACCCGGAAACTGGCAAGGTGGATACCTATCTGTCAAAGATTACAGTTGTGGCAACGGGAGGCACGGGTGCCGTCTATTCTTCCACCACCAATCCAGACATTGCCACTGGAGACGGCATAGCCATGGTGTACCGTGCCAAGGGCAAGGTGCAGGACATGGAGTTCGTACAGTTCCACCCCACTGCACTATACAATCCAAAGGAAAAGCATCCGGCATACCTCATTACCGAAGCCATGCGAGGATATGGCGGCATATTGCGCCTTCCCAACGGCAAGGAGTTCATGCAAAAGTATGACGAGCGACTGAGCCTGGCACCACGCGACATAGTGGCACGTGCCATAGACAACGAGATGAAGATTCACGGTCTTGACCACGTATGCCTGGATGTAACGCACAAGGATCCTGAGGAAACAAAGAAGCACTTCCCTAACATATATGCAAAGTGCCTGTCCATAGGCATAGACATAACAAAGGACTATATACCTGTTTCACCCTGTGCACACTATATGTGCGGAGGTATAAAGGTGGATCTTGACGGACAAAGCAGTATCAGGCGACTCTATGCCCTGGGAGAATGTTCTTGCACAGGGTTGCATGGCGGCAACCGTCTGGCAAGCAACTCCCTGATAGAAGCCGTGGTGTATGCCGATGCTGCCGCACGCCATTCCTTAGAGGTGGTGGACAACTACACCTTCAATGAGAAAGTTGCGGAATGGGACGACGAGGGCACGCTGACCAACGAGGAAAAGGTGCTTATAGCACAGGACATGAAGGAAGTGAACCAGATTATGTCCACATACGTGGGTATAGTGAGAAGCGACCTGAGACTTCACCGTGCATGGGAACGTCTTGACCTTCTGTTCGAGGAAACGGAACATCTTTTCAAGAGAGTAAAGCCCACCAAGGACATCTGCGAACTGAGAAACATGATAAACGTGGGTTACCTGATAACACGCCACGCACTGGAAAGGAAGGAAAGCCGAGGACTGCACTACACCATTGACTATCCGAAGCACGCTTATGATAAAACGGAAAGGTGAAAACGGAAAACGGAAAAAACACTGAATGAAGAAAAGCATATTCGGCACATTGCTCCAACTGGAATCGGTATTCCTGTTGATAACGGGCGCCGTCAGTTTATTCTATAAAGAGGAAGACTGGTGGGTGTTCATGTCGTGTGCCGCACTGAGTTTCGTTATAGGCGGCATAACACTGAGCATAGGCAAGTGGAAGGCAAGGCATGCAAGCGAAGACCAGGGAAAATACTTCTCCCGTGCCGACAGTTTCATGGTGGTGACACTTACGTGGGTGCTATTCTCACTGATAGGCATGATACCCTACATGTTACTGGCAGGAATGAGTATAGATGATGCCATGTTCGAAGCCATGTCGGGATTCACCACCACAGGAGCCTCGGTTATATCGGATGTAGACGGACTCAGCCACGGACTTAAGTTCTGGCGTTGCATAACGCAATGGATGGGTGGTCTTGGTATAGTGGTATTTACCTTTGCCCTGGTACCTACAGGAGAAATGCGCAACAACAAGATATTCTCTGCCGAGACGTCGGGCATTGGCATGGACAAACTGAGTCCGAAGATAGCCACTACAGCCAGACGTCTGATGATGATATACCTGGTACTTACCATAATTTGCGGCTTATTCTACTATGCAGGTCCCATGAATGCCTTTGATGCCATTTGCCATTCATTCACCACTACGGCAACAGGCGGATTCTCCACACGAACAGCAAGCATAGCGTACTACAACTCGCCATACATTGAGTATGTGGCATCGGTGTTCATGTTCCTTTCAAGTCTTAACTTCGGTATGTTCTACTATGCAATAATAAGAAGGTGGGACATAATAAGAAGCAACGAGGAACTGAACGCCTTCGTGAAGATAGTACTGACGGCGGTGGTGGTGTTCTTGCTGCTTTTCAACTTTGCATCACATACATCTGAAAACCTTCATACATTGCCCGTAGGATTTGAAGAGCAGTTCCGTAGTGCCTTATTCCATGTAACAAGTACAATAAGCAGTACTGGATATGCCGCCACTAAGTTTGACTATGTTGCCTGGGGAGACGTGTACCTTATGCCAACACTGATACTTATGATAATAGGTTCGTGTGCCGGCAGTACGGCAGGTGGTATAAAGGTGGTACGCTTCGTGGTGGCCATGAAAGCCATACAAAACGAATTCATCAAGCAACTTCACCCGAGAGCAGTTCTTAGCGTAAACCTTGGAGGACGTGTACTGGACAATGACAGAATGAGACGTACACTTTGCTACGTAATTATTTACATGGCACTGGTTATGGCAGGAATTATCATAATGTCGTATATGGGAATAGACATAGTAACGGCATTAGGAAGCAGCATAACAGCATTAAGTAATATAGGACCTGGTGCAGGACTCACAGGTCCTGCCAACAACTTCTCGGAGATACACTCTGTAGCTAAGTGGCTGATGAGTTTCTACATGCTGGTGGGACGTCTGGAGATATACACCGTATTGTTCCTGTTTATGCCCAGTTTCTATAAAAACTAAAAAATATATGACATTGATGCACAGATCACCAATATTCGGACCTGTAAAGAGCAGAAGGCTCGGCATATCGCTTGGCATAAACGTTATGCCGGATGATGGCAAGTGGTGTTCGTTTGATTGTGTATATTGCGAATGCGGTTTGAACAAAGACCACCAGCCAAACAAACCTTTGCCTACGGTTGGGGAGATAGAATACAAACTCAGGGAAAGGTTGGCGGCAATGAAGGAGAGTGGTGAGGAACTGAACACTCTCACCTTCTCAGGCAATGGCGAACCTACCATGCACCCGAACTTTCCAAAGATAGTGGACAAAGTGCTGAATCTTCGCGATGAATACTTTCCCAAGGCAAAGGTTACGGTATTGTCCAACAGCACGCAGATACATCGCAAGGAAGTGTTCAGCGCACTGATGATGGTGGACAATGCACTGATGAAACTGGATACCGTTTCTCCGGAATACATAGAACTTGTTGACCAACCTGCCGGAAAGTATGATGTTGAAAGCATAATAGAACGACTTGCCAAAATGAATGGGCATGCCGTAATACAAACCATGTTCATGAAAGGAAATATCAAAGGCAAGGACGGAAACATGGTGTCCGTGGACAACTGCAAGGACGAATACATTGAACCATACATAGAAGCACTGAAAAAGATAAAGCCACGACAAGTGATGATATACACTCTGGACAGAGAGTGGCCAACCGAAGGCCTGGAAAAGGCAAGCCGTGAAACGATGGACGGCATAGCAGAGAAAATACGCAAGGCAGGATTTGATACGAGCGTAAGTTACTGATATACCTATACAGAAAAAAGGACAATTTACCAAAGAATGAGGAAGATACTTGTCATACTGATGCTTCTTGCAACATTCACCGGCATTTCCTATGCCCAGGATGATGTTGTGCAGAACATCGAGAAATTAAGTCTCGTGCATCAGGACAAAGTAACTACGCAAGGTGAAGGATATGCACTTAAACTTCAAAGATACCTTATTCTGAAACCTTATATTCTGGATGGTGACACCATGTACCAGTATCTTTTGCCGGAAATGCCCGTATATGCACCATTGAAGTTCAAAAACAACAGGCAAAGGAAAAGGTACAACAAACTTGTACACAACGTAAAGACGGTACTTCCAATTGCCCAGGAAGTGAACGCACTTATAAAGGAAACCTACGAAACCCTGCAAATGCTTCCTGACAAGAAAAGCAAGGACGAGCACATAAAAGCAGTGGAAAAGGAAATATGGAGAACCTATTCTCCAAGGATGAAGAAACTTACCTATTCGCAAGGCAAACTTCTTATAAAACTCGTTGACCGTGAGTGTAACCAGAGTTCATACGAGATAGTAAAGGCTTTTCTGGGTCCTTTCAGGGCTGGTTTCTATCAGGTGTTTGCATGGACATTCAATGCCTCTCTAAAGAAAGAATACGACCCTGAGAACGATGACAAATTGGTGGAAAGGGTGGTAAGAGAAGTAGAAGCAGGATTGCTTTGAAAGAGAGAGAGACCCACCCCCTTACCCCTCCACAAGGGAGGGGAGTATATAGTAAAGAAAATAATAACAGTTAATGGTAACCTCTCCCTCCCCCTGCGGGAGGGTTGGGGAGGGGTACAAAATAAAATAGAAATGAGAAAACTGAAGGTAACGGAAATGAACCGCATAACTCCGCAAGAGTTTCAAGCGGCTGACAAGAACCCCTTGGTGGTGGTATTGGATCATGTCCGCAGCCTATACAATGTTGGTAGCGTGTTCCGCACGGCAGATGCCATGAGGCTTGCAGGAATATGCCTTTGCGGAATTACCGCCACACCGCCTAATGTGGAGATACACAAGACAGCCCTTGGTGCAGAAGACACCGTGGAATGGAAATACTTCAAGCAAACCGAGGATGCCGTTGAATGGCTTCGCCAGGAAGGATACACCATCATGGCGGTGGAACAATGCGAAGGCAGCACTATGCTACAAGACTTCCATCCAGAACCAGAAAAGAAGTATGCAATCATCATGGGCAACGAGGTGAAGGGTGTTCAGCAGCACATAGTGGACATGGCCGACGGATGCCTGGAAATACCCCAGTTCGGAACCAAACACAGCATGAACGTTTCCGTCACGGCAGGCATGATAATATGGGATTTCATGCAGAAAAGTTATCTACATTCGTGTTGATAACTATGTTCAAAAGCCTTGCATAACACTGATATTCATGATAACAAAAACGGGGAAGAATAGTTATAAACATAGGCAAAAAGGCTATAAACACGGTTATTTCAACCCTTATCTACATGGATGTAAAAGCATGCAAAGAACGAAGGATTAGCACATTAGATGATATGGCAACATAAGTTATCTACACTATCAACACCCTATCATTATCATCATAGATATAAAAATTAAATAAATAAAGGATAATAATATGAACATTAAAGAGGAAATACGCAGGATGTGCCGTGAGAAGAATGCGGTGATTATGGCACACTACTACACCGACGGTGAGATACAGGATATAGCCGATTTCGTTGGTGACTCACTGGCTCTGGCACAGAAGGCGGCAACCACCGATGCTGATATAATAGTAATGTGTGGAGTTCACTTCATGGGCGAGACAAGCAAGATACTCTGTCCCGACAAGAAAGTCCTTGTTCCCGATCTGGAGGCTACCTGCTCCCTGGCGGAGAGTTGCCCTGCCGACAAGTTTGCAGAGTTCGTGGCAGAGCATCCCGGTCATACCGTTATAAGTTATGTAAACACCACGGCTGCCACCAAGGCCGTTACCGACATAGTGGTGACCAGCAGCAATGCCCGCCAGATAGTGGAGTCGCTCCCTCAGGACACTCCCATCATCTTCGGCCCCGACCGCAACCTGGGTGGATATATAAATAGTATAACGGGCAGGAACATGCTCCTGTGGGACGGTGCATGCCATGTGCATGAGAAATTCTCGGTGGAGAAGATACTGGAACTGAAGAAGCAGTATCCCGATGCCAAGGTATTGGTACATCCAGAGTGCAAGGGCACGGTGGTGAAACTTGCCGACAAGGTAGGCAGTACTGCGGCTCTTCTGAAGTATAGCATCAATGACCCTGCACAGGTATTCATTGTGGCCACCGAGAGCGGTATCCTTCATGAGATGCAGAAGTCATGCCCCGAAAAGACTTTCATCCCTGCTCCTCCAAGCGACAGTACATGTGCATGCAACGAGTGCTCATACATGAAACTCGTAACGATGCAGAAACTCTACGATTGCCTCCTGAACGAGGCACCGGAGATACACGTTGATGCCGAGGTGGCAGAGAAGGCCATACGTCCCATCAACCGCATGTTGGAAATATCCGAGAAACTGGGTCTTTAATTCCTTGACCCGAGGCGAAAGCAATCGCTTCCCGAGGCAAAGGCAATTACTTCCCGAGGCGAAGGCAATTACTTCCCGAGGCGAAGGCCGTGACAATACATTGCAAAGGCTTTGACAATACATTGTCATTCCCTTTGCAATACGATGCGATCCAACATATAATATATATAGAATAAGAAAGGAACCAGTATAGCATAATATATAAGAAGGAAATGCAGGAAACTCTGCCTACACTGATAACCGACCTTGCATACATACTCATAGTGGCGGGAGTCACTACGGTTTTGTTCAAGAAAATGAAGCAACCTCTTGTACTTGGCTACATAGTTGCCGGTTTTCTTGCAGGACCCTATATGCCATATACTCCCACTATAGGAGATATGGACGAATGTGAGCAATGGGGACAGATAGGTGTGATTATCCTGATGTTCACCCTGGGCCTTGAATTCTCTTTCAAGAAGATAATCCAAATGGGAGTGTCGCCCATCATCTGTGCATGCCTTATTATGGCAGGAATGATAGGTGTGGGCAATGTAGCAGGAGGATTGTTCGGGTGGAACAGTATGGACAGCATGTTCCTTGGTGGCATGCTGGCAATGAGCAGTACCACCATTATATATAAGGCATACGATGATTTGGGTCTCCGGCACAAGCATTTTGCCGGAAACGTACTCTCCGTGCTCATCATTGAGGATATACTTGGCATCCTGCTGATGGTGGTGCTGAGCACCATTGCCGCCACAAGAAGGTTTGAGGGCATGGCACTGATGGAAAGTCTGTTTGGTTTGTCCAGTGTGCTGTTGATATGGTTCTTGGTTGGAATATACATTCTCCCCATACTATTGAAACGTTACAAGCGTTACATGAACAGGGAGACCCTCATGATAGTGTCCCTTGCCTTGTGTTTCCTGCTTGTGCTCATCAGCACACATGCAGGATACAGCCCTGCATTCGGAGCCTTTATGATGGGCAGCATATTGGCAGAGACGGTAGAGGCCGAACAGATAGAGAAGGCTGTGGAACCTGTCAGGGACCTGTTTGGTGCCATCTTCTTTGTAAGTGTGGGAATGATGGTAAATCCAGAGGTTCTCTTAGCCTATTGGCCAGTGATACTTGTGTTGACTATAAGTATAGTGTTCGGTCAGATGATAATAGGCACATTGTCTTATCTCCTTACGGGAAGTTCGTTGAGCGATAGTGTTCATAGCGGTTTTTCCATGGTGCAGATAGGCGAGTTTGCCTTCATACTGGCCGTGCTTGGTGAGCAACTTGGCGTAACAAGCGGTAAACTCTATCCGATAGTAGTGGCGGTAAGTATCATCACCACGTTCATAACACCATATATGATAAAGTTGTCCGATCCCGTAAGCAGGATGTTGGAGAGGAACATCAATTATGGCACGGTAAGTGGCATAAAGGGCAATATCCACGGCAGGAAGAACATATTCGGCAGCATGAACGTAATGCGCAAGAACATTATAGGTACGTGGAAAGCCCTTCTGCAGGCCCTGTGCTATCAGACGGTATCATATCTGGTGCTTTCCTCTGCCTTCGTGGGTTTCGGCCTTGCAACACTGAAACCTCTCATAGGTGCATATTGCATTCCGCTTATAGTGATATTCATCTCCCCATTCCTCAGAGCAGTGGTTATGCGCAAGAACCATAGTATGGAGGTACAGTTCCTTCGTGAACATGGCGGTATGCACGTATTCTTCATAAACCTAACCATATTGATAAGGTTCATTCTCAGTGCCGGAATCATATATAGTGTGATAGAGTACAGTAGCGACATGCCATTGTACATAGACATAGCGCTTTCTGCACTGATAATGGGTGTAATAATATGGAGCAGGCTTGTCAAGATGGTAAGCATACGCATAGAGCGTACTTTCAAGCAGAACCTCCGACGCAGGGAGAATAGCGTATGCAGTTATTCGCGCATGCTTCGCGGTCGCGACATACACCTTGCACGTCTCACCGTACCGGAATTAAGCAAATGGGCAGGCAAGAAACTCTCTGCCCTTAACTTCGGCAGGCATAACAATGTGCACATAGCCTCCATAGTACGCGGAAAGGTTCGTATAAACATACCCGGTGGGGAGAATATGATATTCCCCGGCGATGTACTTGAAGTGGTGGGCGACGATAGAAGCATAGAATCTATACGCCAGAAGATGTACACCGAAACAACAGGTATCAACGACACACTACAGGCAGAGCCTCTTACAATCAGGAGGTACACACTTAACAACGGGTCGGCCTTCATAGGCAGGACTTTAGCCAATAGCGGATTAAGGCAGGAATACCACTGCACGGTCATAGGTTTTGAAGATGAGTCAGGAAATCTCGTGTCTCCAAGTCCCGAACGTATAATACAGAGCATGGACACCATCTGGGTGGTAGGAGAGTATGAGAGTCTCAGGAAACTCAACACCGTGCTATGAATAAATAAAGATAAGATAATACATCAGATAATAATTAATAAAAGATAATAAGATGAAAGCAGGTATTGTAGGACTGCCCAACGTGGGCAAATCAACATTGTTCAATTGTCTCTCGAGCGCCAAGGCACAGGCGGCCAATTTTCCCTTCTGCACCATTGATGCCCAGTTGGGACAGGTCAGTGTGCCCGACGAGCGTCTGACCAAGTTGGCAGAAATAGTAAAGCCCGGCCGCATAGTACCGGCCGTATGCGATATAGTGGACATTGCCGGTCTTGTGAAGGGAGCCAGCAAGGGTGAAGGTCTGGGCAACCAGTTCCTTGCCAACATTCGCGAGTGCGATGCCATCATACATGTGCTACGTTGCTTCGATGACTCTGGTATCGTTCACGTGGACGGTAGCGTGGATCCTGTCCGCGATAAGGAAATCATTGACATGGAACTTCAGTTGAAGGACCTGGAGACACTGGAGAACCGTGCCAAGCGTGTTGAAAAGGCTGCCCGTGTGGGTGGCGACAAGGCAGCAAAGATAGAGATGGATGTAATAGACACCTATCGTAAGGTTCTGCTTGAAGGCAAGAGTGCACGCACCGTATCGTTTGAGACGGAGGACGAGCAGGCAGCGGCCAAGTCACTGTTCCTCCTCACGGCCAAGCCCGTACTTTATGTATGTAACGTTGACGACAAGAGCGCTTCCACCGGCAACGAGCACACCGCCCGTGTGGCAGAAGCAATAAAGGACGAGGAGGCAGAAATGCTCATCATCAGTGCACAGACGGAGGCCGACATTGCCGAACTGGAAACCTACGAGGAGAAACAGATGTTCCTTGAGGACATGGGATTGTCCGAGAGCGGATGCAACCGCCTTATCAAGGCCATATACAGCCTTCTCACCCTTCAGACATTCATCACCGCAGGCGAGATGGAGGTAAAGGCATGGACCTTCCGCCGTGGATGGAAGGCACCTCAGTGTGCAGGTGTCATCCACACCGACTTTGAAAAGGGTTTCATCCGTGCCGAGGTTATCAAGTACGACGACTACATCCATTACGGAAGCGAAGCCGCCGTTCGCGAAGCCGGCAAGATGGGTGTAGAGGGCAAGGAATATGTTGTTCAGGACGGTGACATCATGCACTTCCGCTTCAATGTATAAGGTATGACAATTCCTGCATATATACTTTGGAATCCAGATATAGTGGCCTTCAGCCTTGGCCCTATAGAGGTAAGGTGGTATTCGCTCTTATGGTGCATAGGTCTTTTTGCCGTGTACCAGTTGATGCACTATTTGTTTAAGGAGCAGAAGTTGGGTGAGGACAAGTTTGAACCCATGTTCATCTACTGCTTCCTCGGCATACTCATAGGTGCACGACTTGGCCATTGCCTTTTCTACGAACCTGATTATTTCCTTTCCCATCCTGTGGAGATGTTCCTGCCTATACGCAAGTTTGCCGATGGCGAATGGCACTTTACGGGTTATGAGGGTCTTGCATCGCATGGCGGCACTTTAGGCTTGATGCTGGCTATAATACTTTATAGCAGTAATGTAAAGTTGAATCTGATGCACGTATTGGACAATGTGGCCATAGTCACCCCCATCTGTGCTTGTGCTATACGCCTTGGCAACCTGATGAACTCGGAAATCATAGGTCGTCCCACCGATGTGCCATGGGCATTCATCTTCCAGCGTGTGGACATGCAGCCACGCCATCCCGGCCAGTTGTACGAGGCACTATGCTATGCCTTGTTCTTCTTCATTGGTTGGGCGATATACCGCCGCTCCCTTGGAATAAAGGGAGTGAACAAGGATAAGAAGCCCTTGTTTGACATCCGTGTGGGTTCCGGCTTCTATTTCGGCTTGTGCATATTCCTGATATTCCTTTCAAGAATATTCATAGAGTTCACAAAGGAGAATCAGGTTGACTTTGAATCCTCCATGACGTTCAACATGGGTCAGTTGCTCAGCGTTCCTTTCGTATTGCTCGGACTTTATTGCATGTTCGGAGGCAAGTATTGCAAGAATTTAGGCGAATATAAATAGTGTGAATCCTTTGAACACGCGTTAATACAACACACCATAATATATAATATCCATGATTAAGAAGTTTATTTTGAGAGCAGTAATGATAACTTTATTGTTGTCTGTTCATTTTATCTATGCGCATGCCGATAAGTATGTTATTTATCCCATACCTCATTCAATAACAATGAACAGGGGTAGTTTGACAATGACCAATAAAGTTAATGTGGTGTTTGAGAGTACCATAGATCTTATGACCAAGAAGCGACTGGCAGATGTCCTGTCACAACATGGCATGGAGGTCGTGGAAGGAACTACTGATGCAGGAAACATAACACTTCGATTGGGAACCATAGGCAGTGGTGAGAATGTAGAAACTTATGCGTATGAAACCTTGGCATTAAAAAAGGAAAGCATTATGAAGGCTAATAGGTTTGACCGTCATGCCATCAAGGTAAATGCTGATGGAATAACCATTTTAGGAGAGCACACCAACGCCGTGTTCTGTGCCTTGGCCTCTTTGGAGCAGATGTTGGAACAGATGCACGACAATGCATTGGACTTTACTACCATCTACGACTATGCCGACCAACAGAACAGAGGTTTGGTAGAAGGCTACTATGGTTACCCGTATAGTGTGGACGTGAAAAAGGATTTAATGCGTTACATGATGCGATTCAAGATGAATACCTACATGTTCGGTGCAAAGAGCGATCCCTATCATTCACAGATGTGGAAAGATCCGTATCCTACCACCATTTCTGCAGAACAGGAGAAAAACGGATGGTTGACACAGGATATGTTGCGCGACCTTGCCAAGGTGAGCGAGGAAACAAAGGTGAACTTCATCTGGGCCATTCATCCGGGTAACGAGTTTTTGGGCAGCAACACAGTCATCAGCGATATCATGAGCAAATTCGAGAAGATGCACGAATTAGGTATCCGCCAATTCGGTGTTTTCGTTGATGATGTAAGTATTCCGTCCAGCGATGCGGACATGAAGAAGAATGCCGACCGGCTGACACAACTGCAAAAGGAAATAGAAAATAAATGGAATACGGAAGGTTCTGCACCTGAGGATACCGTGCGTCCTCTTCACTTCGTCCCGCAGATCTATTGTAATAGTTTTGCCAGCAGTGTTGACCAGCGCCAGCGTTTCATGACAGCTTTGAGTAAAGTTCCCTCTTACATAACTGTTTATTCCACCGGTCAGGGTGTATGGTCAGTTCCCAACAACGACCACACGATCACCGTGAAGCAAGAGTTCGGCCGTGCCATGTCATGGTGGTGGAACTACCCCTGTAACGACAATGCTGATGGACAGATTTACCCTATGGACATGTACAGCAACTTCGTGGACATGCCTGCCGTGGACAATGGCGAGCGCCTTCCATCAAAGTTGAACAACTGCCAGGGTATAGTAGCCAATCCCATGCAACAGGGACAGGTAGCCAAGACATCATTGTTCTCCATTGCTGACTATACATGGAATAATGCCGGCTTTAAGAATGAAGAGAGTTGGGAAGCCAGTTTCAATACCATCATCAAGAATGAGGATGTACGTCAGGCATATCACGACATCACCTACTATCTGCGCTGGAACGAACCACAGAGCATACAGACACTGATAAATAATTACAAGAACTCTTTGGAAAGCGGTCTCCCCAACTCTTCGGACCTCATTGCCGTAATACAGAAGATAAGGACCGATTGCGAGAAGGTGATTACCCTGAAGGACTCTGAAATCCATAGCGACCGCCTTTTGTACGCCGACATTGCTCCCTGGCTACATACTCTGCACACATATTCCATCGTCATAGAAAATATGCTTGGTATTTTGGACAATCAAGAGGATGGACATGTACAGAACTGGCTGAGCGTTAAGGAAGTGAGTGATAGTCTTATATCTTTGGACAACAGCACCCTTTACACCGCATATGCGTTAGAGGGTATGGGCAACAGCATCAGTGTAAGTAGTCGTCAGGCTCAGTTATCAAGACTCTATCTGTATCCCTTCATTTCATACCTGAAAGAAAGAAGCATTGATACATATTTCAGCGACCCAACAGATATAAGCGCACCAACCATGGTTAGCAATTCTCCACTGCTTAACCCAACTCTAACCATTAGTGGAGGTAAAATATTTATGACCTTGCCTACAAGCAATCTTGATGTCAACAAGTACGTAGGTGTGCGACTTAGTGAGCCTATTCTCCTGGACAAAATAAATATTACTGAAGAACTACTTCCATATGCCAGATACAGCACTAACGGCAAGGAATGGAAAAAGTTGGCATCCACATCAGAATTGCCTCAGGAGCACGTAGCATACTTCATATTCCTGAACGATACAGACAAGGGAATAAAGGAGTTTACCCTTTCGGAGGATATATTCTCATTTAATATCGCCGTCCAAGCCAAAGCCCAAAGTGTGACTCTTCCAGAAGGCAATATCTATGATGGGCACACCGCAGCATTTATGGTAGACGGTAAATACGACACATACACTTGTCTGAACCGTAACCAGCAGACAGGCGATATGTACACTCTGGACTTGGGTACGGAAACTATACTGCACGATGTAAGGCTCTGCATGGGTACAGTAAACGGAGACTATCCCAACGTGGCCAGAATACAATATTCGGCAAATGGAACCAAATGGGCAAACCTCAAAGTCATGGGCACAGATACATACAACTGGAATATTGACCTTGAACAGAACGTTACCTATAGCGATGAGATGGTCTATTGTGATTTTGACGGAGCAGGAATTTCAGCACGCTATATACGCCTTAGACTTATAACTGCCAATACCAGTAATTGGATGCGCTTGTACGAGATAGAGGTAAACAGACAACACGAACAGAACAGTACGTTGTCAGAATGTATGGATGCAGAAAACAAGGAGGTGAACGAACTTACCGACGACAATGCACAGACAGGGATACCTGCCACTACAACAAGTCCGATAACATACTTCTTCAATAGACATTTCAATTTACAGGGTGTTACCTTATATAGTATATTATCTTCCGTACAGACAACAATAAGCGTCACTGAAGACGGAGAACGCTGGACCAGTGTCGGAACTCTCGGCGAGCCATGCCAGTACATAGACCTTTCCGCATATCCCAAGGCTTCGGCCATTCGTATGGAATGGCAGGGTTCCGAAGTTCCTGATATATTTGAGATAACACCTAAATATGATACAAACGCTTCCACATTGCCAGAAGAGGAAAGTGAACTTGCAAAAGCCTTTGATTTACTTAAATCAAAGGCACAACATGCGTTGGATTCCTGTGGTCAAGGCAATAAACTCATTACCAGCAACAGTCAGTTCAGTTCGCCATACACCGAACCTACAGAAGGTTCGCTTAACAATCTTTTAGATGGCAAACAGAATACCTTCTGGCATTCTGCATGGAGTATGGGAAACGTTCAGGATGGTGTACACTATCTTGAAATTGCACTGCCCGAAGGAACAATTGGTGACGTAATTATGCACTACGGCCGTAGAAGCGACACAGACGGTCATCATCTTATCAAGGCAAAAATACTGGGTGTGGTGAGCGGTAGCGGCACCTCTGCCAATACAGAGGTGGTATGCGAGTTGGACATGCCGCTTAAAAGTCAGACTGAAACCATTAAGCGTGCCTTCACCCTTCCAAAGGCATATTCTGCCATCCGTTTGCTGGAAATTCGTACAAGCGGTGATATGAAAGGTGTCAGCGCAGGTTTCTTCCACATTGGTGAAATGCAGATATACGACGTCCAGAAGTACTACATTATCAAAGATGCCGAAGCCGAGGCTCAGGCTTTGATGAAAGCCATGTTGCCATTACCCTCAGAGGCAACAGATAAGGATTATGAGGAATTACAGAAGGCATACAATGATTTCATGTACAAGGTATTTGGCATAATACCGTCTGGCATATATGATATTTCCGGTGCGAACAAGACCACAGATAATGTCATCTATGACCTGAGCGGACGTCGTGTTGCGACACCCGTAAAAGGTGTATATATAGTGGATGGCAAGAAGCAAATATTCAAATAGGTTGAGGTCTGGATGCACTTATAATGTCATTGATAAGGTCATTCCGGCAATTACAATATAAATCAACTTGAGTACAACTAATTAGTAGAAACACCAAAACTTGACTAATATTATGAATGAAAAGAGAAAATCAACAGGCAGACGTCTGTACATTGCCTTAATGGCATGCACATTTGCCTTGGGTATACATGCGCAGACGGTTGGCAGTGTGTACCGTATTGTATCCACAAATACAGGTAAGGCCATTACCAACAATGGCAATTATAATCCCGATGCTCCTATTGTGATGGGAAGTACGGACGAGAACGACAAGAGCCAGATGTGGGCACTTATCAGCGATGGAACAGAGGGTACGTACGGACTCTACAACATTGGTTCCAAGTTGGCCATAGACATGGCGCTGGAGAGCAAGAATCCAGGCAAACTGCTTCATTGGAAACCAAACCTCAACAATCAGAACCAGGTGTTCAATATCCACTCCCCTGGCATAGCAGGTTCTGCCATACAGTTACTGTGTGCCGGAGACCCTGGCAAGGTATTGACAGAATACGAAAACGGTGAACTCTGGATGATGAACGATCTCACCAATACCAGCACCTACTTTGAGTTAAAGGAGATTGTCAGTGCAGAGGACAATTCCATTCCTTTGCCATATTTCACATACATGATCCGAAGCCTGAGCACCAACCTTGTTCTGTCCAACGGAGGCAGTAACGAAAACGATGCGCTTATAATTGTTGAAGAAGCCGACGAAAAGGCATACGGCCAGATGTGGAAACTCAGCATACCCATGTACCAGAGTGGAAGCACTACCTGGTATCAGTTGCTCAACGAAAGTTGTGGCAAGTGCATAGACGCAGCCATGGAGAGTTCTGGAAAGCCTCTTCAGTGGAGTCAGAGTTATGATGAGAAAAATGCCAACTGGAACCAGATGTTCGAGATACTGGAGGTTGAAGATGTGGAGAACGCATACCAACTCAAAGTAGGCAAGAACATAGGCAGCAAGTGGTCTCCATCCTTTGAATACTATTATCTGGCGGTAAGTGCCGACAAGGAGTTGTATTTTACCAAGGAGAGCGGAAACACCGACACCCATTTCACCTTCACAAAGGTAAACAATGCCAATCTTCCGCAAGGTATCTTCTGGCAGGACGAAAAGGTGTTCGAGCAGAACAAGGAAAAGGGACATGCCACATACATCCCCTACCAGAGTACAGATGCCATGCGTGCCGATGCCCGTTATGAGAAGGCATGGCTTGATCCCACCCAGAGCAACCGTTGGATGAGCCTGAACGGAACATGGAAACTGATATGGAACGTGCTCGACGACGAGTACACAATGCCTCAGGAGGAGTTCTACGGCAATGACGTGGACGCTTCAGCATGGGATGACATAACGGTACCCGGATGCCTGGAGATGCAGGGATATGGTACACCTTATTATATAAATGTGGATTATGCCTTTGCCGACAATCCTCCGTACATATCCATGAAGAATGGCATGAAGAACAGCGTGGGCAGTTACCGCAGGGACTTCACCTTGCCCGAGGGTTGGGACAATGAGCGCATACTTCTGCACTTCGATGGCATATACTCTGCCGCCTATGTATGGGTGAACGGCAATTATGTGGGTTACACCGAGGGTGGCAACATGGATGCCGAGTTCGACATCAGCAAGCATGTACGTACGGGCGATAACAACCTTTCCGTCCGTGTAATCCGCTGGACAGACGGTTCATACCTTGAAGGCCAGGACATGTGGCACATGAGCGGTATCCACCGCGATGTCTATCTGATGGCCGTACCAAAGGTATTCGTAAGGGACCATTACATATCAAGCAGCCTTTCCGATGATGCCACGTCAGGCAATATGAGCGTTAAACTTGCCTTGTACAACAGGGACAGCCTTACCGTAAGCAAGCAGTATGAAGTGCGCCTCATTTCACCATACGGCAATGTTCTCCAGATAAAGACGGGCAGTGCAGATTTCACAAATACAGAGGTTTCAAAGACACTTGACGTGGTGTTTGAGGGTCTCAGCGACCTGAAGCCATGGACAAGCGATTCTCCCACACTCTATACCGTGGAGGTTGTACAGAAGGATGCTGATGGCAATGAGGAAAGCGTGCATGCCACAAAGTATGGTTTCTGCACGGCCACCATCAGGAACAGCCAGTTCCTTGTCAACGGCAAGCGTGTGCTCATGAAGGGTGTTAATGCCCAGGACACACATCCCCTTACAGGACGTACCGTTGGCATAGAGACCATGTGGAAGGACCTTGTGCTGATGAAGCAGGCAAATGTAAACATACTCCGTTCAAGCCACTATCCCCGCAGCCCCAAGATGAATGCCATGATGGACTACATTGGCATGTATCACATGGACGAGGCCGATGTGGAGTTCCACAAGAACTGGACAGACGGCGGACGCATACATACCTCTCCCACATGGCGTGCTCCCATAGTGGACCGTGTCACACGTATGGTTCTGCGCGACAGAAACCACTCCAGCATAGTGTCATGGAGTCTTGGCAACGAGAGCGATGGTGGACAGAACTTCAACTATGCCTACGATGCAGCACGTGCGCTTGATCCTCGTCCCATACATTACGAGGGTGCGACTCGTGCCGGAACTTCCCCCACGGACATCTACAGTGTCATGTATAGGGACGTACCCACTGTCCGGTCCTATGTGGATTATGTGGGCAAACCCTATTTCATGTGCGAATACGCCCATGCCATGGGTCATTCCGTGGGCAACCTGATGGAATACTGGGAGGTGATGGAGAACAGCAAGAACGGTATGGGTGGTTGCATTTGGGACTGGGTAGACCAGGCAATCGTTGACCCACAGGACATAAAGGACGGCGAACTGAAAGTTAACGGCTTCAACAAGTACCGCAACGGCAATGACTATCCCGAGGCACCGCATCAGGGCAACTTCGTGAACAACGGTATCATCACCGCCGACCGCCAGCCCACCGGCAAACTGGCAGAGGTAAGACGTATATACCAGCATATAAAGTTCTCTGATGTTGACCAGACAACAGGCACCGTAACCGTTACCAACAGGTACGAAAGCATCAATCTGGAGGGAATGACACTGGAATGGAAACTCCTGCTCAACGGTATGGATGTTGCCGACGGTTCTATCGTCCTTCCTTCAATACCTTCAGGCGGGTCAAAGGACATTGCCATACCCTATGGTACCGTATCCGAGGATGGCGAATATCTTCTCAACCTCTCCGTATGCCTGGCAGAGCCTACTTCATGGGCGGAAAAGGGATATGCCATAGCAAGCACGCAATGTGCATTGACCGGGCGCACTTCCCTGTCTGCTCCCGACAATACCGCAGGTACACCTCTCATACTGACAAACAGCGGTTCCGTATATACCATAGAGGGACAGGACATCAGCATGACGGTAGACACCTCCAAGGGCATTACTTCATGGAAGCAGGGTGGCATCAGCGTCATCCCCGATGCTACGGATGCATCCACGGCACCTGTCTATAGCAATTACCGTTGGGTGGAGAACGATGCTCCCTACGGAACAGATCCATACTATAGCACAAGCAACGGTATAAACAACAGGTCGTTCAGTGTCAGTGCAAGCGCTGACGGCTCTGCCTTAACCATTACCGAGGATGCCACCGGCAGCCTGTGCAACTACAGGTTCGTCTATACCGTAAACCGCGACGGTTCTGTAGACCTTGACGCCTCTTATACCGTCAGGGGTACCAATCTTCGCCGTATAGGCATGCTCATGGAGTTGGATTCTGATTTGTCCCTTACTCAGTACTATGCCCGAGGACCTCTGGACAACACCATCGACCGCAAGCAGGGTTCCGACCTGGGTATCTACGAACTGCCAGTTAGCGACTTCCATGTGGACTATGTACGTCCGCAGACAAGCGGCGACCGTCAGGACCTCCGCTGGATTACCTTCTTCAACGAAGATGGCAAGGGTATCCGTGTGGAGACGGAAGGTCAGGTGAACCTTACCGTGGACAACTATACCGACGAGTACAAGCACCAGTATCTGCATCAGTGGAATATGGATGCCTCCGACAGGGTTTATGTCAACTTCGACTATGCCCAACTTGGTATCGGCAACGGTTCCTGCGGTGCAGGCGTGCTGGACAAGTACAAACTTCCAACCAGCGGAACCTATGGTTACAAACTCCGTTTCTCATACGTGAATGATGTGGAGACAGGCATCAGCGACCTTCCCTGCACACCCCCATCTGCAGAGAACAGCCCCATGCCCATCTTCAACACCCGCGGCCAACTCGTAGGCAACACCGCTTCTCCCACCTCCCTCCCCCAGGGCATCTACATCATCGGCGGCAAAAAGGTTGTGATCAAGTAAGAGCACCTTATATATAATATACACTCATCCCCACAAGCACTGTACAAAGTGTTTGTGGGGATGTTTTGTGTTGTGAAATGTATACAATAAAAATCTTTTACCTGTCCATCTCCAATAAAACTATTACTGATTTTGGAGGAGTGGCAATTCAAATGCCTCGTCAAAGAGTTCATCGCTATCTGCCGTGAACATACGAGTCGTAATGTTGTACGTAGCATTAGGTTTGCTTGGGTGACGATACTTCAAAATCACGACAAAAGCCTTAAATCCGCTTTGAGGGTAATCAACCGCAACTTTAAAACGCTTTGAGTGCGCAACCCCATTTACCTTCGTTGGTTTGAACTCGCATTTACGGAAATCCTTATTGTCGGCCTCGGTTTGCCACACTTCTACACCTTCGAGCAACTCTTTGTCTGTCTTGAACTTCAACACAATGCCCTTGCTTGATTGCGATACCTTGTATTCCATTTTAGGATACTTCATGTCGTTGATACTCTGATAGAAGAATGCCTCTAAAGTAGCTGTAGCCTCTTGGTTCAAATCATGTCCTGCATTAACAGAATATGCCGTCCAACTCTTACCTGGTATGCCGTCAATATAGTTCTTAATAGCATCCGTTGCCCAAAAGGGATCATTTGTTCCAAGTAATAGCATCTTAGGCATGTCGTAATTTTTTCTATAGCAATATGGATCTACCATCTTAACGATTTCCATACCCTCTGGAGTAATCAACTGCTCTGTAAGATTTTCATAGTCGCCAATTGACTCACTATAATCGCCAAACATATAACGCTGATACGGCACATTTACCTGCATATTGAGGATATCTATCACCGCAGGAGCAATAGCAACTACGCGCTTATCGCCCGAACCAGCTGTCATCCACGTTGTCCACCCACGCTTTGAGTAGCCGTTAAGAACGAACTTGTTTACTGTTGTTGATTTCTTCTCCGCAACAAATGTCTCAATAGCGTCCATTGCCTTCACGGCACTCTTAACCATTGGAAACAACAACGGCCATGAGTAATCCTTACTCATCATGAAACGGTAGAGTGTATATGCAAGCAGAGCGTCTTCGTACTTGCCGTCATAGAGAGGTTGGCATGGCACTTGCCACAAAATAGCTGTTACGGCCTTGCAACGACGCGCTATGTCTGAGTGCGATACAATGGTTCCGTTATTCCAATCATGCAAATTGGGTTTTCCTGTTTCAGTATCCACACTACCACCCGATATGTGTAACAAAGCCTCGTCGTGTTCCACCACGTCGGGAATGATTACTACCAACTCATGACGCCAAACAATATTTTGCCATGTCTGAGATGTGAGTTCCAAACGGTATGCCGTCACTCCCTCACCTCGTTTCTCGTCTATGTTTTCCCACTTATAACTATTGTCACCATTGTTGATGTAATCAGCAAGTGCGGTTTCGGCCGTTGTTTGTGCATACAACGCACACGACAGCACCGACAATATCAATGTATATAAGAAGCGTTTCATACAGATTCAGTAATAAATTCAAGACTTATTATATTAGTGAAATTGATATTTCTCTTTATAAAAGAAAGGAAATCACCTAGGACAAAATTACAGAATTATTCTTTATGACAGATGTATTTTGCAAGTTTTTTGATAGAATAATGGGCAAGATATACACACCTGAATAAAGAGAACCTGTTTTATCCTGTTTCAAGGATACAGATGATATGTAAGAACCTTCTTAGTAAGAACTTTATTACTAAGAAACTTGTTACTTGATAATATTTTTATATATTTGCATCATCATAACCTATATATACCAGAGCCATGACAAAAGAAAATCCCTTTGTTTTCGGTAAAGCAGCAGAAGGAAATTATTTCACCGATAGAATAGAAGACAGCAAGCACGCTTAACACAAATTTATAGATATCACAAGGAGTGGATAACTGTGTAAATAACAAAGCTTTATAATATTTGATATTCAGTATATTACCCCCCCCTCCAAAAAACATCGGAATTTTTATCAAAAGTTAGAAAAAGTTTTGCTAAATTTGAGGCACCAAAATCGCATTAGCGGTAGCCTTAAAGAGGTTCTGACTATTCGCTAATGATTAATTGAATTTATAGAACCTCCTTATAGTCAAAAGAAATGATAGATATGAATAAATATATGAAAATTGCGTATATTACGCTAATTTGTTTATTTACTACATCAAATTCTTTTTCGCAAATAAAAAATAATAGGATGGAAAATTACAAAAGTAATTTTTATTCTTATTATGAAGATAGATGTAAAGCAAATGCTTCTATCAATTGCTTGAATAAAGTACATTGTGGTTATAACGGAAAATTAGTACCAGGTGTTTACGACAATAGCTTGTCGTACGTCACCTTATTGCCTAGTCTAAATTCTATTGGAAATATTTCATTAACAGCATCTACATTTGTTAGTATGTCCGATAATATTAATGACAAAGAGTATACAACTTTGTATTTGCTCATTGACTCAACCAATATTTATGCTTTAGAAGAGCTTAAAAATAAATATGGACATCGCTTGTTGGGCAGAGACTCGGTTCTTATTCCAGCAAAATGGTTTAGTGGTGAAATTATACATATGTTCTATCCTTTTATATATGGCGATTCCATTGTTGCTCCTAAAATAAAAAGAGTCGTATACGATCAGGGCGTAGAAGTAAACACTAAGAATGTTGGTTCTCAAATATATAGAACCAATAGTGAACTTTGCAAAACCATAGCTCTAATGCAAAGAAACAAAGGTGAAATTACGATAAATGAATTAACACCAGATTATCGCGTCCAATCAGAAAAAGAGATGTTGTTGCTCGGACGTGAAATTAATCGGCTAATTGACAAACAATTTATATCTCTTGATGATGAAGCAGAATACAGCATCATGTTATATTTTGATGAAAGAACAAAGGTGCATCTTGGTGTTTTGTTACCAAAAGAGTTAGGTCCTACGGACCGTTTATGGATGACAATACTTAGTAATGCTTTCGAACAGCTGCCTAGCAATACCCTTGCTCCGTATTGGTCAGCCAACGGAACTCCTTTCCCATGTTTATACCTTAAAGCAAAATTCTACAAGAGCAAATGGCATTTCAGTGATTATAGATTTGAAAACTAAAAGCTTGATTAAGTAAGGATTTTTCTAGTACTTCTACTGTTCTTTTTGCTTATTTTTTTAATTTTGTATAGATATGGATACAATTTATCTCAAGATTAAATAACGAAAATTGATCAAACTCACGTTAGGTATAAATAAGTAACACAAAATCATTTTAATATTTTCAATTATGGTTTATTCAAGGTTAAAGAAAATATTATTTGTCTTCATGTTCATTTTTAGTACATTTATGCCTACAAACGCATTGATAAATAGGAATTTCTATTGTACTAAATTTAATGCAATAGATAGTTCCATTATTATTCACCACAATACTGATATTAAAGACAGTGTAGTTTGTGAAACCTTTGGACACATGGATGTTGTGTATTTGCATAAAAAGAAACAAGACACAACAATCTACAAGCAATTGACTGAAAGTGAACAAGCAGAACAGCAGAAATACTATTCTACTGAATATGGTTTAAGAAGAAACGCACAAATACAACAAGCCATTGTAGAATCTCTTCAGAAACTCTCTCCAGAACAAATGGAAATGCTTCTTGCCAAACCATCCAATTATGGAATTGTAGCAAGTGTGCGAGTAAATCATGGAGTTGTCAAAGATGTCAAATTTCATATTTCCACCATATTTAGAGATGTCAATATACCCAATTCTGTAATTGTTGATGCAGACAGAAGAATAAGAGACATTAAATTCCCGGAATTAGAAGAACTTGGTATTGAATGGATAAAGATAATGACAAAAGCAAGTGTGAAAATGATTAAGGAGAAATATGAAGGCAAAGCATTTCCGGACCTCCGCTTCGGGGCATAAGTATAATACCAGTTCTTTAACGCGGAAAGAACAGACAGCATATTCATATAAATCTCATGGGGCAGAATCAACACTAATGGTTCTGTCCCATTTCTGTGTATATATAGCCAATACACCATGTAAGAACCTTCTTAGTAAGAACTTTATTACTAAGAAACTTGTTACTTGATAATATTTTCCTATCTTTGTAGGAGGAAAGTGAATTTAGGGTTTTTAAAAACCATAGGAAGACCTAGGACAACCTAGGAGCCCTAAAAAACAATAACTCTTACAAAGAAAAGAAAGGCCATGGAGTATAATACGAAGGGCACTGTGCTGAAGAAGGCTGTTGTGTGGAAGAATCTGTTCTTCTATCGCAAGAGCGATGCCATCTTTCAGTTGACGGTGGAATTCTGCAGGCGTTTCCTGCCTCCCCATGGCGACCGCACTGTGGACCAGATGGTGCAGGCGGCACGGTCGGGAAAGCAGAACATCATAGAGGGTAGCGAGGACGGCATGACCAGTTCGGAGATGGAGATAAAACTGCTGAACGTGGCACGTGGAAGTCTGCAGGAACTTAGGGAGGATTATGTGGATTTCCTTAACACGCGCCATCTGTGCCTCTGGTCCTCAACGGAACCAAGACAGGAGCGTCTGAAGGAGTTCTGCCACTCGCACAACGACTTTGAGGACTATGCTCCCTTAGTGGAAAGAATGAATGCTGAGGAGTTTGCCAACCTGTTGCTTACCCTGTGCCACCAGACGGACAAGATGATGTGTGCCTATGTGGAGAAACTGGAACAACGCTTCGTCACCGAAGGCGGAATAAAAGAGCGGATGTATGCCGCCCGTACCGGTTACCGCAAGTCGCAGGACGAGTACATCAAGCGTATAGAGGAAGAGAACCGTTTTCTTCGTGCAGAGAACGAAAGGCTGACAAGAATGATAGAGGAAATAGGAGGTGCTAGGAAACCCTAGGAAGACCTAGGAGAACCTAGGACACCCTAGGCATTCTATTAGAAATGGCTGGCAAGAACCTTCTTGATAAGAACTTCATTACATAAAATACACACACAATGAGCAAGAAAATCTTATCTCTTATTGCATGCCTCGTGATAGGTATGCTGGCAAGAGCCGAATCAGAGAATCCGTTGTGGATGCGTGGCGGTGCCATCTCGCCCGACGGCAATAGTATAGCCTTCTCTTATATGGGAAACATCTACACTGTTCCGTCTGCCGGTGGAGAGGCAAAGCAACTTACCACCAATGCCAGTTATGATGGTCATCCCACGTGGAGTCCTGATGGTAGTATGCTGGCATTCTGTAGCAACAGGGAAGGTTCTCTGGATGTCTTCATCATGTCTGCCACTGGTGGAAAGGCCGAGCGAGTCACCACCCATTCCTTCAACGAGTATCCGGCAGGATGGCTTGGCAATGATACCTTGCTCATACGCCGTGCAGGCAATCCCACGGTGAGCGAACTTACCTTCCCAGGTTCGACCTTTACCAGATTGTACAAGGTGGCTAAGAGCGGTGGCCGACAGACCTTGTTCTCGGCCATATCCATGGATCATGTGAGCATGGCATCGGACGGACGTATATTATATAATAATGTAAAGGGCTACGAGGACCCCTGGCGCAAGCACCATACCAGCAGCATTGCGCGCGACATATACATGAAGGAGGGTGGGGCGTACAAGCGCATGACCACCTTTGCCGGCGAGGACCGCAACCCCGTATGGGCACCCGACGGTAAGGGATACTATTACCTGAGCGAGAAGGACGGTACATTCAACGTGTACCACTCCACTCTGGGCGGTGTGAGCAGGCAACTGACCAGTTTCAAGGGCAACCCCGTGCGATATCTTAGTATCTCGTCCAATGGATTGCTCTCCTTTGCCTACGATGGCGAACTCTATACCATGGTGCCAGGCAAGGAACCCGTGCGTGTGCCAGTGAGGATAAATACCGACATAGACACGGACAAAGTGATACGCAGCCTCACCACCCGTGGTGCCACGCATGTGGCCGTATCTCCCAAGGGCAAGGACGTGGCCTTCATATTGAATGGTGACGTGTATGTTACCACCATTGACTTCAGCACCACAAAGCAGATAACCTGCACCCCCGAGCGCGAGCGTTGTGTGGACTTCCGTGCCGATGGCAGGGCTGTGGTTTACGATAGCGAGCGTGGCGGTATATGGAGCATCTACGAGTCGGAGATTGTGAACGACAAGGAAGCCGTTATGACCTATTGTACCGAACTGAAGGAACGTCGCCTTACCGATGGCGTTACCACCAGTTTCCAGCCACAATACAGCCCCGATGGCAAGAAGGTGGCATACTTCCAGAACAGGGAGGCCATCTGTGTTGTAGATGTCAAGTCGGGTAAAATGCATACCGCCATGGATGCCAAGTACACATATTCCTATTCCGATGGCGACCAGTACTTCACCTGGAGTCCTGACGGCAAGTGGCTTTTGGCCAACTACATGGGCAATGGCGGATGGAACAATGTAGACGTTGCTCTTATAGATGCCGAGGGAAAGGACGAACCCGTCAATCTGACACAAAGCGGCTACACCGACTCGCGTCCACGTTGGGTCATGGGCGGTAAGGCCATGATTTTTGCCAGCGACAGGGCAGGCTATCGAAGCCATGGCAGTTGGGGAGCACACCGCGATGTCTATATCACATTCTTCGATGACGAAGCCTACAACAAGTTCCGCATGAATAAGGAAGACAGGTCACTGCTCGAGGAATCCGAGAAGAAGGACAAGAAGTCTGAGAAGAAGGACAGTACCGAGAAGGAGAAGAAGGTGGAGGCACTGGAACTACAGTTGGACAACCTCGACGACCGTACCATGCGCCTTACATTCCAGTCATCGCACCTGTCGGATGCGGTGATGAACAACGAGGGTACACGCCTCTATTATCTTGCCCCCCACAACGGCAACATGGCTCTATGGGTCCGCGACTTCGTTGAGGAGCGTACGGAGTTGAAGATGCAACGCATAGATGCACGTTCGTTCCAACTTGACAAGAGTGGCAACACCTGTTATTTCATCGGTCAGGGCGGTACCCTGTGCCAACTCAATCTCAATTCCGCTTCTGTCAAGACCATACCGTTCGAGGCATTCACCGTGACACAGCCTGCCAAGACTCAGGCATACAACTTCGAGCACATCTGGCGCCAGACAAAGGAGAAACTCTACGACCCCGGCATGAACGGTGCCGACTGGGAGCGCCTCTACACGACATACAAGCGTTTCCTTCCCCATATCAACAACGGCTATGACTTTGCCGAGATGGCAAGCGAACTGCTTGGCGAACTCAACGTGAGCCATACCGGTTGCCGTTATCATGCTCCCTCCAGTTCATTGCCTGTGGCTCAGTTGGGCATCATCCCCGACGAGACATACCAGGGTGAGGGTATCAGGGTGGCAGAGGTGCTTTCGGGCGGTCCGCTGGATGTGTGCAAGGTCATCAAGGCCGGCAGCATCATCACTTCCATAGACGGAAAGAAGATAGAGGCTTGTGCCGACTACTATCCCATGCTCGCCGGCAAGGCCGGCAAGGCCACACGCCTTAGCATCAAGGGCGAGAAGAAGGAGATTGTGGTACGCCCAATCTCATGGGGCAAGCAGGAAGAATTGCTCTACAAGCGATGGGTGCGTCGCAACGAGCACATGGTGGACAGCCTTTCCGGCGGACGTTTGGCCTATGTACACATAGAAGCCATGAATGCCGCCTCCTTCCACGAGTTCTACAAGAACCTGCTTTCCGAGAAGAACCGTATGCGCGATGCCGTTATCGTAGACACCAGGCACAATGGTGGCGGATGGTTGCACAACGATGTATGCATAGCCCTCTCGGGCAAGGCCTACTCACGTTTTACCCCGCGTGGCAAGTTCATAGGCAACGATCCCTTCGACCGTTGGGTGAAGCCATCGTGCATGCTTGTATGCGAGAACAACTATTCCAATGCCCACGGCACCCCCTGGCTCTACAAGGAAATGGGTATAGGCAAACTCATAGGTGCTCCCGTTCCCGGTACCATGACCGCAGTATGGTGGGAGAACATCGGCCAGTACACCTTCGGCATACCCCAGGTGGGCACCAAGGACAACCGCGGCAACTATCTTGAGAACCAGCAACTGGAACCCGACATCGAGTGCTACGTTACACCCGAGGACATGCTCCGCGGTGTGGACACTCAGATTCAGGCGGCGGTAAAGGAATTGATGAAGTAAAATGAACGGTGAGTGGTGAGTGGTGAGCGGATGAGCTGGGGTAGGGACGTTGCAGGTCTTTCGGACGCTGCACGCAGCGTCCCTACTGCTGGCTGCTACTTTCCTCTCTACTTAATTCGTAATATTCCGATTACTCCTATTACTCCAATATCCTCTTCACATTCCCCAAAACATAACCACAAATGAGAATTACATTAGATACAGGAAAAGACCCCATGGGTGCTGCCATTGCCGAGTATTATGCCAAGGGCAGGGCAGCAAGGCTGAGAGTGTTTTCCAGTCAGTTCTACGAGGACGAGATACCTGTAGATACCCTTTTCAGGACTTTGGAGGACATGCCGCCACAGGAGCAGGAGGCACTGCGCCTGTGCCGTGGCCGTGTGCTGGATGTTGGTGCAGGTTCGGGGTGCCATTCCCTGGAACTCATGAACAGAGGCCTGGAGGTGATGGCAATAGACATATCCACGCTTTCCGTAGACGTGATGAGGCAGCGGGGCATAGATGCCAAAGTTGTGGATTTCTTCGACAAGACATTCGACGAGAAGTACGATACCATTCTCATGGCCATGAACGGCATAGGCATTGTGGGCAAGATAGAGCGCCTGCCCGAGTTCTTCATGCGCCTGAAGCAAATTCTTGCTCCTGGTGGCCAGGTGCTGCTCGATTCATCCGATATCCGTTATGTCTTCGAGAACGAGGACGGTTCCTTCGACATCAACCTTGCCGGTGCCTACTATGGCGAGATTGACTACCGCATGCAATACCGTGGCATCAAGGGAGAACCCTTCGACTGGCTCTACATCGACTTCGACACCCTCTCCATGTATGCTAATGAGCATGGCTTCATGTGCGAGAAGTGCATTGACGGAGAGCACTACGACTATCTGGCAAGACTGACCCTTAGTCATATTCATGCTATCTAAGTAATCATATCATTTTGTAAAGTTTACGTAATGTGCCCAATACGTTTATCATATAGACGTATATCGTAGTATATATTATGGTGTAGCGGTATTGCGATTGTTGAAAAAGGTCAATATTGTTTTGGAAAAATGCCAGCTTTTCCGTACCTTTGTGTGTCAAAATGTAAAGAATGCCATGGAAAAGATTGATTCTCTCGACAAAAAGATTTTAGAAATTATATCAAACAACGCCCGCATACCGTTCAAGGATGTTGCCGCCAAGTGCGGTGTAAGCCGTGCCGCCATTCACCAGCGCGTGCAGAGGCTCATAGACATGAATGTGATAGTGGGTAGCGGATACCACGTCAATCCAGCCAGTCTCGGATACAACACAAGCACATACATTGGCATCACTCTGGAGAAGGGAAGCATGTACAATGCAGTGGTGAAAGAGTTTGCCAAGATACCCGAGATTGTGGAGTGCCATTATACCACAGGTCCCTTCACTATGCTTATCAAGTTGTATGCCAAGGACAATGCCCATCTGATGGAACTCCTCAACGGCAAGTTGCAACAGATAAACGGTGTTGTAAGCACGGAAACTCTGATTTCGCTGACTCAGAGCATAAAGAAGGAATTGCCAATCGGCGGACCTCACAAGGAGGCAAAGCCACAGATGGAGGAGGACTGGAAGAAGATAACCGATTAACGAACGGAAAGGGGATAGCATAACAAATACCTAACAGTAGGGACGCTGCGTGCAGCGTCCGAAGAACTCCACAAAACGCAAGAAAAACACTCAACCAACCATTGGCGGACGCTGCATGCAGCGTCCCTACCCCGACACCATCCGTTTTCCGTTTTCACTTTTCCGTTTTAAACAAGCACTATGAAACCTCTTATAGGCATAACCGGCAATTTCGGCGACAAGGGTTGCGAACTGGCCAAGGGATACTACCAGAGTGTCCTTGAGGCAGGGGGCAGTCCTGTTGTGATACCTCCTTACACGGACGATGCCGCAATGTCGGCTCTTCTGGACGAACTGGACGGCATTGTGCTCAGTGGCGGTTCGGACATGAACCCTCTGCTTGTGGGCGAAGAGCCGATACCCCAACTGCATGGTATCAACCCCGAGCGCGATGTGTCTGAACTGAAACTCATACGCATGGCATACGACCGCCAGATTCCCATGCTGGGTATATGCCGTGGCATACAGATGCTGGCGGCGGCCTTGGGTGGCAGTATATACCAGGACCTGGGTGTACAGTACAAGGATGCTCCGCTCATAAAGCACAGTCAGGACCTTGTGCGCGAGCAGTCGTCTCACACGGCCTTCATTGATAAGGACAGCCTGCTTGGGGGACTGTTCAGGGGTTCAGGCCTTGCCGAAAGCGAGAAGGGCGAATTGAAGTTGCCAGTCAACTCCTTCCACCATCAGGCGGTACAATGCCCCGGCAAGTTGTTCAAGGTGTCGGCACGTTCATCGGATGGAGTGATAGAGGCCGTGGAGAGCAGCGAGCACAAGAGTATCCTTGGCGTGCAATGGCACCCGGAGTGCTTCATCCTGGCCGGTGACAAGAGCCAGATGCCAATCTTCCAGTGGCTGGTAAATGAGTCATGCAACTATGCCCAGGCAAAGAAGGTGCATGGCCGCATACTTTCTCTGGACTCCCATTGCGACACGCCCATGAAGTTCGGCACGGACGAAGAAAGGCTCGTCACCCTGCCACGCATGAGGGACGGTCACCTGGATGCCTCCATAATGGTGGCATACCTGCCGCAGGGCGAGCGTACAGGCGAGGCACACCTGGCAGCAACGGCCAAGGCCAAACGCATCATCACCCAGATAGAGGAGACGGTATCGTCGCACTGTAGCGAGGCGGGGTTGGCATACACTCCCGACGACCTCTACCGCTTGAAGGACGAAGGCAAGAAGGCCATAATGCTGGGCATAGAGAACGGTTATGCCATAGGACATGACCTTGCACAGATAGAACACTTCCGCAAGCGGGGAGTGGTGTACATGACCCTTTGCCACAATGGTGACAACGACATCTGCGACTCTGCACGAAAGAGCAACGACGAGCACGGCGGAGTAAGTCAGTTCGGTGCCGACGTGATACGAGAGATGAACCGCCTGGGCATGATGGTGGACCTCAGCCATGCTTCGGAAAAGAGTTTCTACGATGCCATGGATATCTCCCAGGTTCCCATAGTGTGCAGCCATTCCAGTTGCAGAAGCCTTTGCGACCATCCCCGTAACCTCACCGACGGGCAGATGAGAAGCCTTGCCGGCAAGGGTGGTGTTATGCAGGTGACCTTCTACGAGGGATTCCTGCGTCAGGACTCCAAAGCCTCCGTGCTTGATGCCATAGAGCACATAAACCATGCCGTGAACATCATGGGCATAGAGCATGTGGGCATAGGCACCGACTTCGATGGCGACGGAGGAGTGCCGGGACTGGCACATGCAGGCGAACTGATAAACCTGACACGTGCCCTGCTGCGCGAACGTTATTCCGAAGCCGACCTGCGCCTGCTTTGGGGAGAGAATTTCCTCAGGGTGATGCGCGAGGCACAGAGTTTCAGGGGATGAGATGCATTGCATCAAGGTTTGGAATACATTGCATCGGGTTTAGGAATACATTGTGATGTCAATAGAAATACTTTATAAAGGCATGAGAAATACATTATATATATTATCGCTTGTCATGGCACTTGTCCTTGCCTTCTCCTGCACAGGCACGAAGAAGGAGAAGAAGAGCAGTGCACCTGCCAACAAAGAGTGTCCGGAGTTCATGGCCGACAGTGCCTTCCGCTATATCGAGGAGCAATGTGCCTTCGGTCCGCGCCTGCTCGGTACCAAGGAGGCCGACCTGTGTGCCGAATGGATAAAGGCACAGTTCGAGAGCAAGGGTTGTGTGGTAAGCGAACAGAAGACACAGGTGACGGTGTGGGACGGAACCTCCATGCCCTGCCGCAACATAATTGCCAGCACCAACACGCAGGCACAATACAGGATCCTGCTTTGTGCCCACTGGGACACTCGTCCCTGGGCAGACAACGACCCCGATGAGGCTAACCACAAGAAACCGGTACTTGGTGCCAACGACGGTGCCAGCGGTGTGGCGGTGATGATAGAGATAGCACGTCTCATCCAGCAACAACCCATGAAGGACCTGGGCATAGACTTCGTATGCTTCGATGCCGAGGATATGGGTACACCTGAATGGGCTGAGGCTCAGCCAAGCGACGACCAGGACACATGGTGTCTGGGCAGCAAGGTGTGGGCAGAGCAGATGCGCCAGATAGGTTACAATCCGCGCTATGGCATCCTTCTGGACATGGTGGGAGGCCGTGGCGCCACCTTTGCCAAGGAGCAGGTTAGCGTGTACTTTGCCAACCACGTTGTCAACAAGGTATGGAAACTGGCATCCGACCTCGGTTACGGGCAGTTCTTCCCCAATACGGACGGCGGAAGCCTGGTGGACGACCATGTGAACGTGAATGCCATAGCAGGTATTCCCTGCATAGACATCGTGCCGTACTTCAACTATGGCCCAAGCAGTTTCGGCCCCACATGGCACACCGTGAACGACACCCCCGAGAACATAGACAAGAACGTACTGAAGGCGGTGGGACAAACCGTATTGCAACTCCTTTACAACGAACAGTAATTCATTCCATCCCTAAAGGGTGATGAACGGTTGCGAGGGAGAGTAGGGACACGGCATGCCGTGTCCGCCAAAATCATCAATAAGAAACAGTATAAACACATATTCATGAGTATAAACGAGATACAGGACGAAATCATAGAGGAATTCCAGGACTTTGACGACTGGATGGACCGTTATCAGTTGCTCATAGACATGGGCAGCGACCAGCCGGAACTGCCCGTGCAATACAAGACGGAGCAGAACCTGATAGACGGTTGCCAGAGCCGTGTGTGGCTTCAGGCAGACATGGTGGACGGCAAAGTGCAGTTCCAGGCAGAGAGCGATGCGCTGATAGTGAAGGGTATCGTTGCCCTGCTGGTGCGCGTGCTCAACAACCAGACACCGCAGGACATACTGGATGCCGATCTCTACTTCATAGAGCAGATAGGTCTGAGGGAGCACCTCTCGCCCACACGTTCCAACGGCTTGCTGGCCATGTTGAAACAGATGAAGATGTATGCCTTGGTGTTCAGCCAGAAAGCAGGAGCATAGGATGAAGATAGGAAACATCGACCTTGGGCACGAACCTATATTCCTGGCTCCCATGGAGGACGTCACGGACATAGGCTTCCGTCTGCTGTGCAAGCAGATGGGGGCGGCCATGGTGTATTCCGAGTTTGTCAGTTCGGATGCCCTCATACGCATGGTCAACAAGAGCCTTGCCAAACTGCAGGTTTGCGAGGACGAGCGCCCCGTGGCAATACAGATCTACGGCAAGGACGTGGATGCCATGCGCGAGGCGGCCAGGATAGTGGTTGACCAGGCACATCCCGATGTGCTGGACCTCAATTTCGGTTGCCCAGTCAGAAAGGTTGCCGGCAAGGGGGCAGGTAGCGGCATGCTCCAGAATGTGCCCCTGCTTCTTGAGATAACCAAGGCCGTGGTGGAGGCTGTCCCCGACACCCCTGTCACGGTAAAGACACGCCTTGGGTGGGACACCCCAGGCCTTTACCTCGCAGACGGCACGCCGTTCATCGTTGACCTGGCAGAGCGTCTTCAGGACGTGGGCATACAGGCGCTTACCATCCACGGCCGTACCCGTGCGCAGATGTATCAGGGCAAGGCCGACTGGACACTGATAGGTGAGGTGAAGAACAATCCGCGCATGCATATCCCCATCATAGGAAACGGCGACATCAGTACCAAGGAGCGTGTACGTGAATGTTTCGACCGCTACGGTGTGGATGCCGTAATGGTGGGACGTGCCACATTCGGCCGCCCGTGGATATTCCGCGAGTTGCAGGGCGGCACTCTCTCTCTGGACGAAAAGATGGGCATACTGAAGCAGCAGGTAATCACCTCGGTGGAGAGGATAGACGAATACCGCGGCATCCTGCATGTGAGAAGGCATCTTGCCGCCTCGCCCATATTCAAGGGTATCCCCAACTTCCGCGAGACACGCATAAAGATGTTGCGTGCCGAGACGGTGGAGGAACTCTTCCAGATAATAGAAGAAATAAGAGCAATGCTGAAAACGGAAAACTAACCGCTCATCCGCTCATCCGCTAACCGCTTTATATAATGACACGTAAGGATTTTGAGATAATGGCTCCCGTAGGTTCCAGGGAGTCCTTTGCCGCCGCTCTGCGTGCAGGTGCCGACAGCATATACTTCGGTATAGAGAACCTGAACATGAGGGCCCATTCCGCCTCGGCATTCACCATAGACGACCTGAAGGAGATCGCCCACGAGTGCAGGATATGCGGTGTGAAGAGTTACCTGACCGTAAACACCATCATCTACGGCGAGGATCTGCCTCTCATGCGCACCATCCTGGATGCCGCCAGGGAGGCAGGCATCAGTGCCGTCATTGCCAGCGACATTGCCGTCATGTCCTATTGCAACAGGATAGGGCAGGAGGTGCATCTGTCTACCCAACTGAACATATCCAACATAGAGGCCCTGCGCTTCTATGCCCAGTTCGCCGATGTGGTGGTTCTGGCACGCGAACTCAACATGGAGCAGGTGGCAGAGATATACCGTCACATCATAGAGGAGAACATCTGCGGTCCCAAGGGCGAACTAATCCGCATAGAGATGTTCTGCCACGGTGCCCTGTGCATGGCGGTGAGCGGAAAGTGCTACCTGTCCCTGAACAACGTGGGGAAGTCGGCCAACCGTGGCGAGTGCATGCAGATATGCCGACGTTCATATACCGTGCGCGACCGTGAAACTGGCACCGAACTGGACATTGACAACAAGTACATCATGTCGCCCAAGGACCTGAAGACCCTCCGTTTCATGGACGTGATGATGAACTCCGGCGTGCGCGTCTTCAAGATTGAGGGACGTGCCCGAGGTCCTGAGTACGTGAGCACCGTGGTGTCGTGCTACAACGAGGCCATCAATGCCGTGCTGGAAGGCACCTTCACGGAGGAACTGAAGGACGAACTGGACAAACGCCTTGCCACCGTGTTCAACCGTGGTTTCTGGGACGGATACTATCAGGGCAAGAGCCTGGGAGAGTGGAGCGAGGTGCACGGCAGTGCCGCTACCGAGAAGAAGGTTTATTGCGGCAAGGTGGTGCGCTATTTCTCCAAACTTGGTGTGGCTGAATTCAAGATAGAGGCATGCGAACTGCCTCGCGGAGCCAAGATTCTCATCACCGGTCCCACCACCGGTGCCCTATATAGCACGGCCGATGAAATACGCTACGACCTAAAACCCGTAGAGGTGGCAAAGAAAGGCCAGCACATCAGCATAGCCATGCCACAGAAAGTGCGCCGCAACGACAAACTCTTCGTGGTAGTGGAGAACAACTGACGGAATACCATGATTCTAAATCTGTCATGACCGATTTGGGTTAAAACTTGTTCTCACGGTGTCTCTTTCGTGTCTTCGTGAAGACAAGCCCTTGTCATCGGTAATCGTTAAATGAACGAACGGTAATGATTCGCCCTCGTTACAGTGAAGACAAAAGCGTAATTTCACACCGAATCGCACCCATAAATATATCATTTTTGTATTTATCTTGTTATTAATCCCAAATCGGTCATTAGCGCGTAACAGTCTAATGAACCGATTTGGGTTTAAATAAAACGCCGGAACTTTACTTATTTTCAAAAAAAGTGTTACCTTTGCGCTGTCAATGTGTTTCTTTGCGCAGTGACGTAGTAAAAGGAAAATCAATTTGTTTCATCTGTATAAACTAAAAGAACGACACAGAAAGAATTAGTCGATATTCGAGTGTTTGCGGGATTTTAGACAATCCGGGCACTCAAAAACAAAAAGCGTAGACGTGACTTCCCTTGAAGGGAATGTCCCAAAAGCGAAACTTTTGTTTCTTGTTCCGACCGACCGAAACCGCCAATTTCAAAACCGGAGAATAAGCAATACAAAGGTTTGCGTCCTATATGGACGTAGACTATCTGTATGCTTATCCGGTGAGGGTTACTTGGCGGTACCCGGTTGGTTGTAAGCGGACGAAGATAGTTTGCGTCCTTTTTGTTTTCCAACCAACCAAACGCCAAGTATTATTTTTTATTCACCAACAAAAACAAAGTTATGAACAAAACAAAATTACGCCTTGTCCTTTTTGTGGCAAGCATCTGCCTGTGTGTATCTTCATGGGCAGAGAGAGTGGCACCGACATTTCCAGAATTCACTACGTTTGAAGCAGGAAAGAGTTTCTGTCTGTATAACGTGGATGCAGGTATATTTTATCTGCACGTAGGAACTTATGGAACGACTGTCCAAATGTTAGAAAAATCAGAAGGAGGATACAGCATTCAATTATTAGATGGCAGTAGTCAGGACTTGTTTCTTACTAAAGGAAGTAATAACACGGTTTATGCTTACAGTTATCCTGGCTTCACAGGGACTCCATTTAACATAATTAAATCTTCTGACCATTATCTAATTCAACTAAAAGAATATGAAGACAATAGGTATTTTGGTTATGACCCTAATAGGGATGGTAGTTATTATGCGGACATGACCGAAGGAAGTATTCATTGGAATTTTGTGGATGCAGAAGTTGCCAAGCACTATTTTGCAAGACACAAACTTTACACTGCCTTGGAGGCTACTAATCCATACAACTATCCTACAGAATACTACGAGGCTATATACGAAGACGCAGAGAGCACAACAGAAGAACTGGAAGAGGCAGCACGTGTTCTGACAAATGGTCTTGCCCTTACATTATCATATCAACAAAAGGAATGGACAGATTATCCTGTTTTATTTGGTAAGGGAGATGTAACCGAGTATGGTGGAACAGGTGTGACAGTCAATAATATTCATCCAGAAGAAGGAGACTCCATTACCGCAACAATTACAATAGACAAAGAATCAAAGTTGGTTTACGATTTTGGTATATCAGATTTAATTTGTTCTGTCTACATCGATGGAGAAGAAATTCGTAATATCATAGGTGATTATGGTCCTGTTCACCGTTTTTTTGACCGACTTTCTGCAGGAACTCACCATATACTATGGAAATTTAAATATACAGGAGATTATTATACGGATGCTACTATTAGTAATGTTGGTATTATTTCCATTCCTGAAACAATCAGTGTAAGTCTTCTTGAACCTGGTAGTTTAGGTGCAGAAGTACTATATCATGTTGACCATATTAAGGATGTTCGTTGTCTGAAAGTCAGTGGTAAGATGAATGATGATGACTGGGCTAAAATTGGTATGATGACCAACCTCCAGAGTCTTGATCTTAGCGATGCCATTGTAACCAAAATACCTGATTACCAATTTAAGAAGGCTGACGACAAATGCCAGTTCCTTCATGAAATAGTATTGCCAAACACTCTGGAAATTATAGGAAACGAAGCGTTTTATGAATCATACGTAGAAACCCTAACATTCCCGTCCACACTGAAAGAAATTGGTAATAGTGCTTTTTATGAATCATGTATTACAGAAGCAATTCTTCCTGACAATATGACATATATTGGGGAGCGTGCTTTCGAAAGTTGTAGGGACCTTGTAACAGCCAAATATCCACAGGGGCTTAGTTATGTTCCAGATTATTGTTATTCTGGTTGTATCAAATTGAACACTTTTGGATTACACAATGGAATTACACGAATCGGAGAGAGTGCATTTAGCGGTACAGAGAACTTTAGCGCTACCCTGCCGGAAACACTGACAACATTGGGCCAGAACGCATTCAGCAACTCAGGAACCGTAAATCTGGTTGTACCAGAAGCATTAACTGTTTGGGAAAGACTCAGCTCCTATTTTTCTAACAGTGGATTCTCCTCTAACAAAAAGTTAGTTTCAGCAGAATTCCCCACATCCTTCTATAAAGATGATGTCCAGGGCATTTTGAATAATTGCGAAAATCTGGAAACGGTAACATTCAAATCTCCCACAGTAGTTGCTGGGGAATATAAAAACAGTTTCCTGGATGGTTGCACATCACCCAACCTGACACTCAGAGTGCCGTCATTCCTTGTAAATTCATATAAATTGGATGAATACTGGTACAACTATAACATTGAAGGTTTCAACACAGCAGATATTAAGGACTGGAATGTAAGGGGCAACCTGGTTCTGAACAACCGTGAGCGTATAGACGGTACACCCAATCTTTTCATTGCCAATAGCGGTTCGGTTAAAATTAATGGTGAAAACGCACAGAATATAGACAATCTGGAAGTATATGTGGATCACTACAATGCTATCTATGACAACGAAACTCAGCAGAGCGACTATGCCTTCGGCAAGATACTGGTAAACAACGATGCCACAACTATCAGCGGAGAATGTGTACATCACCACAAGGTTGATGCCAAGAAATGGTATTTCATCAGCCTGCCCTTCGACATTAAGGTAAACGAAATTACAAACAACTCCGAAGCAAGAATGGCAATCCGCTACTATGACGGTGCTACACGTGCATCCGAGGGTGTGGTGGGCAACTGGAAGGACTATGCCGAAGATGCCGTTATTGAGGCTGGTACCGGCTTTATCGTACAGACAAGCGTTGCAACCACACTGACATTCCGTGCCCTGGATAACGAGAGCAAGCAGAACATCGTTTCCAACGAGGAGTTTAAGAAGGCTCTGGCTGCAAATGCATCCGAAAGGATGTCCGACAATGGTTGGAACCTGGTGGGCAACCCCTGGCAGTGCTACTTCAACATACACACGCTGAACTTCACCGCCCCCATCACCGTGTACGATGTATATAACAAGACATACGCCGCATACTCTATCATTGACGACGACTATGCTATCCGTCCCAACGAAGCCTTCTTCGTGCAGTGTCCCGAAGGAACCGAACTTATCTCCTTCCCCCAAAGCGGACGTCAGCTGACAAGCGTGATTACCAACCAGTCTGCGGCACGCCCCATGTACTCACAGGCTTCAAACCGTCAGCTTATCGACATTACCGTCAGCGCCGACAAGTATACCGACAAGACACGTGTGGTACTGAACGAGACTTCTACTCTTGGATACGAGACCAGTTATGATGCATGCAAGTTCATGACCATGGAGGCAGGCGTTCCACAGATCTATACCATAGACAGCGAGGAAACGGAATATGCCATCAACGAACGTCCTCTGGACAAGGGCATAGTGAAACTGGGTGTAGTGGTATCAACCAGCGGCACACACAGAATCAGCATGCCTCGCAATGAGGCCGGTTCTGTCATACTGATTGACCACAAGGCCGGAGTGAAGCACGACCTGTCAAAGGGTGACTATGAATTTACTGCTGAAGCAGGCACATACAACTCTCGCTTCACCCTGAACATTACCAGCTCTTCTGAAACCGGCATCGAAGATGCTGAAATGGCAGACGGAGCATTGGAATGTGACGGCAACAACATTCTGGTGAACGGAATAAAGGGCAATGTTTCCGTATATACTGTGGACGGCCGCAAGGTGGCAGAAACCTACAGCAACGGAAACGTATCGTTCAACAATATGCCTCAGGGCATATACATCGTACGCACAGTACAGGGAACAGGAAAAGTAACCGTAAAGTAAAAACCATGCAACTATGAAAAGAACAAGATATTTGTCCTTTCTGGCGATGTTGCTCTGCTGTCTTGTCGCTTGGGGACAAGATGACTTTAACCCTACCAGCCCAACGGAACCCGGTGTGCCTCCAAGAAAGCTGACTCTGAAGGCAAACCCGTCGGACGGCGGTACGGTATCTGGTAGCGGACGATATGTCCCTGGCACAACCGTGGGGATTCGTGTATCAAATGCTACAGGATATGTATTTGAAAACTGGACGGATGAAAATGGCAATGTGGTATCTGAAAGTAAATCCTATAGTTTCACAAAAGGAGACAGTGACGAAGTACTGATTGCCAACTTCACCTTCAATCCAGACGGTCCCAATGAGCCTGACGACCCTAAACTGATCCAATACTTCCGCCTGACACTGGCCGCCGAAACCGGCGGCTCAGTGAGCGGTGGAGGTAAGTATCAGGCAGGAAAGTCCATACGTCTGAGAGCATCTGCTGATGAAGGATTCAAGTTTGTAAACTGGACAAACACGAAAGATGAGGTCGTGTCTACAGAGCGTGACTTCTACTATGCGACAACGGCAGAAAATGAAACTCTGACTGCCCATTTTGCTTTTGACCCCAATAATCCGGTTGAACCGTCTGACCCGATTCTCAGACACAACATTACCGTGAGTACGGAAGACGGCGGTACTGTCAGTGTGGGAAGCGGACGCTTGCTGGAAGGAAACAGTACAACACTCAAGGCCGTGGCAAACGACGGATATGTATTCGTGGGATGGTATCTGAACGACGAACTGTATACCACACTGAATTCTTTTTCTTACACAATGGGTAAGGAAAATGTGGACTTTGTGGCAGTATTCCAATTCTCTCCTGCTTCTCCTAACGAACCGTCAATGCCAACAGACAAGAAATATTCTTTCTACCTGATGACGGTAAATGGCAAGCCGGGAGATGTGCTGAATGTTCCGTTGATATTGTCAAATCTCGAAGACCTGTACGACATGACGTTCCAGATAACCTTCCCATTGGGACTTGAACCTGACTTGGAGGAGATCTACCTGTCGGAAAAGGCTGTAGGGTACGACGTATCAATGACTGCGGTAGACGATACGACATACATGTTCTCCATGATTGGCGGTAAGGTTGCGGCCACAAGTACAGAATTGCTGAGATTCCGTGTAACGGTTGCTGATGACTATACTACAGGAACTTCTGGACGTGTGAAGATAAACCAGGTTTCCGTAACGGAAGCTGATGGCAACCACCTGACTGCTTCTACACGAAACGGACGTATAGCAATATATAAAAACGGTGATACTAATGGTGACAATGAAGTGGATGTATCTGACGTGATGAACCTTGCCAACTATGTACTGAAGAAGAAGACAGAGGTTTTCATTGAAGAGGTATCTGACGTAACCGGTGATACGGAGATAGACGTGGCAGATGCTATGGGTATAGTTAACATAGTACTAAAAAAAGAATAAACATGAAGAAATTATTATTTATATTGGTATTCATTGTTGTTGGAACAGCAACAGGAAGAGCGGAGAATGTCATACAGGTTGTGCCCTTTGAAACAACTGCAGGAGTTACAACCGATGATGTACAGAGCTTAAGCATAGAGATGAGGAACTCTGAAAAAATGCTGGCATTCCAGTTTGACATCCTTCTGCCCGAAGGTATGTCGCTGGACAATACGGATGGTTTGGATCCTTTTGAATTCAACGAAGACCGTGTATCATATACAGTGGACAGGAGAGGCAACAAGACCTTTGACTATCTCGCAGAATACAGCGACCCCTTTGATGGCGGATGGATAACAGTTATGGTATTTACGCTAGAAGCGGAAGGAGAACTGACAGGACTGGATGGCGAGATAATGAGAGCATACTATCTTACCGACGAGAATATGAAACAGGGAGTTTATCCTGTACGTATCCGTAATACTGTGATTACCAATGCTGACAACACCAAAAAATTCAAGCCGGTGGAATCCACATCCTATATTACAATAGGAGAATCTCCATTGAAATCAGAGGAAAAAGTGGAACTGAAAGAGCTGACTGGTTATATCCCATCATTTACAATAGAAGCAATGAATGAGGAGATGGCGGCAAATAAGGATATTACATTGCTTGACATCAGCGAAGCAGACTCTATTGGCGCTGTTCCTGTGGTTGGTGGAAATGGTCTTGCGCTACTTTCTGCATCTGCAGCAGGAACTGAGACTCTGATAGGTGCTGCTAATATAGTTGCTATGAATGATGATGGCAATACCTGTTCTCAACTGAACCTCACAGATGAAGGCAGGAGTTTCTGTTCTCCCTGCTCATTCAAAGTATCTAATGTTAATTTTGACAGAGTTTTTAAGGCAGGCCAATGGTCTACAGTTTGTCTTCCTTTCAGTATATCAACAGATCAGCTTGCAGAAATAAGTAAATCTGGTGTTGAAGTGGAACGTCTTGCTTCGTATGATGCGGCTTCAAACATGCTGAAGTTTGAAACTGTTTCCGAAATGTCGGCAAATACACCTTATATAGTAAGATGCAAGACAGATAGTTCTCCATTTGCAGACCTTGTAAATGTGCAGGTCTCTGCAAGTGATGTCATGAATGATATAGAGAGTAATAATGTGACAATGGCTGGGGTATTTTCAACCACACGGCTTGATTCTGATGCCTCAGTATCGTATTATGGATACAATTCCGTTGATGGAACTTTTGTGAAGGTGGGCAGCAATGGAACTGTGTATCCTTTCCGTGCTTTCATCTCCATACCTACATCTTCCGCAAATGCAAGATATATTAGTGTTTCACATACAAATGATATGGAGACCGGTATAACAGATGTCGAAAAGGATTTGTCTGAAGCAGGAACGGATGTATATTCTATCGATGGCAGACTGGTAGGGAAGGAGTTGAGTGGAAATAACGCGGATAACAATCTGCCAAAAGGAGTATATGTAATAGGAGAAAAGAAAGTTATTATCAAATAATAAAAATTTTTGACATGAAGAAGGTATATGAACATCCCAAATGTATAGAAATCAATTGTGACGTAACTCTTCCAATTTCATCTTCTGTTTCTTTAGAATCAGAAGAAGTTGATGATGTCATACTAAATGCAAGGACAGATGAAGTAAAAACAGAAAGTATTTGGGACAATAATTGGAATTAGTAGAAAATAACTTGTATTAGAAACATAATACCCCGTAGCTTCACACGCACTACGGGGTATTATAATATTTACGGGGAATGTTGTACTACTTCTCTTCCATGAACATTGGGTCCCATGCAGGAAGCAGAATGGGCTTCTGCTCCATGAGTTTCATCAACTTCTTGGGCATATACTTCTTGTTGACAACAACTCGGAACATGTATTCGTTGAACCACTCGTTGGTCATGATCAGGTATCCGTTGTGGCCGCTGGTTGCGCCCCATGAGTTCTCCACCTTCCACTTGATGGGATTGCCCTTCTCGTCCAAATCTACGGCCATGAGGGTCATGGCATGTGAAGAACCGGAGTCGCGTGTCTGTATGCGCTGCTTCTTGTTCATGCCGAAGGTGGTGCCGAGCAGGGAGTTGTAATCCCATGCCTGAATGTCCAGGATACCGCTCTTGCTGTCCAGGAACTTGCCCACGTCGCAGGAGAAGTACATTTGTGTGCTGTCCTTGAGAGATGTGATGGCAATGGGAGCGAGGTCCTTCATGTCGAGGTTCAGATAGAGCCAGTTGTGGCCGTCGTGCATGTGGCGGTCCATGTCTATCTCATATACCTTATTATATGGACGCGAGGGATCGTTCATGAGCATGACGTAGTCGTTCTGGAGGTCTCCGGATTCGCCACAGTACTCCTTATAGAATTCCATGGGAGTGTACTTCTTCAGTTCGGAGAGCTGTTTGCCATCCTTGCCACGTGGTGCCCAAAGGAACTCCTGGACGGGTTCGCCGTAGGCCAGGACAAGCATCTGGTAGATGGTCTTCAGTTGCTCCACCTTGTAGGCCTGGAGTTCTGCCTCCGATTTGCCGGCCTCGGCCTGCTCGCGCAGGTTGATGGCAATCTCGCGCAACTTACGCTTCAGGTGTCCGTCTATCTCGCTGGTGTTGTTGCTGGCCCATGTTTCGGCCTGCACTTCGGCAGGAACAAGGCCGTACTTGCTTACGAGGTCAGCCACACCGGTGTATGTGCCACCGTCGGACAAGGGATTCTGCATGAGCCACTGCACCTTCTGGTGGTCGATGCTCTCATTGCGTGTGTCTATGATGCCCTGCAGGAACAGGTTGGACTTCTCCAACTGGTCGTAGAAGAACAGGTAGATGTGGCTGAACTGGAAACCGCTCACGCCAATCTTCTTCATAGCCTTGTTGCGGAGGACGTTCAGACCGGTGAACATCCAGCATCGTCCGCTGCTCTGCTGATCGGTGATGCCGGTATTGCGGATGTCTACGGAGAAATGTGTGTTGACACCGGTGGTATTCACTACGGGGCGCATGGCCAGTTTGCGGAAACTGCCGTTGCTCACTACGCTCTGGCGTGCACGGTCGGCTGAGTTGCCGGCATAACTCTGCTTCAGTGAGGAGAGCACCTCAGGGGTGAGGTTTTGCTGACCGGATGCTGCCAGTGCGATGGCACCGGCAGCAAGGAGGGAAAGTATTTTCTTCATTTATGAGGATTTTATGATAGAGGTTTAGTTAATCTAGTTTGTATAGATATTCTAGATGGCCTAGATAATCTAGATGGTCTAGATAACCTAGGAAGTCTATATATTAGTTTACCTTTTCGATTTCGAAGATGAACTCGCCTGTGCCTCTGCTGCCCAAACGGTTGCCTTCACGCTGCCAGTAACCGTTGCCTGCGGCACCGGCATTCTGGATGCTCCACTTGCCTTCCTGCTTCACGAGCAGATAGGTGTGCCACTGAGCATCGAACGGGTTGCGCTCCTTGTGGAACCAGAAAGCACCGGTCTCGTTTATGTAACGTCCGTCCTGCTTGTTGTATATCTTGTAGCGTCCGGTCTTGCTGTTCTGCTCGATAACCCACTGCTGGCGCTGGGGGTTGATTACGTCGCGCTCGGCCTGGAACACGGGGAAGTCGCCCACGCGGTCGGCACCTGCCTGTGCATTGGTCAGGTACTCGCCGTTCACCTTGATGAAGTACTCGCCGTCGGCAATGGCCTGAACTGGGAAGTATTCCTCTCCGTAGGTGTATTGCTTCTTGTAAACCTTGATAAGTTCAGCCAGGTTCTCGTTCAGCCAGGGAGTGATGACATCACCGCTCACTACGGGCTTTGCCTTGACGATAGAACCCTCGTAGTTGCGGCTGATGATAGCCTTCTGCTTCTGTTCCAACTGCAACTGTGCACGATAGTGGCCGATGAAAGCCACGCTGTCCTTGTTGGCAAGGTCGCATACCATGCTTACGTACTGCTGGCCACGCTGGCCCAACAGGCGCATGCTCTCTACCCAAGGCTTTATCTCGGCAAGCATCTCGGGGTTGTTGACCTCGTCTGCCAACAGATTGTCGGCAGCCCACACGAGTTGCTGGAAACTTTCTGCCAAGCCACCTATGGTTTCAGAACTTGCCATGAATGTGGGACTTTCGCCTTCGCGGCGCAGGCCGTGACCGGTGCGGCCCAAGTCAACATTGTTCTCACAGAACACACGGAAAGCATCTGCACAGGTGGGCATCAGAGCACCAAGGGCACGTTCCCATGACCTTACAGAATCGTAGGCCGGCATGTTCCATGTGTAGTCGGCAATGCTGTACAGGCTCACCTTGGAAGCCTCGGCATACTCCATGGGGTTAGAGCAGAAACCGCTCACCATATCGTTGATGTTAAGACCGTTGCCATAGGTTTTGCCCATGAGGATGCGGCTCTGGCAGTAGTCGTTTACGGGGTAGTTGAGCCAGATGTATGCCTTGCGCTTGATCTGGTCGTTGATCCACTGCATGTCGTTCTCCTCAATCATGTCCACCACAGAGTTACCGGTCCACATGATGCGTACCTCGGGATACATCTTGGTGCCGAGGGTGTTGAGGTAGTCACCGCTGGTCCAACCCTTGTTGTACTGGGAGGGGCACATAATCAGGGGCTCAACGTCCTTGTGCTTGCGCACGAAATTGTCTGTCAGGTAGTTCAGGAGCCCGGCCTGCTTGTCGCCACGTGCACCTTCGCCCCATACATCGTCGAAGAATACGGCGAAGGAGCGTATGCCCAGGTCGTACATCAAATCCAGTTTCTTTGCCACGTTGATGGAGTCCTCCAGACACCACTTGATGTCGCCGGCAGGATGGATGGCCCATACGAACTTCACCTTGTTCTTGTGAGCGGCATCTACCAGTTCCTTCAGTTTGGCGGCCTCGTCGGCAGGGTAGGGCTCGCGCCAGCGTGCACGGTGGTAGGGGTCGTCCTTGGGACCGAACACATAGGTGTTCATCTTGTACTGGCCATAGAAGTCGAACTGGCGCAGGCGGTCCTTGTGGCTCCAAGGATTGCCGTAGAAACCCTCAATAACACCGCGGTCCGTTACGCTGGGATAGTCGGTAACCTCGCATTCCATAACCTGAGGTTGACTCATGACCTGTGTCAGAGTCTGCACGCCATAGAAGGTACCGCTATTGTCGCGGCCTGCAACGATGACCTGTTCGGCGCTGACCTTCAGGTAGTAGCCTTCGGCCTGTGCAGGGATGAGTTTCTTGAACTTCTTTACGGCCTTGTCGTTTGCCTCACCGATGATGATGGGGGTGGCCTGCGGGAACTTCTTGGCATTAACCTTTTCGCTGGTGCCTATTACGTTCACCTTGGAAGAAAGGAACTCCACGGCATCGGCATCGGCCTGGCTTGCGCCTACGAGATAGAACTTCTCCGAATTGGCAAAGGCTGTGCCACCCCAGCTTATCTGTTGGGGCAGGGGAGAGATGGTTACTGTCTGGCTGCTGGCGGTCATGAGACCAAAGAAAGCCAAAAGAGCAATGAATAGCTTTTTCATACGTGATATTACTATGGTTAAATTATTTGTTCTCGTTATCTCTTGCGTACAAAGATATAAAATAATTCGCAAAAAGCAGTATCAGCAACAAGAAAGTGTACAAAAAGCAACAGGGCGACTTCCCTTTTTGCGGAGGTCGCCCTGTGTGTATGTGAAACTCAGTGCTTTACTTGATGTATTCTGCCAGGTTGGTATTGCGCATGTCGCCTGTGCGGAGGAAGGTGTCGTGCATGGCGAAGGCTGCGGACAGGCAGTGCTGTGTGTGGCCGCCGTTCTTCTGTGCGAAGCGGAGGTAATCCTGCAACATGGGACGATAGTCGGGATGTGCCACCTTGATGAGTTCCTGAGCCTTCTGCATGTCGCTCTTGCGGCGCAGGTCGGCAACACCATATTCTGTGATTACGGCGTCAATGAAGTGGTTGGTGTGGTCGATGTGGCTGGCAAAAGGCACGATGCTGCTGATTGCTCCGCCCTTGGTGGTAGAACCGCAGGTGAAGATGCTCAGGTAGGCATTGTTGGTGAAGTCGGCGCTGCCGCCGATACCGTTCATCATCTTGGTACCGCAAATCTTGGTGCTGTTGACGTGTCCGTAGATGTCGCACTCGATGGCTGTGTTCAGGGAGCACACACCGATACGGGCGATAACTTCGGGGCAGTTGCTTATCTCGGAGGGACGCAGAACCAACTTGTCCTTGAAGAAGTCTATGTCGCGGTAGATACCTTCCAGACACTCGTTGGTAACGGTCAGCGAACAGGAACTTGCGCTCAGCACACGGCCGTCGCGCATGAGTTGTACGGGAGCGTCCTGGAGCACTTCGGTGTAGATGTTGAAGTTGGGAACCTCGGGGCACTGGCCCAGTGCACCAAGGACGGCATTGGCACCGCTGCCCACACCGCTCTGCAGGTTCAGGAAACTCTTGGGGATAAGACCCTTGCGCATGTTGTCCAACAGGAAGTCGGCAACGTTCTGGCCAATCTGGTTGGTGATGGGGTCTGCATCCTTGAAACCGCGAGCCTCGTCGGGGATGTTGCACTCTATGACACCTACGATGCGGTCGGCATCAACCTCGATGTATGGCTTGCCTATACGGTCGGAAGCCTTTGTTATCATGATGGGCTTGCGGAAGGGATGGTCCTCTATCTCGTAAACGTCGTGTATGCCCTTGCTCTGGGGGGAGTGGAAAGCGTTAATTTCCACGATGATGCCACGTTTGGCCAGGCGGCACACCGTGGGGCTGATACCACCGGCGGCGGTCAGGTAGATATGGGCCTTGGAACCAACCTTCTCTATGGCACATGCCTCGATGATACCCCAATCCAACTCGCCAAGATAGCCTTGGCGCATCTGTGTGGCCAGATTGCTCAGGTTCAGGTCGTGGTAGTTGATTTCGTTCATGTTCACACGCTTGCGGAAGTCCGCATTTGTGGTGTAGGGTGTGCGGAAGTCGATGGCCTGTGCATTTGCCAAAGCGCCGTCGCAACTCTGTCCGGTGCTGGCGCCTGTGATGACGCTGATCTTGAAGGGACGGCCGGCGGCATGCTCGGCTTCGGCCTTCTTCGCTATTTCTGCGGGAGTGCACTTGGGGGCACCTGCGGGAGTAAATCCGCTCAGGCCAATGGTGTGGCCGTTCTCTACGAGGGCAGCAGCCTCGGCAGCAGTGATTTTGTTGAATTCCATTGTATGTATGTGTTGTTTGTTTGTTTATTGTTAGTCTGGTCAACCCGATTGCTCTAAGTTTTCCGTTTTCTCCTTTCACCTTTCACCTTTCTCCTTTCACCTTTCTCCTTTCTACTTTCTCCTTTCAGATT
>JAFVTT010000009.1 GCA_017503065.1 Bacteroidaceae bacterium | reverse complement strand
GCGGACAGTTCTTCCATGATCGGTATTACGTTCTTCTCGTTCACGAAACGTGCGAAGTTGGTGCTGAAGGCCGCCTCCTCTTCTGTCTCGTAGACCAGTTCTTGACGTTTGAAGTTGTACATGAAGTTCTCTCTGATGAGGCGCTGGCAGTATTCCAGCAGCCTTTTCTGCGCTTCGCGTCCCAGGTCGCTCACCTGCTCGCTCCATGCCCTCATGTCCTTTATGCGTCTCATGTAACTCAGTCGCATCAGTTGCACGAACAGGTCGAAGAACATCTTCTCCTCGCTTTCGGCATCCATACGCTTCAGGGCGGCGGTATAACTGCCCTGTGCCACATGCGCCATCACCATGGCCTTCTCCATTGTCAGGTTGTATTCTTCGGCCAGGGCCTGTGCGATTTCCTCTTCGGAGAGTGGCGGTATGTTGAGCCTTTGTGTACGGCTCTGTATTGTGCCCAGTACCTTTTCCGGGTCCTCGCTTACCAACAGGAAGTATGTTTCCGTGGGCGGTTCCTCTATCAGTTTCAGCAGTTTGTTGGCGGCCTGCACCATCATCCTTTCGGGCAACCAAACCACCACCACGCGGCGTCCGCCACGGCTGGCCTTCAGTTGGAGTTTCTGTTGCAGGGCATCGCTCTCATATACGTAGTGCACTATCTGCTGGTTTTCTGCCTTGATGGCAAGGAGCCAGTCCTCCACGTCAAGGTACAGTTTCTCGGACAACAGTTCGCGCCATTGTGGCAGGTAGTCGTCAGAAACGGGATGGTCGGTGCTCTTCTTTTTGTATACTGGCAGGGAGAAGTGAAGGTCGGGGTGCGCCCAGTCCCTCAGCATGGCCTCGTCGCTGCTGTCTTTGCATACAAGCATCTTGGCGAATGCCAGGGCCAGGGGCAACTTGCCGTTCCCCTTTGGACCGCAGAACATCAGGGCATGCGGTATCCTGCCGGTGCCCAGCATCTCTGTAAGTCTGGCCTTTGTTTCTTCCTGGCCTATGATATTGTCGAAGTTCAATATATTCTCTTTGCTATTTCACAAATACTGTCCACGGCGCTCACGGTGTAGAAGTGCAGGTTAGGCGCACCCTTGGCCAGAAGTTCGCGGCATTGTTCCACCGCCCATTCTATGCCCACCTGCTTTATCTCCTCGTCCGTACGGCATTTCACCGCCTCGCGGTAAAGTGCTTCCGGCAGGTCGCAGTGGAATATCTTGGGCACTATGCTCAGTTGGTTCAGTTTTGCCAATGGCTTTATGCCCGGTATGATGGGTATGCTGATGCCCTCCTTTCGGGCACGTTCCACGAAGGAGAAGTACTTCTCGTTGTCGTAGAACAACTGTGTTACCGCATATTCGGCACCCAGTTCTACCTTCTTCTTCAGTACGGCCATGTCGCTTTCCATGTTGGCCGCCTCCTCGTGCTTCTCGGGATAGCATGCCACGCCATAGCGGAAATGCTCTCCGGGGCACTTTATCTCCGTGCCGTCAAAGAACTGGCCTCCATTGAACCTGTTTATCTGCTCTATCAGTTCTATGGCATGCGAAGGACCGTCGCCGGTGGGTTGGAACATGTGGTCTTCCTTGGCCTTGTCGCCTCTCAGCACCAGCAGGTCGCTGATGCCCAGAAACTGGAGGTCCAGAAGCATGTACTCCAAATCCTCTCTTGTGTGTCCGCTGCACACGATGTGCGGCACCACGGGTATGCCGTATCTCTGCTGTATGGCGGCGGCTATGGCTATTGTGCCTGGGCGGCGCCTCACCCTCTGCCTTTGCATCAGGCCTCCGCCAAGGTCCTTGTACACGAACTCGCTCCTGTGAGTGGTTATGTTTATGTACCGTGGTTCGAAGACTTTCAGGCGGTCAATCGTGTTGAACAGTTGTGCCGTTCCGTTGCCTTTCAAAGGTGGTAGGACCTCAAAGGAAAACGGTCTGCTGTTCTTGTCGTGTATGAGGTCGATTACCTTCATGTCTGGTATCGCTGTTTGCGTGTTCTTGGGGTTAAAATGCGTGTAAAGGTACGCAAAATATGGTACAGCACAAAGACATTGGCATAAAAATACTAACAAATAGTGGGTATATTTGTAAGAAATACAGAACATGAACAACGGCATCTAAATAAAAATGTGTATATTTGTATGGGAAAAATAACATTAACCTAATAAACAACAATACCTATGACACTGATTAAATCCATTTCCGGTATTCGTGGTACCATCGGCGGCAAGGCCGGTGACACCCTCAACCCCCTTGACATTGTCAAGTTTGTGAGCGCTTATGCAACCGTAATCCGCAAGACTTCTCCCGTAGGTTCCAACAAGATCGTTGTCGGCCGCGACGCACGTATCTCAGGCGAGATGGTCAAGAACGTAGTATGCGGTACCCTCATGGGCATGGGCTTTGATGTTGTCAACATCGGTCTGGCCAGCACTCCCACCACCGAGGTAGCCGTTACCATGGAAGGCGCAGACGGTGGTATCATCCTCACTGCAAGCCACAACCCCCGTATGTGGAACGCTTTGAAGTTGCTCAACGAAAAGGGTGAGTTCTTCAACAAGGAGCAGGGCGAGGAGGTTCTCCGTATTGCCGAGGCCGAGGATTTCGAATATGCAGATGTTGATCACCTGGGTAAGTACACCGAGGACGATTCATACGACCAGAAGCACATTGACATGGTGCTGAACCTCGACCTCGTAGACGTTGAGGCAGTACGCAATGCTCACTTCAAGGTTGCTTTCGATGCAGTAAACAGTGTGGGTGGCGTTATCCTGCCCAAGTTGCTTGAGCAGTTGGGCGTAGAGAAGATTACCGGTCTGTTCACAGAGCCTACAGGTGACTTCCAGCACAACCCCGAACCTCTGGAGAAGAACCTTGTGGAAATCAAGGAACTCATGCAGAAGGGCGAGCACGACATCGCTTTCGTGGTAGACCCCGATGTGGACCGTCTGGCTCTCTTCTGCGAGGACGGCACCATGTATGGCGAGGAGTACACCCTTGTTACCGTTGCCGACTATATCCTGCAGCACACTCCCGGCAATACCGTCAGCAACCTCAGTTCTACCCGTGCCCTGCGCGATGTTACCAACAAGTACGCAGGTTGCCAGTACAGCGCTGCTGCCGTTGGCGAGGTGAACGTGGTTACCAAGATGCGCGAGGTTAACGCCGTTATCGGCGGTGAGGGCAATGGCGGTGTCATCTATCCCGCAGCCCACAGCGGTCGCGACGCCCTCGTAGGTATCGCCCTTATCCTTACCTATCTGGCCAAGAAGGGCATGAAGACCAGCGAACTGCGTGCTACATATCCTCCCTACCAGATTGCCAAGAACCGTATCGACCTTACTGCAGGTACCGATGTGGACTCTATCCTGGAGAAGGTAAAGGAACTGTACAAGGACCAGGAGGTCAACGACATCGACGGTGTCAAGATCGACTTCCCCGACAAGTGGGTACACCTGCGCAAGTCCAACACCGAACCCATCATCCGCGTCTACTCCGAGGCAAGCACCATGGAGGCTGCCGACCAGTTGGGCAAGGACATCATGGATGTTGTTTATTCAATGGTAAAGTAAAATCTAACAGATAGCGGGATAGTGTCCCGTGGCTGACAGCCCGGGACCACCTCCCGGGCTTTTAATTTAAAAACAAACTTACTATTATGTTAACACAGATTATCAACGCTCGCATCCTCACCCCTCAGGGTTGGTTGAAGGACGGCAGCGTCATTTTGCGAGATAACAAGATTCTTGAGGTTACCAACTGCGACCTCGCAGTTATCGGTGCCAAAGTCATTGATGCCAAGGGCATGAACGTTGTCCCCGGTGGTATTGAAATGCACATTCACGGTGGTGGCGGCCGCGACTTCCAGGAAGGCGAGGAAGAGGCATTCCGCGTGGCCTGTGCCGCTCATGCCAAGTATGGTACAACCAGTATCTATCCCACGCTCAGTTCCAGCACCATCCCCATGATCGAGAAGGCTGTTGCCACTTGCGACAAGTTGATGGCAGAGCCCGACAGCCCCATCCTGGGTCTGCACCTCGAGGGTCACTACCTGAATCCCAACAAGGCCGGTGCGCAGATGCCTGAGTGCATCAAGAATCCCGATCCTAACGAGTACATCCCCATCGTGGAGAACAGCCGTTGTCTGGCACGTTGGGACGCCGCTCCCGAAATGCCCGGTGCTCTCCAGTTCGGTAAGTACTGTGCCGAGAAGGGCATCCTGCCTTCTATCGCACACACCGCAGCAGAGTACAAGGACGTGAAGGCTGCATTCGAAGCCGGTTTCACTCACGTTACCCACTTCTACAACGCCATGCCTGGTTTCCACAACAAGGGCGAGTACAAGTACGAGGGTACTGTGGAGAGCGTTTACCTGATGGACGACATGACCGTGGAGGTTGTTGCCGACGGTATCCACGTTCCTCCCACCATCATGCGCATGTGCTACAAGATCAAGGGTGTTGAGCGTATGGCTCTTATCACTGATGCTCTGGCTGTTGCCGCTGCCGGCGACGACGCACAGGCATTCGACCCCCGCGTGGTCATCGAGGACGGTGTCTGCAAACTGGCCGACCGTTCTGCTCTCGCAGGTTCTGTTGCCACAATGGACCGCCTTATCCGCACCGCCGTTCAGCAGGCAGAGATTCCTCTGGAGGATGCTTGCCGCATGGTCAGCGAGACTCCTGCCCACATCATGGGTGTTTACGACCGCAAGGGTTCTCTGTCTCGTGGTAAGGATGCCGACATTCTTATCCTTGACGACGACATCAATGTACGTTGCGTATGGCAGATGGGTAAGATTATCGAGAACACCCTGTTTTAAACGTATATCTTGGCCCGGAAAGGCCTATACCTTATATAATATAAGCCGTCGCCTTCGTGGCGACGGCTTTTTATTTTGCTCGCAGTTATGTGAAGTGGAAATAAATTACTATATTTGTACACTGATATCCCTGAGATGCGAACAATACATTATATATTATTAATTAAAACACCTAATTTATGAAGAGAAACTTAAAGCAGATTGGACGCATGCTCGTCTGTGCATGTATGTTGCTCGTGTCGGGCATTGCCCATGCTGATGTCAATCCCAAGCCTTTTGTCATTCCGGAACTGCAATCCTGGACAGGTGGCGAGGGCGAGGTGGCACTCTCCGGTGTGGTGCGTGTGAAAGGTGGCAACAAAGAACTGATGCGCGTAGCCAAGGCCTATGCTGCCGATTATGAGACCATGTTTGGCAAGAGCCTTACAGTTACTACAGGCAGCCCCAAGGCAGGCGATATCCTGTTTGTACTCAAGAAGAATGACAAGGCCCTTGGCAAGGAGGGTTACCGCATGAACATCGGCAACTACGTCACCGTAACTGCCGCTACCACACAGGGCGCTTTCTGGGCAACACGTACCCTGTTGCAGTTGTCCGAACAGCACACAGCCCTGCCAAAGGGTGAGACTGTGGATGTTCCCGTTTATGAGTTGCGTGGTTTCATGGTCGATGTGGCACGTAAGTTCATGCCCATCGATTACCTGAACGACCTGGTGAAGGTGATGGCCTACTACAAGATGAATGCACTGCAGGTTCACCTCAACGACAACGGTTTCCGCCAGTTTTTCGGCAATGACTGGGACAAGACTCCCTCTGCTTTCCGTCTGGAGAGCACCATGCACCCCGGTCTTACCTCCAAGGATGGCCACTATACCAAGCAGGAGTTCATTGACCTCCAGATTCTGGGCGAGAACAACTACGTGGAGGTTATCCCCGAAATCGACGTTCCTGCTCACAGCCTGGCATTTGTGCACTACAAGCCTCAGTTGGGCAGCAAGGAGTATGGTATGGACCACTTGGACATGTTCCATCCCGAGACCTATCCTTTCATTGATAGCGTATTCCGTGAGTACCTCGAGGGCAAGAACCCCGTATTCCGCAGCAAGCGTGTGAACATCGGTACCGACGAGTACAGCAACCGCGACAAGAAGGTTGTGGAGAAGTTCCGCGAGTTCACCGACCACTACATCCGCTTTGTGGAGAGTTTCGGCAAGCAGGCTATGGTGTGGGGTGCTCTGACACATGCCAAGGGCGAGACACCCGTTAAGAGCGAGAACGTAATCATGAACATCTGGCACAATCCCTATGCCCAGCCCAAGGACATGAAGGAGCAGGGTTACAAATTGGTTTCTATTCCTGACGGCCTCGTTTACATTGTGCCTGCCGCAGGTTACTACTACGACTACCTGAACTGCCAGTATCTCTACAACAGCTGGACTCCTGCCAACATTGGCGGCGTTCAGTTCGAGGAGAACGATCCCGACATCCTTGGCGGTATGTTTGCCGTGTGGAATGACCACCACGGCAACGGTATCTCCACCTACGACGTGCACCACCGTACCTATCCCGCCCTCCAGACTATTGCCGTGAAGTGCTGGTCTGCAAGCAAGACCTCTCTGCCTTATGCCGAGTGGGATGCAAAGCGTTGGGACCTGAGCGAGGCTCCCGGTGTGAACTGGTTGGGCCGTCAGGGCGACAAGAAGCAGTCTCTCGTCGCAGAGATAGCTGAGGTTAAGGCTGGTGCAACACTTCCCTATGAGGAAATCGGTTACGACTACACCGTTTCATTCAAGGTTACAGGCGCCAAGGAGCAGAAGGGAACAAAACTCTTCAGTTCCAAGCACACCAACTTCTATCTCTCTGACCCGAGAGAGGGCAAACTGGGCTTCGAACGCGACGGTTACCTGAACACCTTCAACTACCGTGTGCCCGAGGGTCAGACCGTAGAGATTACCATCCAGGGCAACAACAAGATGACCCGCCTCCTTGTTAACGGCAAGCAGCGCGAGGAACTCGGTGTGAAGATGCTGTACTCCATCAACGAGAGTAACAAGGCAAACTACATCTCCGACCCCAACATGAAGAATGTAGAACTTTACAACACCGATGGTGCCAAGATATTCTACCAGCGTACCCTCGTGTTCCCTCTCCGCAAGGCAGGTGACTTCAAGAGCACCGTCAAGGACCTGAAGATTTGGAACTACGTGAAGTAAGGAACTAAACACAAGTAATATGAATATGGAGCACGGAACCAATTTCCGTGCTCCATATTTGTTTTTATTGTACATCAATAAATATTTTACTAAGTCCCACCGCGCCAACTCTCCCCCTGAGACAGGGGGAGTACCACGAAGTGGGGAGGGGGTATGACCAAAGTAGCACCCACAATTAACTTCTGTTATAGTAAGGACGGGAAAACATCATACCCTCTCCCCCTGAGGGTACTCCCCCTGTCTCAGGGGGAGAAAGTTGGGTGCTTGATGAACTGTGATATTCCCATGTTATTGTCCTATCGTGCAGCGACTCTCCCCCTAAGAATGGTGCATATAAACAACAAGCGAGGCAGTGCCAGCGCACTGCCTCGCTTGTTATCATATTGTCATATCTGACGTTGCACCTGTGTCCCCTCCCTATAGGGAGGGTTAGGGTGGGTCTTTATTACAGATTGTCCTTCTCGATGTCCTTGAAGTACAGGTATGTGCCGTGCTTCAACTCGGCGGTAGCAGCCTCGTCGCAAACGATGATTGCATGGGGGTGCATCTGCAGGGCAGAGATGGTCCATTCCTGGCTTACACCAGCCTCGATGGCATGCTGCAGGGCACGAGCCTTGTTGTGGCCGTTACATACGATCAGAACCTCCTTGGCATCCATAACGGTACCGATACCTACGGTCAGAGCGGTCTTGGGCACCTTGTTCACGTCGTTGTCGAAGAAACGGCTGTTGGCGATGATGGTGTCTGTGGTCAGGCTCTTGATACGGGTGCGGCTTGTCAGAGAAGAGAAAGGCTCGTTGAAGGCCAGGTGACCGTCGGGGCCGATACCGCCCATGAACAGGTCAATGCCACCTGCAGCTTCGATAGCAGCCTCGTAAGCAGCACATTCTGCCTCCAGATCCTCTGCGTTACCGTTCAGGATGTGTACGTTCTCCTTCTTGATGTTGATGTGGCTGAAGAAGTTGTTCCACATGAAGCTGTGGTAGCTCTCGGGATGCTCCTCGGGCAGGCCCACATACTCGTCCATGTTGAAGGTAACTACGTTCTCGAAGCTTACCTTGCCAGCCTTGTACATCTCAATCAGGTTCTTGTACAGACCCAGGGGAGAACCACCAGTGGGGCAACCCAACTTGAAGGGCTTCTCGGGGGTGGGGTTAGCAGCGTTGATGCGTGCGGCAACATACTCGGCAGCCCAACGGCTCAACTCAGTGTAATTAGGTTCGATAATTACTCGCATAGTTGTAATTGTTTATAGGGTTAATATTTCGGGTTATTTGTTTTCTGTTTCTCGTTTTCCGTTTGTCATACCCCTCTGCCCTGTGGGCACCTCCCCTGTCTCAGGGGAGGAAAGCGTGGGGAGTATGTCCTAACAGTTTTCCGTTTTCCGTTTTGACTTTGTCGAGCCTGCTCCCGCTCGGCATTGAAGTAAACTTCATTGCTCTCGCTTACTCGCAGCCTTCACTTTTCCGTTTTCCTCGTTGCGCCCGTCATGGCGTCTGTCCTTGGTTCACCCACGTAGGTGGCGGTATCTCCGTCTGTGTGGTAGATGATATCGCGCAGTGTCTGTTCGGATACCTGTACTGCGTTCTTGCTTAGTTCGGGTACGTTGTAACTTTTCAGAAGCATGATGTTGTGCTCTGGGTCGCGCTGTGGCAGACAGAACGCCTTGTGTGCCTTGCCCTGCTTGTCAAAGTAGGCAATGAAGGGACGGGTGTAGTTACCGTCCATGCGACGTGTAGAGAACACTATCCATCTGCCGTTGCTGCTCCATGTGTGGTATGAGTCCACATCGTCGCTGTTGGCGTCGGTCAGAGCATAGCAGGTATCGTTCTGCAGGTCCTTTACCCACAGGTCGCTGCTCTTGTGCCAGATGTGGAACTGTCCGTAGTCGCCCTCGGCATACAGCACATATCGACCGTCGGGACTCACACGGGGGAAGGTTATGCTTCTGCCGGCGGCAGCAGCGTCAATAACTACCTTGGGAGTGCCGAAACTGTCGGTCTTCTCGTCGTAGTCCATGCACATCAGATTGTAGTGTATCTTGTCGTAGTTCTTTGTGATGACTTCTGCACGCAGACTGTCCGGCAGGCCTACCACAGGAGGGATGTAGGCGGCGCAGAAGTACAGGCGGTCGCCTTCCGGTGTCCAGCATGGGAATGTCTCGAAGTATTCCGTGCTCAGCAGGTTCCTCACCTCATTTTTGTCGGCATCGTACAGGATCAGGTCGCTGTTAGTATCCACCACCTCTATCTTTTCCTTGTGGTACATGTGGAAGGTCTGTCCCGTCTGGTTTGTGGAGAAGCACACCAGATTCTTCTTGGGATGCCATGACGGATACACGCCTGCTGCCAGTATGTTGGGGTTCTTGATCTGTATCTTTTTTGCTTCGCTTCCGTTAATCATTATGGTGCCTCCATGATTGGAACGCACATGGAACAGCATACGGTCTGTATTGTAGTTCTGGAAGTTGTGGCAGTTGATACAGTGATTGTTCTTTTCCTCGTAGGTTCTGTTGTTCTCGTAGATTACCTTCTGTGTGAAGTTTTCCAGACAGCGCTGGTATATCCCCAACTGGCGGTAAAGTTCGTAACCAGGTTCAATCAGGCGGTAGGACAGGTAAGGGTCTATGGCTTCCGCCACGGTGAGAGTGTGTGGGGCATGACGGAACCACTGTTCTCCCTCCATAGTGTACACCGTCACCTTAATATCCTTTCCTATGTTTTCTTTCAACAGACTTCTCCACTCAGTGGTGTCCATGTCTATGCGGTCTGCGCCTGATACGGTCATGGCCTTGCCGCCTTCTGTCTCCATAGTCACCACCATTCCCATGGCACCTTCCATCATGAAGTTCAGGGGTGCAATGTTCTCGGGTATGACAATGTCTTTGTAGTCGGGGTAGATGTCGGCTTGACTGTTCCGGATCTCAAATGATGCGGGAACCTCGTATTTGGTCTGCTTGCCACAGCCAACCATTATGCCCGAGGCTAATAATATAATAAGGTATATATAGTGTATATTTTTCATTGAAGTTCTTGGGGTCTTTGGGGTCCTTAAGGTGGTTCTTGGTTTTTATCCCGCTTTGCTCTTGTTTTTCGGACACGGCATGCCGTGTCCCTACCATGCTTCCTGTGTAGGTTGATTGTTTTCCGCTTTCCGCTCACCGCTCACCGCTCTCCGTTTAATTCACTCCCGCAGTGCTTGACCCTTCGTTCTTCGGGGTCTTTCGTGTTGCCTTCAGGTTGCCGAAGAAGTAGTAGTATGGGTAATATCCCTTGTATTTCGGGAACAGTTCGCGTGCGAAACCAGGACGGTCCTTCATGTAGGGTTTCATTTCACCAAGTGTGTTGGCCAGTTTCTGTTGTCTGAACTGTAGACTGGGGAAGCGTCTCATTATGTCGGGGTCCTTGGACGTCATCAGGCATAGGGCATCTGCCACATTCTCTGGAGGCATTGTGCCTTCCAGCGGTTGTGTGCGCATCATGAATGAGGGCATTGACTTGGAGTACATGCACACCGCCAGCGAGTTCATCAGTGCATTCTTGCTGCGTCCTTCGGTCAGTGCTGCATTGTATCCAAGGAATACTGGTTGCTGGTATTCGTTCTCAAAGGAATCGTGTATAGGTTCCAGTTGGCGTATAAAAGCCATCTCCTTGTCAGCGTTCACAATCTCGGGCTTGCCTACGTATGCGCTGTATTTCTCCACGAACTCCTTTTCAAAAGGAACGTCTTTCAGAATGCGCAGGTATTTCTTCGCCACCTCCCATTCTCCTGTCATCAGGGCACATTTCGTCAGCAGTTCCATGGAATGGATGTTAGGGCCTATCATGGTGATGCGTTCCATGGCATGATGTATGCAGGTCTGTATGAAACCGGCATAATAGTCGCAGTCCTCCTGATACAGTGACAACTCCTGGACTATTCCTTCGCTGCTACGGTTGTGTATGAACATGGGATCGTAGTCCAGACGTATGTCGTATAGACGTTCACATATCTGGTTCGTATTCACCAGGGCTATGGCATAGTTTGCGGCAATGGGGCGATAGGAGAGGTCTGCATTCTCGCGTGCAGTTTCCATCATTCCCTGCCAGTCGCTATTCAGCATGCTCACGTTCATGCTTGCTATAACTCTGGTGTATGGTCGCCATACCTTGTCTACAACAACATGTGTGGCGAATACTGTCACGATCATCAGCAGTTGCAGCCTGTTCTGCAGTGCTGTCTCATCCTTGGGGATTGTTATTATTGCAGGTGACTTCTTTCTGGAGAAACTGGCAATCATTATTGCCCATATCGTCAGGATTATGGTTGCACAGAGGGGTATTCCCAGTATCTTGCCCGACTCGTGTTCAAAGAACAGATTTGCGCCCTCGTAGGCCATCCATAGCAAATATGCTCCAGCCGGCAGATACTGAATCCATCTCCATCGTGCTGTCAGTCTCATACCGTAGCCTAAGCACCAAGTGCCCCATGTTATCATTGTTGCAGGGAGCAGTGCGCCTATCCAGGGGTAGCGGAAGAGGGAGAGCATCAGTCTGCCCACGTACCACAGTCCGCCGAATTCCTGACTTAGCAGGAATTCCATCTGCTCTGTGCTTGCAACCCAGAAACTTCGTTCTCGTGCCATGCGCAGTACATCACCGAAGTACCATGCCGCCCACAGGTATGTTGCTATGAATAATAAAGGCAATACGGGCAACAGCAGAGGATGTTTCTTCTCTTTTGTTGCCGTTTGTGGTGCCTTGTTTATCTTTGGAGTGTTTTTTTGCTTCATAATCACGGCAAAGATAATAAAAATAATCGAGAAACGAAAATGTGAATGCGGAAAAGGGAGGTGGGGAGCTTAAAAGGGGGAGAAAGTGGATGGAGTACAGATAATAGAGTACAGAGTACAGATGACAACATCAACTTGGAGGGACAAGGCGGATGGACACCTGAAACCTTAAACCTGAAACCTTAAACCTGAAACCAGAAACCTAATACTGCAACAAAAAACCGCCCAGCCTTTTGGGGCAGGGCGGTCGTTATAGTATAAGGTATAGACCTTATGTATCAGTAATTACTTCTTGGTAACCTTGACGCCGTTCACGATGTAGATACCTGCGGGCAGGCTGTTCACGGTGTTGATGTTACCCTTGCCTACGAGCTGGCCTGCAGCGTTGTAGATGTTACCAGACTTGGCAACCTTGTCGAGAACCTCGCTGATACCGGTGTCGATGCCACCCTCGATGTTGATGGTCAGACCGGATATTACACTCTCGCTATCGGGCTCGAAGTCAAAGGCAATCCATGCGCTGTAACTGCTTACGTTGGTGTCGAGACGAGCATACTTGAAGGTGTTTTCGTTTGCAACGATACCCTTTCCGCGCTCAACGGTAATGCCCTTCATAGTACCACGCAGGTTCAGCAACTCTGTAACAACAGTGTCAACCTTCATGCCGTGGTCCATAGAAACGAGTGCGTACTCGTCGTTCAACTTGTTGTTGGCCTCCTGCTTCTCGTTCAGACCATACTGGCCCTTCTCGGCGAGAACCTCAGCAGCAATTTCCTTCAGACGGTCTGCGGTAGTCTTGTATTCACCCTCGAGGTTAGCAATCAGGATGAAGGGAGTACCTGCGCTGATAGTCTCAGCCTCGATAGCCTTCAGAACGATGGCGGTATCCTCCTCGGCGAGAACCAATTCTGCACCGTAAGCGGTAGCACCGTCAGCAACGGTTACGTCAACGGGATAGGTGTAGGTGTAAACCTTGCCGGGCCACAACTTGGCGGTGTAATTGGTAGCGGGAGCCTCGGTAACTGCCTCAGCCTCCTCGATGAAGATCATAGAGTTAGAACCAACAGTGTTAGCCTCCCACTTGGTCAGGTAGTTGGTAGAGCGCTCGCCGTGCATGTAAACGTGGTTGCCGTCGGTCTTGCCCAGTACGTCGGTGTAAGCAATCAAGTTGCCACCTGCACCGATAGCCTGGTTGGCCTTGAAGTAGCTGGGAACTGCACTCAGAGTCATGGGATGACCGGCACGTACGAACAGGCCGGTAGCCTTGTTCTGGATCATGTAAGAGGAATCGGTAGCCTGGATGAACTGGAACAGATCCTCGCCCTCGCTGAAGTCAGCATCCTCGAAGAAGCAAAGGTTGTCGCCCTCGTACCATTCCTCGGTAGCCTCAATAGAACGTACTGTAGCAGTGTCAACACGTGCAGCCTCTGCGTTCTCGTAAGTCTCGTATGTAACCAGACCCTTACCTACGGCAATGGTCTTGCCCCAGAGGGCGGGAGATGTTACGATGCCGGCAGCGTTTTCTGAAGCCTTGGAACCGGTCTTGTCCCAACCGTACTTGTCGTACATTTCTTCAGTAGCGAAGCTGAAGCGGTACCACTTGCCGGTCTCAATCTTGTTGGCGGCAGCCCAAACGTCGGCCTCAGCCTTGGCAATAGCGGCGAGGTGAGCCTCAGACTCTGCGGGAGTATAGGCACCGGAAGCGTTGTAAGCCTCGGCGGCAGCAACGGTAGCACCGGGAGTTGTTACACCTTCCTTCCACTGGCCGGGATTGTTACCGGTTACGAACAGGTTTTCGGCGGGAGCGGCAGCAATCACCTCGCGGAGAGTAGCGGGATCAACGAATACCTTGCCCCAAGCCTCGCCGGCAGCAACGAGGGCGTTGTAAGCGGCAGCGAAGGTCTCGTCCTCGAGCAGTTTGAGAGAGTCGGCAGCAAATTCCTTCTCTTCCCATGTGGCAACGGCAGCGGCCAGAGCATCAGCCTGTGCCTTGCGAGCATCGTACTGAGTGGTCTCGTAACGCTTGCTGATCTTGGCGGGATACAGACAGAACTCGCCCATGTGGAAGTAACCGCGGTTGTTGGTTGTACCTGTAGCCACGAACTTGTAGTACTGGTACTGACCTTCAAACTCGATGGCGTTAGAAGTGATGAACTCACTGCCTGTACCATAAGGAGTGTTCAGGACACCAAGTTCGGTCCATGTGTAAAGGGCCTCGCCACCGGCCTTGATGTTGGCCAGGTCGTCTTCGGGACTGTAGGCATCGTTGGTACCGTAAACGGTAAGCTGAGTCAGGTGGTCGTTAGCAACGGGACGGCGTGCAACCATTATAGCCAGACCGCCATTGATTGCTTTGTCAACGTCTTCTACCACGAAGTAGTTTGTTCCGTTGGTAGTGCTGTAGGCATAGTCATTGCCGTTCTGCCAGTTAGAATGCCAGAAATTGCCGGTGTTGTTGTAGATGCCGTCGAAGAGCTGCTCCATGTTGCCTTCTGCGGGGCAGTGGTAGGGGCTGCTGAATGTTTCGATATTGGCAACATTGGCGGTTGTGTCCAGATTAGCGACCATATCCTTGGCAATCTCCAACTGTGCGGGGAATGCAGCAGCAATGCTGTCGCCCTTCTCTATCATGGCACGGAGCTGAGCTTCGGGACCATTGATCCACTCCTCTGCTGTAGCTTCATCAACGGGAACCATGTACCAACGTGTGGCACCGCCGTCGGCCCAACCTACAATCCAGGAACCTGTGCCGGCACCACTGCTGTGGTTGCCGCAGTGCAGATAGTTGTAGTTGCCCTCGGGCTGCTTTGAGCTGCGGATGTTGAATGAAACGACGGTGTCGTTCACCTCGTTGCCCTCGGCATCTGCATACTTGACAGCTTCGGCATCGCTTCTCCAGTCGAAGCAAACGGTGGCAGTGTCGTTGAGTGCCAGTTTAGAGTTTCCACTCTGACCAATGCTGATGTGGGTCTTGCCGTTGGCAACGTTGATCATGCGGTACTCATAGGGTTTGCCCTCTACGGCCTCAATTTTCCACAGGAACTCGGCCTTGGGCTTCTGGGTACCCCATGCCATCCAATCTGCCATCGCGCCATCGTTGCCCTGGGCGCTAGCGGAGTATAGAGACTTGATGGGGGCAGGAATCTGAGAAGATTTAACTTCCTTGACGTCACCTGCGTTGATCCAACCCTCGTCACCCTCTACCAGACCGCTTTCTGTATTGATAGAATCTGCTTCTACCTGAGTGTAGCAAACGGTATCTTTCTTGGTGGTGTACCAGAACAAACAGCTGTTGAAGGTGTAGTAACCAGGCTGGATGCCACTTATTGCCAGAGGAACAGTGTTCCGCACCATGGTGTTGTAGGCGTTCACGTAGTCCTCGTTCAGCTTTTCAATGTCGGCAACGGTGGGATACTGAGCCTGTACAGATTCTATGCCCTCCATCTCCATCTTGTACATCAGGTTGTCAATGATATCGTGGATGCTCAGGAATGCCTCCACGTTCTCAGGAAGGTAGTTGCCATGCTTTGTGCCTACATTCTTGCCTTCTCTCAACTCGTCGATGAAAGCACCTTCCGAGTAGGAGGTAATTGTGTTGTAGTCCTCGATAAGGGCGTCAAATGCCATCTGATAGGGGTCAAACTGGCTCATGTCCACTGCATAGATGTTGTAGTGGTTGCCGGCATCTTCCTGGGTAGCCTGATTTGCACCCCAGGTGTTTATCACGATACCTGCATCTGTCTGACCGGTACCCTGAGAGTTCAGAAATTTGTCACCCAGACCAAGGAACCAGGGGTATTCCTCGCTCAGGGAGGTCATAATCTTGAATTCTGTCACAGGATTCTCGCCATAGGCGCCACCATCGTTGACATACATCTTTGCACCAAGGCTGTAGAGGTAGTACTTGCCTTCAATAGTATAGATTTTGAACTGCTGGTTGGCATCAAAGGGATTCCAACTTACATTACCTACTATTTTACCGTTACCGGATGCAATCTGGCCGGGCACGGCTGGGCTGTAAAACAGGAAGGTTCTTTCACTGTGGATAGTGTAAACTGCATCGTCACTCAGTTGCTCGAGAGCAGTAACTGGAGTTAACGCTTCGTCGAATTGGGCGAAGGCGCTGACACAGCATAACACCATCATTACAAGAAAAGATGTAATCTTTTTCATAAGTGTTTTGTTGTTTTGGTTAATAATTGGTTATGGTTAGGTTTTCTCTATTAGGGATTATGCGCGCGTAATGCACGTATAGTACAAGGCAAAGATAATAAAAATGGATGAATACCACAGCATTCCTCCTTTGACATAATGTTTTACAACATGCATATGAAATGCTAAAGATGACAGAGATAGAGTACAGATGACATCATCAACTTGTAAGGTCACGGCATGCCGTATCCTTACTGGTTGTCCCCATTATGACGTTGGGTAGGGCGAAGCGGAGGGTGTATGTTACAAATAGAAAGGTGAAAGGGGAAACGGGAACTCCCCTCTCACCTTTCACCTTCTCTATCTATTATCTGTTATCCGTACTCTGTACTCTGTACTCTTATTTACTACTTTACAACTTTCTTGCCGTTGATGATGTAGATGCCGTTGTCGGTCTTGTTCACCTTGCGGCCGGAGAGGTCGTAGATAGTGCCGTCGGCGTTGCCGTCAGCCTCTATGTTGTTGATGTCCACGGTCGGGTTGATTGCTGAAGCCTTGTTGTACAGGTTATTGTAGTAACTATTCAGTTTTGACCATGCAATGTAGTCGCCGAGCATAGTTCTGAATGTCTTGCTCATCTCGCTTTCTACACCGGAAATGCCAGTCTTGCAGTTTATAATCATCGTCTTTGTGATGCTCTCGAAACCGGGCTTCATCTCGATGTTCTCGATGTTCTCGTAGAGTTCGAATTCCTTTGCAGTAAACCAGGGGTAGTCCGAATTGTCAGTGTATTTGCCGGTTGTGGCAACAACGTCAAATCTCCAGTAACGGTATTTTGTACTTGCCTTGAGCATGTCGCTGGTATATGCAACCTTCATTCCCTGGATGGAAGCAACCTTTGTCCAAGATGTGTTGGTGTTGCTTGCATATACGTTGATGGCGGTAGCATAGTTCCATGTGCTGTGGCCGTACATATAGAAGTTCAGGCATTGTGTAGAGACTCCGTCGCCCAGATCAACCTTCAGGTGATGGGGTTCGGTTGCTGTGTTGTTGGTTCGGTTGCTCATGAAGAATGTTGTCCTGTTGCCGTCTATTGCCTTCTCTATCTGGTTGCTGGGTCTGTCGCTTGCAGGCTGGTTTGTAGAGATGTATGCAGGCTGTGACGCATCGGTGCACTGCAGGTTGTACTTGGTAGCGGTGATGCTGTAGTCACATACGTCATTGATTACCCTCTCAGTCTGGTTTACCAGTCCGTTCATCTTATCATCGGTAAGTTCTTCGAATACCTCGTATTCATGAATCTGCCACTGCGAACCCTCGTCGGCGCTTCCCCATACTGTGATGTAACCCTGATTGTGCATGTTCAGGTATGTGTTGTCCTTGGGTCTGATGCCGAACTTGCCTCCGCCCAGTGCTTCCACCTTCACGGTGCAGGCCAGGTCGGGATCTGCCTCAGTCATCTCCACGTTGGTAACGCCGCCCTTCTCGTTCAGCACAGCCGCCATCATCTTGCCAGCCTGTCTGTTCTGCAGGTAGTAGACGTTATCCTCGCCTGTGGGAACGAAGGCCCAGCGGCTGATGTTGTTGTTTGAAGCCTTGGTCTCAAATCCGTCTGCTGTAGTGGCTGACAGATAGCGTGTGGCGCCATTTACCTTGCGCACGCAGGCTATGTGGTATATTGCATTGGGGATAATCTTCTTCATGCAGTCCGCATTCTGCAGTCTCAGAATCTCGGAGTTGATGCTGTTGGCCAGAGATATGTAGTTAGCAACATTGCCGTTGGCTATGGCAGTATTCGCGTCTGCTACATAGCCTATCAGCGCTGCCAGGTCTTCGCTGCTGTAGTAACCTACCTTCTTGCCTGTAGCATCCTCAAGGTTTGTCATCTCCTTGGAAGCCTCGATGGCTGCCTTCAGGATGGCCAGTTTCTCTGCATCAGAGGCAGAGTCTGCACCGTTGGCTACCTCCGATGTCGTTCCGTCTGCATTGATAGCCTTGATGGTGAAACCGGCAGAGGCCAGTTCGGCAGGAATCTCGAAGTTGTAGCGGTTGCTCATGTATGAGTTGTTGCCGTCCTTGTCATAAACGATGAAACCTACGCCGCCCTTACCATTCAGGGTAATCTTGTTTCCGCTCTGGATATAGGTGTATTCGCTGGTGTTGGCACTGCCGTCGATGTAGGTGAGCACGTCGCCCACGTCACCGTATTCTGCCTTCAGTTGCTCTGCGGTGTACCATTGGCCCCAGTTTGTAGGCTTGTATCTCTGTGTTCCTGTTGCCTTGCTTGCCCAGATGTCGGTACGCAGACGCATTATCTGACGGTCCTCCACAAACATAATCTGCAGGTTCTCGGGATATCCCTTTGCCTTCACCTCGGCAATGGCATCGTCAATTTCCTTCTGTGTCAGAGACACCCAGTAGTTGGAGTAATCTCCGAACCACACCTTGTCGCAGGGAACGAAGAATCCCCACAGACGGAAGTATTCCGTCAGGTCTTCCTGGGCTGCATCACAGGCTTTCTTGTACAGGTGTATCCATGTTTTCGTTGCGCGGTGGTGTCCTGCCCATCCGTATTCGGGGTGCTGGTAATCAGCATCCTTGCTGAAGTCCATGGGATCTTCGCGCAGGCTCTTCACGAAGGTGGGGTAGAAGTCCTTCTTCCTGCCGGCAGTGTGGTAGTAGAGGAACAGGTTGTAGTACATGCGCATGGTGATGCTGATGTCGCGCAGACCGAAGGGCACCTGCTTGGCTACATATTCGTAGTTCTGCTCAAAGTTCCAACCGCGGCTCAGACGGTAACCAGTCATGTGTGTGATAACGTTTGAGGGCAGGTTTACGCTGGATTCGGAACAGGATTCCAGGTTGTAGGGACCCTGCATCTGGTGTCCGTGCTCGTGTCCTGCACACCATACGTCGAAATCGGAACGCTCGGCATTGAAACTGCTCTCCACGCCACCGGTGCCGGGGTAACTGGTGTAGAAAGTGGTGGCATGGGGGTTCTTGCCTGCAGGGCCCTCTATGGCCATGGATGGGTTGTTGCAGTATGTGGGATAGAAGTCATCGCCACCCTTTATGTTGAAGGGATGTCCGGATCTGCTGTATTCCATTCCGTTTTCAAGCAGACCGTCGGCAACGTCCTTGTTCAGGCCCACCAGACCCCATTCCCAGTATCTCAGGCGGTCAAACCAGTTGATGCTGTTCCAGATGGTCTTTGGCCATGTCTTTGTGAAGGTGTGCTTCAGGAAGTAGAATATTGTAGCCTCGCCCTTTACCACGAAGTACATGTTGTTGTTGGCATTCTTGCTCAGGTACTGGAACTTGGCATCCTCCTCGGCAGAACTCTCGGCAGGCTTCTGGTAGTAGCCCACACACTGTCCGCCCTCGATGTGGATGTCCAGTTTGGGGAAGTCGCTGATCTTGGCAATGGGTTGGGTCTTGCCGTTGACTCCTGAGGTGGGTATGGTGTTTACCACATAGTTCACGAAGTACATCAGGCTGTCAGTAGTAGCAATTACTGCATTGTAACCTTTCTTCAACTGTGTACCTTCGTTGCGTGCACCTATGCGTCCGTGATTGCGCACGGGAGTCAGATACAGGGTAGCACCTTCGGGGATGTCGTTGCCCACGAACACGTGAATGATGTCCCTGTTCTTGGCATATATACCTGTGGGGTTGCCCATGAAACTGGGTGAGTATGTGTTCATTTTCTGGCGCCAGTTGTTGGCATCGGAGTAGGGCTGGTAGGATGCCACGCGGAATTCCTTGGCATACTTGTTGGCGTCGGCATAGGCAGACTTGTCCGTATCGTTCCACCACTGGTTCTTTATCTTCACGGCCACATCGCCCAGCATGGCGGGCAGACCGGCATCCAGCATGGTAGCCTTCAGGGCATCGTCCTCCATGGCTGCGTACTCGGCCTTCAGTTCCGTGCCAAGTTCGTTTGCGAAGAAGGTCATCAGTATTTCTGAATACTTTCCTGAGTTGCTGTTCATGTCAGCCAGGGTCTTGTATTCTTCGCGTGCGGCCTTTACCTCCTCCGCAGTCAGGCTGACTTCCTGCACGGTCCAGTGGTTGGCCTCGTTGGTGTTGTCCTGCCATCTTACCACGTTGCTTGAACCGTCGCAATGAAGACAGTTGCCGTTGGTGTTTATGCCCAGGTGTCCGTCAGAATGGGTGGTGAAAGTCACGGTCTGTGCAGTGGCCCCAGTATTGAATATGGCAGAATTGTTGGGCTGGTTCTGCAGGTATCTTGCTGTGTAGACGTTCTGCAGGGCGCCAGTTGCAGTGTACTGCCATATCTGGGTGTAGTCCTTTTCGTCCAGGGTGTTGCAGGTTACGGTTTTAGCACCCCAGTTTTCCTTCATCACTTTGTTGTAGCGTGCGTTCACGATACGGTAGTACTTGCCTCTCGTTGGCGTTTGTGCCAGCGCTGTCAGGCAAATGAAAAATCCCATAAGGGAAAGTAAAAGTTTCTTTTTCATAGGCATGGTTTAGTTTGTTTAAGTGCATAATTGCAGAGCAAAGGTATTGATATTATCTCGAAAAAATGTTTTTTTTTTTTTTTTTTACCAAGTTTTAGCAATTATTATTGTTTTGGCTGTTTTTCACTGTGTTGAGGACCCTTTATTTGTCCTCTTGTGGTATGAGGTAAGCGTTAGGGTTTCAGAGTTTCAGGTTTAAAGTTTAAAGTTTCAGGTTTCACGTTTCAAGTTTCAAGTGTCTGTTGACCCTATTCCTCCAAGTAGGGACACGGCATGCCGTGTCCGAAACATCCACGATGTCTCTTTTGTATTGGCGGACACGGCATGCCGTGTCCCTACAGATGACAACATCAACTTGGAGGGACAAGGCGGATGGACACCTGAAACTTGAAACCTGAAACTTGAAACTTGAAACCTTAAACCTTTTACCACAACAAAAACCGCCCTGCCTTTGGGGGCAGGGCGGTCGTTATAGTATAAGGTATAGACCTTATGTATCAGTAATTACTTCTTGGTAACCTTGACACCGTTCACGATGTAAACGCCTGCGGGCAGGCTGTTCACGGTGTTGATGTTACCCTTACCTACGAGCTGACCGGCAGCGTTGTAGATGTTACCAGACTTGGCAACCTTGTCGAGAACCTCGCTGATGCCAGTGTCGATACCACCTTCAATCTTGATGCTTATGCCGCTCAGAACCTCTGCGCTCTCGGGATCGAAGTCAGAAACAACCCATGCGCTGTTAGCGCTCACGCTCTTGTTAACGAGAGTGTGCTCGAAACCGTTCTCCTTAGCCAAGAGAGCCTTACCAGCCTCAACGGTAGTGCTCTTCAAAGTACCACGCAGGCTCAGCAACTCTGTAACAACAGTGTCAACCTTCATGCCGTGGTCCATAGAAACGAGTGCGTACTCGTCGTTCAACTTGTTGTTGGCCTCCTGCTTCTCGTTCAGACCATACTGGCCCTTCTCGGCGAGAACCTCAGAAGCGATTTCCTTCAGGCGGTCTGCGGTGCTCTTGTATTCACCTTCGAGGTTAGCAATCAGGATGAAGGGAGTGCCTGCGTTGATAACCTCAGCCTCGATAGCCTTCAGAACGACAGTGGTATCCTCCTCGGCAACAACCAACTCTGCACCGTAAGCGGTAGCACCTTCAGTAACGGTTACGTCAACGGGATAGGTGTAGGTGTAAACCTTGCCGGGCCACAACTTGGCGGTGTAATTGGTAGCGGGAGCCTCGGTAACAGCCTCAACCTCCTCGATGAAGATCATTGAGTTAGAACCGATGGTGCTTGCATTCCACTTGGTCAGGTAGTTTGTAGAGCGCTCGGCGTGCAGGTAAACGTGCTGCCCGTCTGTTCCACCCAGAACGTCGGTGTAAGCAATCAGGTTGGCACCTGCACCGATAGCCTTGTTGGCCTTGAAGTAGCTGGGAACGGCACTCAGAGTCATGGGCTGACCGGCACGTACGAACAGACCGGTAGCCTTGTTCTGGATCATGTAAGAAGAATCGGTAGCCTGGATGAACTGGAACAGATCCTCGCCCTCGCTGAAGTCAGCATCCTCGAAGAAGCAGAGGTTGTCGCCCTCGTACCATTCCTCGGTAGCCTCAACAGAACGTACTGTGGCAGTGTCAACACGTGCAGCCTCTGCGTTCTCGTAAGTCTCGTATGTAACCAGACCCTTACCAACGGCAATGGTCTTGCCCCACAGTGCGGGAGATGTTACGATGCCGGCAGCGTTCTCAGTAGCCTTGGAACCGGCCTTGTCCCAACCGTACTTGTCGTACATTTCCTCAGTAGCGAAACTGAAGCGGTACCACTTGCCGGTCTCAACCTTGTTGGCGGCAGCCCAAACGTCGGCCTCAGCCTTGGCGATAGCTGCGATGTGAGCCTCTGATTCAGCAGGAGAGTATGCACCGGCAGCATTGTAAGCCTCGGCGGCAGCAACGGTAGCACCGGGAGTAGTTACGCCTTCCTTCCACTGACCGGGATTGTTACCGATTACGAACATGTTCTCGGCGGGAGCGGCAGCGATAGCCTCGCGGAGAGCTGTGGGATTAACGAATACCTTGCCCCAAGCCTCACCGGCAGCAACGATGGCGTTGTAAGCAGCATCGAAGGTCTCGTCCTCGAGCAGTTCGAGAGAGTCGGCAGCAAATTCCTTCTCCTCCCAAACAGCGACAGCAGCCTCCAGAGCATCAGCCTGTGCCTTGCGGGCATCGTACTGAGTGGTCTCGTAACGCTTGCTGATCTTGGCGGGATAGAGAGCGAACTCGCCCATGTGGAAGTAACCGCGGTTGTTGGTGGTACCTGTAGCCACGAACTTGTAGTACTGGTACTTGCCGTCAAATGCGATAGCGTTAGAAGGAATGTATTCAGAACCTGCACCATAAGGAGTATTCAGAATGCCGAGTTCGGTCCATGTGTAGAGAGCCTCGCCGCCTGCCTTGATGTTGGCCAGGTCGTCATCGTGGCTGTAAGCATCATTGGTGCCGTAAACTGTCAGCTGAGTCAGGTGGTCGTTAGCAACGGGACGGCGTGCAACCATAACGGCCAGACCGCCATTGATGAGACCGTCAACGTCCTCTACCACGAAGTAGTTTGTACCGTTGGTAGTGCTGTAGGCATAGTCATTGCCGCTCTGCCAGTTAGAATGCCAGAAGTTGTTGGCATTGTTGTAGGTGCCGTCGAAGAGCTGCTCCATGCTGCCTTCTGCGGGGCAGTGGTAGGGACTGCTGAATGTGTTGATGTTAGCCACGTTTACAGTGGTATCCATATCGGCAACCAGATCCTTGGCAACCTCCAACTGAGCGGGGAATGCTGCAGCGATGCTGTCGCCCTTCTGGATCTTCTTGCGGAGCTGAGCCTCGGGACCATTGATCCACTGCTCTGCTGTAGCCTCGTCAATGGGAGACATGTACCAACGTGTGGCACCGCCGTCGGCCCAACCTACAATCCAGTTCTGACCGCCGCCACCACCGCCGTGGCCATTACAGTGCAGATAGTTGTAACCGTCTGCGGGCTGGCTTGAGCTGCGGATGTTGAATGAAACGACTGTGTCAATTACCACGTTGCCTTCCAGGTCTTCATACTTGACGGGCTCTGCATCGTTTCTCCAGTCGAAGCATACGGTAGCGGTGTCGTTCTTTGACAGCTGGCCGTTTGCTGTGCTCTGGCTGATGCCGGTGAATGTCTCACCCTTCAGCATGTTGATCATGCGGTACTCTGTGGGCTTGCCTTCTACGGTTTCAATCTTCCACAGGAACTTTGCCTCAGGCTTGAGAGGAATGTGCGCCAACCACTCGCCTGTAGTGCCATCGCTGGCAGTAGAAGCTTCAGCACAGAGAGCTCTGATAGGAGCGGGAACCTGAGAAGATGTAACTTTATTAACATCGCCTGCGTTGATCCAACCCTCGTCGCCCTCTACCAGGCCGCTTTCGTTATTTACAGAGTCTGCTTCTTCCTGAGTGTAGAAAGTGGTATCGTTCTTGGTAACGTACCAGTACAGACTGCTGTTGAAGGTGTAGTAGCCGGGCTGGATGCCTGACATAGCCAGAGGAACGCGGTTGTTGATCATGTGGTTGTATGCATCAACGTATTCCTGGTTCAACTTCTTCACGTCTTCAGCGGTGGGGTACAGAGCCTGTACTGCCTCGAGACCTTCCATCTCCATGGTGAACATCAGTTCGTCAATGACATTGTGGATTTTCATGAATGCATCGACATCTTCCTGACGATAGTTGCCGGGCTTGAGACCAACGTTCTGACCAGCCAACAGGTTGTCGATGAAAGCACCCTCCTGGAATCCGGTGATGGTGGTGTAGTCCTCGATCATGGCGTTGAATGCCTCTTCATAAACATCCAATTCGCCAACAACGATGATGTCGTAAATCTGCCATACGTTGTTACCGATGATACCAGCATCGCCGTGCTCGTCTACCTGGTTCCAGTCGAGGCTTTCCAGAGTAAGCTCGCCTGAGTTCCAGAAGTTAACGCTGTTGCCCTGGCCGTTGTTGTCCACACGGTTCTTCTTGTCGTAGTAGTTCCATGCGAAACGACCGGCGGTGTTGGGCTGGCCCTCGGCGTTCAGGATGAGGTAGAAGTTCCACTTGCCTGCCAGACCGCCGATGTACTGGTTCTGGTTGATGGTGGCAGTGTTCAGGGGATCGCCGTCGCCGAACCATCTGCCGGTACCGAACTGGATGTTGTAGGCGCCTTCTACACCCTCAACTTCAACGAAGCGTACCATGCGGCTCTTGTATGTTTCGGATGAAACACCCTCGTCGCTGGTAGCAGCGTCCATGTCGGTCTGCTTGCTAAGGCCTACGCCAGTTTCTCTGTCCTCAACAAGACCGCCTCTCTTGGGCTTCTCGCCGGGAACAGCGAAATACTCGTAGCTGTCGTTCTGGCCGTTTCTGGGGTTCTGCAGGAAGTACCACTTGCCGGGTACCATCTCTGCCTGTGCTGTACCAATCTGGACGAGCTTGTTCTCAGGTAACTGAGTGTCAACGGCTTGTCCTACTTCCTGTGCGAAAGCACTGGCGCAGCACATCGCGGCCATCATCAGAAAAGATGTAATCTTTCTCATAAAAGTTTTGATGTTTTGGTTAATAATTAGGTTAGTTAATAGTTATGTTCTTATGTTGTTTCCTGTATATATTATATATAAGGTATATGCCTCCGTGGGACAATCTGGCCGTATGTATGCAGGGTGTAAAGTATGGGTACAATACACCTTTCGCGGTGTAAAGATATGAATTTTAGGGAAAACCTAATGAAGTTCCTTACTTTTTTTTCTGTTAAATTACATAATTTTATAATAAGAATAACACCCTGATACTTATTCCGTAAGACCGCTATGTAAAATATATTGGTGTTAGTTGGGTTTAAGATAGTTTCTATAACTCACCTCCTCGCTTATTAGCGTGTGTTTCCGTAGTAAACGTTTTTCTCACGCAGATTTAGGGGGAGGAGAGTAGGGAGGGGGTGGTTTCTGGTTTTAGGTTTCAGGTTTCAGGTTTCAAGTTTAAGGTTTAAAGTTTAAAGTTTCAGGTGTTAGGTGTCCGCTTACTTTCTCCCCCCTGTCTCAGGGGGAGAAAGTGGATGGAGTACAGGTAATAGAGTACAGAGTACAGATGACAACATCAACTTGGAGGGACAAGGCGGATGGACACATGAAACCTTAAACTTGAAACCTGAAACCTTAAACTTGAATCTTGAAACCTTAAACCTTATACCACAACAAAAACCGCCCTGCCTTTGTGGGGCAGGGCGGTCGTTATAATATAAGGTATAGACCTTATGTATCAGTAATTACTTCTTTGTAACCTTAACACCGTTCACGATGTAAACGCCTGCGGGCAGGTTGTTCACGGTGTTGATGTTACCCTTACCTACGAGCTGACCGGCAGCGTTGTAGATGTTACCAGACTTGGCAACCTTGTCGAGAACCTCGCTGATGCCAGTGTCGACACCACCTTCAATCTTGATAACCAGACCGCTCAGAACGTCTGCGCTCTCGGGATCGAAGTCTGAAGCAATCCAAGCACCGTAAGCGTTAACGCTCTTGTTAACGAGGGTGTGCTCGAAACCGTTCTCCTTGGCAACGATACCCTTACCAGCCTCAACGGTAACGCTCTTCAAAGTACCACGCAGGCTCAGCAACTCTGTAACAACAGTGTCAACCTTCATGCCGTGGTCCATAGAAACGAGTGCGTACTCGTCGTTCAGTTTGGTGTTGGCGTCCTGCTTCTCGTTCAGGCCATACTGACCCTTCTCGGCGAGAATCTCAGCAGCGATTTCCTTCAGGCGGTCGCCGGTGGTCTTGTACTCACCCTCGAGGTTAGCAATCAGGATGAAGGGAGTACCTGCGCTGATAGCCTCAGCCTCGATAGCCTTCAGAACGATAGTGGTATCCTCCTCGGCAACAACCAATTCTGCACCGTAAGCGGTAGCACCGTCAGCAACGGTTACGTCAACGGGATAGGTGTAGGTGTAAACCTTGCCGGGCCACAACTTGGCGGTGTAATTGGTAGCGGGAGCCTCTGTAACAGCCTCAACCTCCTCGATGAAGATCATAGAGTTAGAACCAACAGTGTTAGCCTCCCACTTGGTCAGCTTGTTGGTAGAGCGCTCGCCGTGCATGTAAACGTGTGCACCATCGGTCTTGCCCAGAACGTCGGTGTAAGCAATCAGATTGGCACCTGCACCGATAGCCTGGTTGGCCTTGAAGTAGCTGGGAACTGCACTCAGAGTCATGGGATGACCGGCACGTACGAACAGGCCGGTAGCCTTGTTCTGGATCATGTAAGAAGAATCGGTAGCCTGGATGAACTGGAACAGATCCTCGCCCTCGCTGAAGTCAGCATCCTCGAAGAAGCAGAGGTTGTCGCCCTCGTACCATTCCTCGGTAGCCTCAACAGAGTAGGTGGCAACAGTGTCAACTTCGCCCTCCTCGTTATCGAAGGTAGCGTATGTTGTCAGAGTCTTGCCAACAGCAATGGTCTTGCCCCACAGTGCGGGAGAAATTGTTATGCCTGCGGCATTTTCATCAGCCTTGGAACCATCCTTGTTCCAACCGTAGTTGTCGTACATTTCCTCAGTAGCGAAGCTGAAGCGGTACCACTTGCCGGTCTCAATCTTGTTGGCAGCAGCCCAAACGTCGGCCTCAGCCTTGGCGATAGCGGCGAGGTGAGCCTCAGACTCTGCGGGAGTGTAGGCACCGGAAGCGTTGTAAGCCTCGGCGGCAGCAACGGTAGCACCGGGAGTTGTTACGCCTTCCTTCCACTGGCCGGGATTGTTACCGGTTACGAACAGGTTCTCGGCTGGAGCGGCAGCGATAGCCTCGCGGAGAGCAGTGGGATCAACGTAAACCTTGCTCCAAGCCTCGTATGCAGCTACGAGAGCGTCATAAGCGGCATCGAAGGTGGGATCCTCGGTGAGTTCGAGAGAGTCAGCGGCAAATCCCTTTTCGTTCCAAGTAGCAACGGCAGCAGCCAGGGCATCAGCCTGTGCCTTGCGGGCTATGTACTGAGTGGTCTCGTAGCGAGGAGCGGCGCTTGCCTTGAACACGTTGAATGCAGAAGCATGCCAGTAGCCACGACCCTGACCTCCGTCACTATTGGGAACTTTGGTGGTAGTAGTAGAGTAGAAGCGCACGTAATTCATTCCAGTTGCATCGAATGTGTTGGTAACAACGGTCTCGTTCTTGTCAGCGAAAGGCAACTTCAGAGTACCCAGTTCCTTACCGTCAGCGAATACTGTTTCGTCGGTGGGTTCGTCTACGAAACCAACTGCGATCAGCTCGGTGATTTGGTCACCATTAACGGGACGACGCTGCAACTTAACGGCATACAGACCATCCATAGTCTCGGTAGCGTGGATCTGCAGGTAGTGAACCTTAGCGTTTACAGCACCATTCTCCCACTTACTGTGCCAGTATGTGCTCTGCTTGCCGTCGAGCATGAAGTCGTAAACGGTCTGGCCCTCGGGAATGGTCTGAGCATCCTCGGTGGTGTACTGGCTGTAGAACTGGTCGGCAGTTACTACAACAGAGTCGGTGTCGTAGATGGTAGTTACGATATCCTTGGCAATTTCAATCTGAGAGGGAGATACTGCAGCGATGCTGTCACCCTTCTCGATCTTCTTGCGGAGCTGAGCCTCGGGACCGTTAATCCAATTTTCAACAGTTGCCTCGTCCACGGGAACCATGTACCAACGTGTGGCACCGCCGTCGGACCAACCTACGATAAGTGCAGGACCTGTGCCGGCACCACCGCTGTGGCCACCGCAGTGCAGATAGTTGTAGTTGCCCTCGGGCTGCTTTGAGCTGCGGATGTTGAATGAAACGACGGTGTCGTTCACCTCGTTACCCTCGGCGTCGGCATACTTGATAGCTTCTTCGTTGCTTCTCCAGTCGAAGCATACGGTAGCAGTGTCGTTGAGCTGCAGAATAGAGTTTGCGCTCTGGGCAATGCTGATGTGAGTCTTGCCGTTTGCTACGCTGAGCATGCGGTACTCATAGGGCTTGCCCTCTACGGCCTCTACCTTCCACAGGAACTCGGCCTTGGGCTGCTGTGTACCCCAAGCAAGTGCGTCAACGGGCTGTCCGTTGCTGGTAGCAGCAGCAGAGTACAGAGACTTGATAGGAGCGGCAGCCTGACGTGTGGAAACTTCCTTGACGTCGCCAGCGTTGATCCAACCCTCGTCGCCTTCTACCAGACCGCTTTCTGAATTGATAGAGTCAGCTTCTGCCTGAGTGTAGAAAGTACTGTCGTTCTTGTTGACATACCAGAACAGACAGCTGTTGAAGGTATAGTAACCGGGCTTAACACCTGTCATAGCCAGGGGAACACGGTTTTCAACCATGTGGTTGTAAGCACCAACGTAATCCTCGTTCAGCTTCTCCACGTCTTCAACGGTGGGGTACAGAGCCTGGATTGCCTCGATGCCTTCCATCTCCATGGTGTACATCAGCTCGTCGATTTTGTTGTGTACTTCCATGAATGCGTTAACGTCCTCGGGACGATAGTTGCCGGGCTTTTCACCTACGTTCTGACCAGCCAGCAGGTTGTCGATGAAAGCACCCTCCTGATATCCTGTGATGGTGGTGTAGTCCTCGATCAGGGCATTGATGGCCTCCATGTAAACGTCGGTCTCACCTACAACGAGAATGTCGTAGATCTGCCAGATCTTGTTACCCTTGATGTCGGCGTCGGTAGTCCAGCCACCGTCCTCGCCGGTAGTCTCACCTTCAGCCCAGAATACAACAGTACCGCCGGCACCGTTGTTGTCCACACGGTTAGCCATGTTGTACTTGTTCCATGCGAAGCGACCAGCGGTGTTGGGAACACCACCGATGGTAACGAGGTAGAAGTTGTACTTACCTGCGTTGCCTGCAATGTAGTTGTTGTTGTTCACGGTACCGCTGCCGGGGGCGTCTGCCAACCAGTTGCCAGTACCGAACTGGATGTTGTAAGCGCCTTCCTCGCCTTCAACGGCAACGAAGCGAACGAGGTTTGCCATGTAATTGTTGGCGTTTACGCCTTCGGGGTTTGTAACCTCGTCAATTACAGATGATGCAGTCAGCTTTACATGTGAGCCAAGGCCCATGTCTGTTACCAAGCCACCTGCGGTGGTGATGGTTCCGCCAACCTCGGCGAATGCTTCTGCGCTCTGGTTGGGGTTACGGGGATTGTGCAGGAAGTACCACTTGCCTGGCACCATCTCGCCCTGTGCTGTACCGATGGTAATCAGCTTGTTTGTGGGGAGTTCAGTACCTACTGACTCCTGAGCAAACGCGCCAACACAGCACAATACAACCATCATCAAAAAAGAAGTAATCTTTTTCATAAATGTTTTGTTGTTTGGTTAATAATTAGGTTAGTTAATAATGTTGTGTGTTAATTTGGTAATTTAATAATTTAATAATAATGTGTCAGACTCACTGCTTCAAAACTGTTGTCAGAATTGAATTTATGTTAGCATATTGCGCCTATGGGGGACAAAGATAGTGAAAAATATTTGAATTCAAGCATGTTTGGGAGTGAGAAAACGAATGCCGTCAGTAGTTTTAACAATATTTAGGCACTAACCTCCTGCGATGCCAGACCGAAGTCCCATGGAGGGTGTCTTATGCCTTCAGTGTAGGCGGAAATTCATCGTCAGTGGCCGTTCGCCGAATCATCGGTAATGGTTCGGCGAACGAACGGTAATGGTTCGGCGAACGGCCACTGAGGCTTCTGTTTATGCTCTTAGGAACCAATCCTGATTAACGAAGAGATGTCTGATCGGGGATAATGGCTCTATTTGAAGAGAAAAATAAAGAAAAGGGAAGTTTTTTTTCGTTGGAACGATGTTTTTGTGTATCTTTGTGGTTGTTATGATGCTGTTTCAAAGTCCCATAGTGTGGCTGATGCGTATTCGCAAAAGGAAGGGTTACGGGGTTCATTCTCCGTTTGCCTTCGATCTGGTGACGAATGTGCTGTACAACAAAGAGAAGTATTATGCCTACACGGAGATGGACAAGGAATTGCGCTGGTGGCAGAAGTGGAGGGTGAGGAGCCTGAGGCATCTGGCTTTCAGACTGTCCAACTATCATCGCCCGCAAACAATGTATTGTGGAGGACTTGACAAAGCATTGCGGGAGGCCTGCCAATACGGGAACAATGGTGTGAGGATACTGCCCCGTGGTACTAAGGACGTGGCGGATATGGTCTTCGTGGACGGCAAAGACGAAGAGGCCCTGGCTCATGTGGGCGAGGGTACAATGCTGGTGCTGAAAGACAAGGACAAGTGCCGGAAGTTCTGGAAACGCATAAAGGAGGACGAGCGTGTCACCGTTACCTTCGACCTCTATGATGTCGGTATCGCCTTTGCACGGAAGGACCTGTGCAGGCAGCACTATGTTGTCAATTGGTGAGGGCAGAGTTGAGGTTTCGGAGTTTCAGGTTTCAAGTTTCAGGTCTAAAGGGCCCTTGCCCCAAGACTTTAGCCCAAGACCTGAAGCCTGAAACCCTGAAACTTGAACCCAGAAAGTAAGCTCCCACCCAACTTTGTCCGCTGCGGACACCTGAAACTTGAAACTTGAAACTTGAAACCCTATACATACTATGGCAAAGATATATACCAAGACAGGAGACAGAGGGATGACCTCGCTGGTAGGAGGCAAGCGCGTGAGGAAGGATTGCGCGCGTCTGGAGGCATACGGCACAGTGGACGAACTGAACAGTCATTTGGGCTTGCTTTTGGTCTCTTTGGCCGATGAAACGGCGAAAAACAGTGTTGTGGAGTGCCAGAACGTGCTCTTTTCCGTGGGAGCAGTGCTTGCCACGGAGGCAGAGGAGGGAAGGCCTATGGCTCAGACGGTGCGCCTCGAGGATATAGCAGTCCTGGAAAAGCAGATGGACGAATGGAATGCCTCGCTGCCCGGTTGGCGCGGCTTTGTGTTGCCCGGCGGAGTGGAGTCGGCGGCAAGGGCGCAGGTGTGCCGTACTGTATGCCGTAGGGCAGAGCGCAGAATCCTGGCCCTTGCGCAGGAAACCGAGGTGCCACAGGAGGTGATGCAGTACATGAACCGCTTGAGCGATTTCCTCTTTGTTTTGGCTCTACGCGAAAACTTTTTGGCAGGAAGGGACGAAATTATTTGGCAAAAGCTTAGGTAGTATAAATAATAATGCTATCTTTGCCGGCCGTAAGGGGTGTTGCATTGCCTGTATCATACTATAGCATCTATAGCATCTATAGTATCTATAGTATCTATAGAATCTATGCCGAATTAATATAAACAAAATAGAATAATATATGTATTGGACATTGGAATTGGCCTCCAAACTGGAGGATGCACCCTGGCCTGCTACCAGGGAAGAACTGATTGATTATGCCGTGAGAAGCGGCGCTCCCCTGGAGGTAATTGAAAATCTGGAGGAAATCGAAGACGAGGGCGAGGTGTACGAAACCATCGAAGATATTTGGCCGGACTATCCACAGAAAGAGGATTTCCTGTGGGATGAAGAGGAGTATTGACAGGAACAGGCAGAATAGCGGATTAATATCAGCGGGATGGGCAAAGTCGATTTGTTTGTTCCGCTGGTGTTTTATGAAGAAGGATAGTTCGGCCTGATAGAGCGTGTCCTGTCGGTTCTTGTTGATTCGCCTCTTGGCGGTGATGAAGTTGTGGATACGGAATATGGTATTTCCGTGAAAAATGTGTAATTTTGCATGCGAATATGCCGTTTGCCTTTTTTAAGCAAAGAAAAAAAGGACGGTAAGGCAATATAATGCGCTTGTTATACGTTGTATATGGTGATGAAGAGGCTATTGATGACACTGGCAATGCTGCTGCCCATGGCATGGGCGGAGGCTCAGGGCGATGTGGCCTTTACCAACTTTTGGCAGTTCCAGAGTTTCTACAACCCTGCAGCGGCGGGGCGTTCCGGTCTGTTGGACATAAACGGGGCCTACCGTATGGAGATGCTCGGTTTTGAGGACGCAGGACAGACGATGCTGATACAGGGCGACCTGCCCATGTTCTTTGTGCCAAAGGCAGAGCGACATGGCATGGGCGCCGGCTTTATGAACGATAAAATCGGCCTTTTCTCCAACAAAAGGATGTGGATACAGTATGCGTACCATCATCCGTTAGGCAAGAAGTACGTGCTGAGTGCCGGCTTCCGTATGGCGCTCCTGGCCAATTCGTTCAACGGAGCGGACGTAGAACTTGGAGAAGGAAGTTCTGATGAATATGTGCCTACTTCGGACGTGAACGGAACGGGTTTCGATGTGGACTTCGGTCTGAGGTTCGAGCGCAGGGACGTGTGGCATGCCGGAGTGTCGGTGATGCACCTGATGTCGCCCACGGTGTCTATGGGTGAGGAAAAGCAGTACCAGATGAAGACTTCGCCGACGATATACGCATCTGGCGGTCATCGCCTGAAGTTCCGTCAACCTGAATTCTCGCTGAGGACAGCAGCCATGTTCCGCACCGATATGCAGTCGTGGAGAGCAGATATTTCCGGCCGCCTGTGCTACGATGGCGAGAAGGGCAAGATGTATGCAGGCGTGAACTACAGCCCCACAGTGAGCGTGGCACTGCTGCTGGGTCTTACCTTCCACGATGTGAACATAGGATACAGTTATGAAATGTACACTGGAGGTATAGCAGTACAGAATGGTACACACGAGATACATATAGGTTATCAGATGGAACTGAACCTTACGAAGAAAGGAAAGAACAAGCACCAGTCGGTAAGGTGGCTTTGAAAACGGAAAACGGAAAACGGAAAGGTGAAAGCAGAAGGCAGAAAGCAGAAAGGAGAAAGGAGAAAGGAGAAGTTATAAACTGAAGCATACGTCTGTTCAGTACTAACATTGATACAAAGAAAACAGAATATAACGATATATGACAAAAAACATGAAATCCCTGATGGCGGCTGTTGTGCTTGTGGTTGCAAGCATGGCATTTGCTGCTTGTATGGGAACCAAGAGCAATGCCATGGCAAATGGTGGTGAACTGGTGGGTGTGCGAGGCGCATCTGCCGGAGAAACCGCACCTTTCGGCATGGTGGCTGTGAACAGAGGCAGTCTGAAGATAGGACTGGAGGAGAACGACACATTGTGGGGCTCGGCCTTTCCCCGCCGCGACATCAGCGTGGACGGTTTCTGGATGGACCAGCACGAAGTGAGCAATGCCAAGTACCGACAGTTCGTGTTCTGGGTGCGCGACAGTATTATCCGTGAGCGCCTGGCTGATCCGGCCTATGGCGGTGATGAAACCTACAAAATTGAGGAAGACCGCTATGGCGAGCCTGTCACACCGCATTTGAACTGGAACAAGCCAATTCCTTCCGAGCGCAAAGCAACGGAGGATGAACTGAGGGCCATAGAGAGCGTGTATGTGATTCACCCCATAGACGGAACCAAGATGTTGGACGCAAGCCAGATGAACTACCGCTATGAGATCTATGACTATGCCATGGCCGCCAAGCGCAAGTATCGCCTGGATCCCAAGCAGAGGGACCTGAACACCGACAACGAGGTGGACGAGAACGAGGTGGTGATGATTTCCAAGGACACGGCATGGATAGACGATGACGGCAAGATCGTGCGCCAGACAATCACACGTCCATTGAGCGGACCTTGGGACTTCCTGAATACATACATCGTGAACATCTACCCTGACACTACCTGCTGGGTGAACGACTTCGACAATGCCGACAACGAGCGCTATATGAAACTCTACTTTTCGCACTCGGCCTATGACGACTATCCCGTGGTGGGAGTAGACTGGGAGCAGGCCAATGCCTTCTGTGCATGGCGCACCGAGATGATGAACGTGGGAATGGGAGCATACGCCAAGCATCTGCAACGCTACCGCCTGCCGACCGAGGTGGAGTGGGAGTATGCCGCACGTGGCAAGGAAGGGCATGCCTTCCCTTGGGAAGCCAAGGAGGTGAAGAGCGACAAGGGATGTTTCTATGCCAACTTCAAACCCGACCGCGGCAACTATACCAAGGACGGCAGTCTGATAACTTCACGTTGCGGTATCTTCAGCGCAAACTCCAGCGGACTGTATGACATGGCAGGTAATGTGGCAGAGTGGACAAGTACCGTTTACACCGAAGCCGGTGTGGAGGCCATGAGCGACATGAATCCCGAGTTGAGATACAACGCTGCACTGGAAGACCCTTATCGCCTGAAGAAAAAGTCTGTGCGCGGAGGTTCGTGGAAAGACCCCGAAAGCATGATACGTTCGGCATGGCGCAGCTACGAATACCAGAACCAGCCCCGCAGTTTTATCGGTTTCCGTTGCGTGAGAAGTATGGTTGTGGACAACGCACGTCCCAAGAAATAATATAGTATAACCTAAAACAATATTTTCAGAATCATGTTTATCATATATAAGATCCAGAAGTGGATGGACACAATGGCAGGCCAGACCTTCATGCAGTATGCATACAGTTGGGGTGCCGCTATCGTTATTCTTGGTACATTGTTCAAACTGACACATCTGCCAGGAGCCAACCTGATGCTATTCATCGGCATGGGTACTGAGGTACTTGTATTTGTTCTCTCAGGTTTCGAACGTGTGACGGAAAAGGCTGACGAACCTGCTGGCGAGGACCGGCAGGTGGTGGCTTCACAACCAGGCACTGTTATTATCGGTGGCACAGCACCTGTAACAGGCGGTTCTGGTGTGGTGATCGGTGGCAACCCTGTCACAAATGTAGACCCTGAGGCTTTGGCGCATGGCGCCGCCCTTAGCGCCGCTGCGGCAAATCTGGCCAGTGCCGGTCAGGCTGCCGCCGAGGCACAGCTGGCATTGTCGCAACTGAAAGGCGGAGGTCTCTCCGTCGACCCCAACCAGATAAAGGCCACTGACCCTGCTGCAATCGAGGAGGCCGTGAAGAACTATGCCGAGGAACTGACGGAACTGACCGAGGTCCTCTCTAGAGTGAAGGCGCAGGCAGCACGCATGAGTACCGACAGTGAGGAGATGGAGAACCTGAACCGTACGCTGACAGGCATAGCCACGGTGTATGAACTGCAGTTGCGTAACATCAGCAAGCAGGTAAGCACCATAGAGCAGATTGACGAGCAGACACGCAAGATGGCAGGGCAGATAGAGGAACTGAACAAGGTGTATGCACGAATGATACAGGCTCTGACTGTAAACATGGGTGTGGCACCAAGTCAGGTTCCTGCCGCGGAGAAGTGATTAGTCCGGTGAAACCGTAGAAGCAATATCATGGGAAAGATAATCAAGAAGAAGATATCGCCACGTCAGAAGATGATAAATCTGATGTACGTCGTGCTGATGGCCATGTTGGCCCTGAACGTCAGCAGCGATGTGCTGAAGGGCTTTGTGCTGGTGGACGAGAAACTGACCCTGAGTACGGAGAACTCTGCCCGTGTGAACGAAGAGGTGTACAAGCGCTTCGAACAGCAGTACAAGGCCAACCCCACTAAGGTGAAGGTGTGGTATGACAAGGCTCAGGAAGTGCGCGGAATGACGGACTCTCTCTATACTATGCTTGAAGACCTGAAACTGAGTATAGTGAAGAAGAGCGATGGCAAGGATGCCGATGTTCGCAATATTCGCAACAAGGAAGATCTGGAAGCCGCCACTCAGGTGATGCTGGCACCAGGCAGAGGACGTGGAAACGAATTGTACGGAGCGATAGAGAGTTATCGTGGACGTATAGTGGAGATGCTTGCCGACGAGGCACAGCGTGAACTGGTGGCAAGCAATCTTAATACCGATGTTCCCCTGGAGGCCCGTGTTATGGGCAAGAACTGGCAGGAATACATGTTCGAGTCCATGCCAACGGCCGCTGCCGTTACCTTGCTGACCAAGTTGCAGAGCGACATCCGATATGCTGAAGGTCAGGTGCTTCATGATCTGGTAACAAACATTGACGTGAAGGACATCAGGGTGAACCAACTGAATGCCTACGTTATCCCAAGCAGCCGTACCGTGGTGCAGGGCGGAAAGTTCTCGGCACAGATTATCATGGCTGCCGTGGATACTACCCGCAGACCTTCCATATTCATCGGAGGAAAAGAGATAGACAACAGTGACGGTCTGTATGAAACCGTGTGCACAAGAACCGGGGACTTCACCCTGAAAGGCTTTATAGAGACACAGAACGGTGAGGGGCAGACTGTGAAGCGCGAGTTCGAGCAACAGTACACCGTGGTGGCACCGAGCGCAACGCTGAGTGCCGACATCATGAATGTGCTCTATGCCGGATACGACAACCCAATCAGTGTGAGTGTGCCTGGTGTCCCCACAAATCAGGTAAGTCTGAGCATGACGGGAGGAAGTCTGAAACAGACCGCCCCCGGCAAGTATATTGCCGTGCCTGCAAACGTGGGAGGCAATGCCGAGTTTACCGTGTATGCACGTCAGGAGGGCAGAAACCAGGTAATGGGCAAGTTTACTTACCGTGTGCGAAAGTTGCCAGATCCTACAGCCTATATACCTGTGGGCGACAGTCATTTCATGGGAGGCAAGATAAGCAAGCAGCAACTGATGGCCGCCAGCGGAATAGGTGCAGCCATAGACGACGGACTGCTGAACATACCATTCAGCGTGAAGGGATTTGAAACAGTCTTTTTCGACAACCTTGGCAATGCAGTGCCAGAGGTGAGTGACGGGGCAGGCTTCACTGACCGCCAGAAAAACCTGATGCGCAGCCTGTCCAGAGGAAAGCGCTTCTTCATAACGAAAATACGTGCCCAGGGACCTGACGGTCTGGAAAGAACACTGAACGGTGCATTGGAAGTGATAGTTAACTGATATTAGCGAAAACATATATATATAATGAAGATATATGAAACGATTGTTTCTGATACTGATGATGGCGGGCTTTACCGCTTGCCTGTATGCACAGCCAGCAAAGCGCAGGGTGACTACCAGCAATGCGGTGGCAAAACAAGGGACTGCCAGTCAGGAAACCAAAAGTGACCGTGCTGCACTGATGTTTCCCGTAAAGCAGAGTATGCCCGAGGATGTGGTGTGGAAACGTGACGTATACCGCACTCTGGATTTGACAAAGGATGCAAACGCCCCTCTGTACTATCCTGTAGAGCCACGAGGCAGGCAGGTGAATCTGTTCACCTATCTGTTCCATCTGATGCTGTCCGGCAGGGTGGATGCCTATACCTACAAATTGGATGGTGTGGAAAGCTTTGACAAAAAGGACAAGATGGAGGTACGTGATGTGCTTGACAGATACAGCATCTACTATGAAGAGGAAGGAGGCAAGTTCAAGGTGGAGAACAATGATGTGCCTTCGGCCGAGGTGACACGCTATTATATAAAGGAAAGTGTTTATCTGGACCAGAGGACAGGAACTTTCTCTACCAAGGTGACAGCAATCTGTCCTGTGCTGATGCGTGGAGCTGATGATTTCGGCGGGGAAGCAACACCTTATCCTCTGTTCTGGCTGAACTACGATGAGATAGCACCATGGTTGAGCCGCCTGCCCATCATGGCAAGCAATCTGAACAACGTTACCAACATGACTGCCGATGACTATTTTGCCATGAACCGATACGACGGCAAGATATACAAGACCAACAACATGCAGGGACAGGCATTGGCAAATTACTGCAAGACAGATTCGGCTATGGTGAAGGAGCAGAAGAGGATAGAGAAGGAAATCTTTGACTTCGAAGAAGGCGTGTGGGGACACATGAGCAAGGAAGACAGCATAAAGGCCGCACGAGAAGACAGTATCCGCATAGCCAAGGAAGGTCCCAAGGCACAGAAAAAGACAGCACGCCGCTCTTCCAAGAGCAGCGGTTCATCATCCGTGAAGGCACCTAAGCAGAAGAGCGGAGGCAGTGGCAGCAGTGCCCCACGTGTGAGTGTGCGCAGACAGAGAAGATAGTGATTTAACCCAAAAACAAGAGTGTATGAAGAAACTTTTATTCGTATTTGCAGTTGCTCTCGTCTCAATGACGGCATCAGCGCAGACAAACAAGTTGTTTACCTGGGGTGTGGAAGCCGGTATGAACTTCAACAGCCTGAGTTTTGATAAGGAAATGTTCGAGAGTGGAAACCGTGCAGGTTTTTTCGTTGGTCCCAAGCTCAAGGTGAAGGTTCCTATTGTGGGACTTGGACTGGACGGTGCATTGATATACAGTTTGAATAGTGCTCAGGTGCAGGCTGAAGACATGGAGAAGAGCAAGAACCTCTCTTATCTGGAGATACCCCTGAATGTACGTTATGACTTCAGCCTGCTCAAGGTGTTGGGCATTTATCTGGCTACGGGTCCTCAGTATAACTATTGTATGAGTTCCGATGCTACCATTGCTGACTTCTATGGTCTTGCCGATGGAGGCATATCTCGTTCGACTTGGGGATGGAATGTTGGTGGTGGCGTGGAAATCATGAAGCATTTGCAATTGGGAGTGACATATACCATTCCCATCAGCAATAGCGGAAACCTGAAACTTTCCGACGTAGCCAATGTATTTAACTACAAGCAGAAGACAGTGAAGGTTCGCCTGGCATACTTCTTCTGATACTAAGACATGTTTGCAGACTGTATAGTGCCCCTTCCTTTGGAAGGAGTGTTCACGTATAATGTACCTGCCCACTTGAACCGGAAGGTTCAGGTGGGTTGCCGCGTGAATGTGCCTTTCGGGCAGAAGAAGCAATATGCAGCTTTGGTGACAAGAGTGCATGACGAGCAACCGTCTTACCAGACAAAGGACATACTGGCAGTACTGGATGAGGAAAGGATGCTTCTGCCCAACCAATTGAAGCTGTGGCAGTGGGTGGCTGAGTACTATATGTGCACTTTGGGTGAAGTGTACAAGGCCGCCATTCCATCGGGACTGAAGGAAAAGGACGGCGTTGTGCGGTACAGGCCCAGGACCGTGGAATGTGTGCGTCTGGCGGAAGAGTACTTTGATGCCTATAAGTTGAATTCTTCCTTGGCGGCTATGAAGGCAGCTCCCAAGCAGCAGTTGCTGATGATACGTTATATAGAACTTGCCGGGGTGAATGCCGCGCTGACAGTGGGGAATCCCAATATACTGAGGGAGATGACGAGGGAGGAACTGCTAAAGGCCGTGGGCTGTTCGCCGACTGTGCTGAAGTCCGTTTGCGAAAGAGGCATGCTGGAGGAATACGAGAAGACCGTAGACAGAATACCAACATCTTCCATTCCTACGGAACTTGTGCTTCAACCTCTGTCGGAAGCACAGCAGACGGCAATGGACCAAATCAAAGCAGCCTGGAGGGAAAAGGACGTGTGCCTGCTACATGGCGTAACATCGAGTGGAAAGACAGAGATATACATCCATCTGATAAATGAAATGTTGGCTCAGGGCAAGCAGGTCTTGTACATGCTGCCCGAGATAGTATTGACGAGTCAGTTGACAGACAGGCTGAGGAAGGTCTTCGGTGACAGACTCGGTGTGTACCACAGCCGTTACACGGATGCTGAGAGGGTGGAGGTTTACCGCAAGCAGATTTCAGACAATCCCTATGAAATTATAGTGGGTGTGAGGAGCAGTGTACTTTTACCGTTCCATAACCTGGGTATGGTGATAATTGACGAGGAGCATGAAACAAGTTTCAAGCAGGCGGAACCGGCGCCCCGATACCATGCGAGGAACGTGGCGCTCGTGATGGCCAGGATGGCAGGCGCAAGGACGTTGCTCGGCACTGCAACACCTTCCCTTGAAACATACAGCAATGCCGTGGCAGGCAAGTACGGCTACGTTTCCCTGACTACGAGATACGGTAATGTGTGCATGCCGGAAATAGAGGTGGTGGACATTGCCGAACTGAAGCGCAAGAAACTGATGAACGGCCCTTTCTCACCTGTCTTATTAAGAGAAATCAGAGAGGCTTTGGAAAGAAGGGAGCAGGTGATCCTTTTCCAGAACAGACGAGGTTTTGCTCCGGTGGTGGAATGCCATGTGTGCGGCTGGACTCCACAATGTCCGCATTGCGACGTGAGTCTGACTTTTCATAAACGTACCAACCAACTGACGTGCCACTATTGCGGATTTTCCACTCCCGTGCCCCAACATTGCCCCCAATGCGATGCGGACCGCCTGACAGGCAAGGGATATGGTACGGAACGCATAGAGGATGTTTTGGCAAATATATTCCCCGAGGCAAAGGTGGCAAGGATGGATCTGGATACTACAAGAAGCAGAAGTGCCTACGAAGGGATAATTAAGGGGTTCCAACGCGGCGATACAGACATACTGATAGGTACCCAGATGGTGACCAAGGGCCTGGACTTCAGGAAAGTCAGCGTGGTGGGCATATTGAATGCAAGCACCATGCTGAACCAACCGGACTTCAGAAGTTACGAGAGAGCCTATCAGATGATGACGCAGGTTGCCGGCCGTGCCGGCCGTTCGGCGGGTAATGCCACTCAAACCGTTCGGCCCGGCCGTGTGATACTACAGGTTCACGATGCCAAACAGCCAACGGTGATGCAAGTTGTGAGAGGAGACTATGAGGCGATGTTCCGCACGCAGATGGAGGAGAGACAAATGTTTTCGTATCCTCCGGTGTGCCGTCTGATATATGTATATATGAAGCACAAGGATGAAACCGTGTTGGAACACCTTGCCGAGGAAATGGCAGGACTGCTGAGGCAGGTGTTCGGCCAGCGCGTGCTGGGACCAGACATGCCACCCATAGCCCGTGTGCAGGCCATGTATATAAGAAAGGTGTGCCTGAAGTTGGAACTCACCGCCAATATGGCAGAGGCACGTAGACGCCTGCATGAGATACAACGCTACATGACAGGCAGACTTGAGTACAAGTCTGCGGTGGTGTATTACGACGTTGACTGAGAGATAGGAAAGAGGAAAACGGAAAACTGACTTGCAGTGCGAATTGGCGGTTAACTACGCACGAGGGAGTACCTCCAGTTTCCCGTTTTCCCCTTTCTGTTTTCATCTTTCCGTTTACTTTTTAAGTTCCGGGTATTGGATGCGAGTATGGTAGATGGTCTGCAACTTCTTCTTCATGACATCCTTGGCATTCTCGATATCCAGGAAGGTAATGGGCGTCTGCTTGAAGTGGCCTTCTGCAAGCTGGCCGTCAACAATCTTGTCCACCAGGTCCGAGATGGTTTCCTCGGTAATTTCCTTGAGACTTCTGCTTGCCGCCTCCACGGCATCGCACATCATAAGAATGGCTTGCTCGATTGTATTTGGTTCGGGACCCGGGTAGGTGAAGCTTGTGGGGTCTATTTCAATATCCTTGCTCTTGTTCTGTGCCTGGATGTAGAAGTAGCGTGTCAGGCTCTTGCCGTGGTGGGTGACAATGAAATCGCGTATTACTTGAGGCAGTTTGTGCTTTTCGGCAAGAGCCAGTCCTTCGCGGACATGGCTGATGATAATCTGTGCCGACTGTATGTCGGTAAGTCGGTCGTGCGGATTTATTCCACGCTGGTTCTCTGTGAAGAATGCCGCATGGCGTATTTTGCCTATGTCGTGATAGAGAGCACCTGTGCGGACAAGTTGGTTCTTTGCGCCCAGACGCTCTGCCACGGCAGCAGCCAGATTGGCAACCTGCATGCTGTGTTGGAAGGTGCCGGGGGCTTCTTCCGACATACGGCGCAGAAGAGGGTTGTTGGCATTGGAAAGTTCTATCAGTGTCACATTGCTGGTGAAACCGAACCCCCTTTCAATTGGTATAAGCAAGAGATATGAAACCATGAGAAGCAGGCAACCGATGGAGATGCTGATGAGGTCGTTATAGTTTACATCCTCGATATACAGTACACGGCGGTTTATGAGCTGTATGCTGATATAGGTCAGAACTGATACTGCCAGTACGATGAGAATAGCTCTGAACAGTTCAGAACGTTGGGTGAGCTGGCGAAGACTGATGATGGCCGTCAGTCCGGCAAGAGTCTGTATGGTTACGAATTCTGCTGGTTGTGAAACGGCAGGCACACACATCATTATGGTCATAAAGTGTGCAATAAATGCCGTACGGCTGTCCATGAAAATCCTGATGAAGACTGGAGTTATGCAGAATGGCAGTATGTATGGGCTGAGGTTGCTGTGCACCACTATGGCATATGTAAGAAGAGGGAATAACAGGAACATGGTGCAGGTAAGAAGCATGGCCCGTGGTGTTCCGAGATAGTCATTGCGGAACTGTTGGAAATACATGAAGAACAGGATGACTATGATGCAAGTGTATGCCAACTGTCCGGAGAGGTTGAGAAGAATCTCTGTAGTGGATTTCTCGCGGCCGTCGATATGGTGATGCATGCTTTCAAGGATGCGGAACGTATGCGCGTTGATGATTTCTCCCCGGTCCACGATTTTCTGTCCCACAATCACCTGTCCCTGATACGGAGTGACAAGACTTTCCACATCCCGGAGGTCTTGCTTGCTCTTTGGCTCATCGTAGCGTAGATTGGCAGTGAGGAAGCGGTTCAGTTGACACTGCATGAGGTCTGAACGTTTGTATTTCGTACTGTCGGCAGAGTTTATGAGCATCTCGTATGCCGTTTTGGGTGACAGAATTTCCGAGGTGGGGCGTATGGAGGAGATGTTGCCTTTGATGACGCGTATGGCACTGATACGTTGGTTGTCCACGATGCTGTACTCCTCGCCGGAAACAATACCGCGGTCGTAAGCCTCCATCAGTTTGGAAGTGACATAGTTTTCATAGTGAACCGGTATTGAATTCTTTAGCTCATTTTGGAAAACATTGTGCCAGAGCTTGATGATACTGTCGACAACGTTGGGCGCAACCTGGAAATAGGGTTGGTGGAAGTGTATTACGCTGTCCCTCTCTCGTTGAAGCTGTGCCTCGCTTTTAAGGATGGGGAAACTGTCTTCGGCAATGAGGGTGCCGTAATCCCATACACCTCCTTCATGATAATGGTAGGTGCGCACGCTTTCACGGGGCATAAAGGTAACAAATACTGCTATTACAAAGGCAATGGACAGGAAGCGTGTGATGTAATCGCGTTGTGTCCACTTGTTACGATGGTTGAATCTGCTCATATCCTTTAATTGTTTCTTTCGAGCGCTAAATTACAAAAAAATGCCGGCTAATAGAAAAAAATGTTGTACTTTTGTGGCAATAATATCTATAATATAATAATGTAATGGCAGAAAGAAGAGTAAGGGTGCGTTTCGCTCCCAGCCCAACGGGCCCTTTGCATATCGGAGGTGTGCGTACTGCACTATATAATTATCTGTTTGCCCGTCAGCATGGCGGCGATTTCATTTTCCGTATCGAGGATACAGACTCCGGACGTTTCGTGCCCGGAGCAGAGGAATATATTGTGGAGTCTTTCAACTGGCTTGGTGTGAAGTTTGACGAAGGAGTCGGTTTCGGAGGAAGCCATGGCCCATACCGTCAGAGCGAGCGCAGGGACATATACCGCGAGTATGTGAAGGTGTTGCTTGACGCCGGCAAGGCATACATCGCATTCGATACACCAGAGGAACTGGATGCAAAGCGTCAGGAGATAGAGAACTTCCAGTACGATGCCAAGACTCGTGGCATGATGCGTAATTCGCTGACCATGCCCAAGGAGGAGGTGGATGCCTTGATAGAGGGCGGACACCCCTATGTGGTGCGTTTCCTGATAGAACCCGGAGAGGACGTGCATGTGGACGACATTATCCGTGGCGATGTGGTCATCAATTCAAGCATTCTGGACGACAAGGTCCTGTACAAGAGTGCCGATGACCTGCCAACATATCATCTGGCCAACATCGTGGATGACCATCTGATGGAAGTGACACATGTAATCAGAGGTGAGGAATGGTTGCCCAGTGCCCCTCTGCACGTGTTGCTTTACCGCGCTTTCGGTTGGGAGGACACGATGCCACGTTTTGCACACTTGTCTTTGTTGCTGAAGCCTGTGGGTAACGGCAAACTCTCCAAGCGCGACGGCGACAAACTCGGTTTCCCGGTGTTCCCCTTGGAGTGGCACGACCCCAAGAGCGGTGAGGTGAGCAGCGGTTATCGCGAGAAGGGCTATCTGCCCGAGGCAGTGCTGAACTTCCTGGCACTGCTTGGCTGGAATCCCGGTGAGGAGGGTTCGGAGATGCTGTCTCTGGACGAGATGGTAAAACTCTTTGACCTGAGCAAGTGCTCCAAGAACGGCGCCAAGTTTGACTTCGTAAAGGCTGCGTGGTTCAACCATCAGTATATGATACGCCGCGAGGACAGTGAATGGGCACCCGAGTTCGGCAAGGTTCTGGCTGCACAGGGTATAGAGGCTACGGTAGAACAGATGACCGAGGTGGTGCGCATGATGAAGATGAAGGTAATCGAGTATGTGGACGCACAGGGTAACAAGAAGAAGCGAAACATAAGTTTCGTGTCCGACCTGTGGCCACTGACCAAGTTCTTCTTCGTAGCGCCGGCGGAATTCAACAAGGAGGACAAGTTCGTAAAGAAGAACTGGAAAGAGACGACTGCCGAAGAGATGAAGCAATTTGCCTCTGTTCTTGAGACCGTAACCGACTGGACCGTGGAAGGCATGAAGGCTATATGCGACCCGTGGGTGGAAGCAAGCGGCGTGAAGCCTTGGAACGCATGGCGCGTTTGCCTGGTCGGCGAGGGGCAGGGTCCCGATATGTATGAACTGGCGGCATTCCTTGGCAAGGAGGAAACCCTGCGCAGAATGGCGTTTGCGGTGGAAACGCTGAACTGATTGAACCAAAAGTAGAGCATCATGGCTATAATAAAGACTCTGAAAGGCATGCCTGCCCCTAGGTTCGGCAAGCACTGCTACTTCTCGGAAGGAGCGGTGATAGCAGGAGATGTAGAGATGGGCGACGATTGCACGGTTTGGTTCAATGCCGTGGTGAGAGGTGACGTACACTTCATAAAGATTGGCAACAGAACTAACATCCAGGACAATTCATGCCTGCATACCCTGAACGGCAAGGCTCCTTGTATTCTCGGAGATGATGTTACCATAGGGCATTCCGTCACCCTGCACGGATGTGAGATAAAGGACGGTGCTCTGGTAGGCATGGGAGCGACGGTGCTGGACCACGCCGTCGTGGGACGTGGCGCTATTGTTGCTGCCGGTGCCCTGGTACTGAGCAATACCCTTATCGGTGATGGCGAACTGTGGGCGGGTGTTCCTGCCAAGTTTGTCAAGAAGGTTGATGCCGAACAGGCGCAGACCTTGAACAAGACCTATGCCCGGCACTATATAGAATACAGCGACTGGTACAGGGAGGCGGACAGCAATCCCGAGAATACACAAATCGTAACAACAAGCGATGAATATGTCTATAGAGGATAAACTTTGTGCCGTGCGCGAATGGATGGTCCAGGAAGGACTGGATGCATTGGTTGTGCCAACGGACGACCCGCACGGTTCCGAATATCTGGCAGAGCATTGGCAGTGCAGAAAGTGGCTGACCGGTTTTACCGGCAGTGCAGGAACGGCCGTGGTTACCAAGGACGATGCTTTGTTGTGGACTGACTCGCGCTACTGGCTTCAGGCAGAGGAACAGTTGTCAGGAACGGAGTTCCGCCTGATGAGGGATGGTGTGGATACAGATATACAGGAATGGTTGGACGGGCATTGCAATAATGTTCTTTGGAGTTACAATGCTCCATTTGATGATATTTGGACAGACCGTCCTCCATTGCCATGTACCGAGGCATGGGTCATGAATGATGAAATTGCCGGTCAATCTGCCAAAGATAAGATACAGCGCTTGATGGACTATTTGCAGAGTAGCGGATATCCTGGCATTTACGTGTCGGACTTGGCAGAGATAGCATGGTTGCTGAACATACGTGGCAATGATATTGCCTATAATCCATTCGTAATCTCTTTTCTGTATGTTAGTGCCGATGGTAGTCATGTACTTTATGTGAACAAGGAACAGGTTTCCGGCATAAACGATTATCTGCATGGATTGGGAGTATCAATAGAGGACTATGATGAGAGTCTGGCAGAATATTGTTCGGAGACTCCTGTTGCCGAATGGAAATCGATAAAGAACGAGGTTGAGCAGGAGGGTTTCCGACAGGCGCATGTACGCGACGGCCTTGCAATGGTGCGTTTCCTGAAGAAGATGGAGGAGGCGATAGCGCATGGAGAAAAGGTTACAGAACTGTGGGTGGACAGGGAACTGACGGCTTTGCGTGCTGAACAGCCCGGTTTCCTCTCTCTTAGTTTTGAAACGATAGCGGGTTTTGGCGCACATGGCGCAATAGTGCACTATGAGGCAACAGAAGAGACTGATGCAGAGGTTCGTGCCGACGGTCTGCTTCTGCTGGACAGTGGTGCACACTACGATTGCGGTACTACGGACATAACACGTACAATAGCCATCGGCAAACCCGGCGAAGAGGAAAGGCGTGTTTATACTCTTGTGCTAAAGGGGCATTTGCAGTTGCAGGCAATGCGTTTCCCCCAGGGGACTACCGGTTTGCAGTTGGATACAGTTGCCAGAGCGCCGATGTGGCGCGAGGGCTATGACTTCGGACATGGTACAGGTCATGGGGTAGGACACGTCCTCGGAGTGCATGAGGGACCGGTACAAATTAGAAAGAACCATCGTGCGGACACTGTTCGGCCTGTACTGGTAGGACAGGTTATCACCGACGAGCCCGGAATATATGTGCAGGACAAGTTTGGAGTGCGTATAGAGAACTGCCTGTTGTGCCTTCCGGCACAGGAGTCGGATTTTGGCACTTTCTTCAGGTTTGAACCATTGACTCTGTGTCCGTACGACAGGAAACTGATAGTTCCGGAGATGCTTACCTTTGAGGAGCGCCAGTGGTTGAACAACTATCATGCACGGGTTTGCACAGTCCTGCTTCCGCACTTGTCCGATGAGTCGGAAAGGGCATGGTTGGAAAATGCAACGCTGCCAATCTGAAGGTATTTGTAAGTCCTATGTGGCAAAACAGAACCGAATGGGTAAAATTAAAGCATTAACGTTGCTTGGTATTTGAAAAAATATTATCTTTGTTCGGAGTAAATATTCATTTAAACACTAAATACTTAAAATTATGGCTTTTTTAACTGACGAGAAACTTCTTATTGTTGGTGCCGGCGGTATGATCGGCTCTAACATGGTGCAGAGCGCTTTGATGCTGGGCTTGACACCCAACATTTGTTTGTACGATATCTTTGAACCCGGTGTTCATGGAGTGGCCGACGAGATGGCACATTGCGGTTTCCCTGGTGCTAATATTACTTGGACCACCAATCCCGAAGAGGCTTTCACTGGCGCCAAGTACATTGTCTCTTCAGGTGGCGCTCCCCGTAAGGAGGGCATGACCCGTGAGGATCTGCTGAAAGGCAACTGCCAGATTGCCGCTGAGTTCGGTGACTTCATCAAGAAGTATTGCCCTGATGTGAAGCATGTGGTTGTTATCTTCAACCCCGCTGACGTTACTGCTCTTACAGCACTGATCCACTCTGGCTTGAAACCCAACCAGCTGACTTCTCTGGCTGCCCTCGACTCTACACGTCTGCAACAGGCTTTGGCCAAGGAGTTCGGCGTTCAGCAGGACAAGGTTACCGGTGCCAAGACCTATGGCGGTCATGGCGAGCAGATGGCAGTATTCGCTTCTCAAGTTAAGATTGATGGCAAACCTCTGGCAGAAATGGGTCTTTCAGAGGAGCGTTGGGCCGAGATTAAGCATAATACTGTTCAGGGTGGTTCAAACATCATCAAGCTGCGTGGCCGTAGCTCATTCCAGAGCCCATCTTACTGCGCTATCAAGATGATCGAGGCTGCTATGGGTGGTGAGCCTTACACTCTGCCCGCTGGTTGTTATGTAAACAGCGAGGAACTGGGTTACAAGAATGTGATGATGGCTATGCCTACCACTATCGATGCAGACGGTGTGCACTATGTCGCTCCTCAGGGTACAGCAGAGGAGATGGCTGCACTGCAGTCTTCTGTTGAGCACTTGGGCAAGATGCGTGACGAGATTATTGCTCTGGGCATCATCCCCGCAGTTGAGGATTGGACAAAGGAGAATCCTAATCTGTAATCTCGTTTTAGAGTAAAATACACCTATATATATTGTATATAAGGTATGGAGGCTGTGTCATGGTTATGGCGCAGCCTTTCATTTGTCCCTCTTTGATGACAATGACTGGTCATAGGGGATTGTTGGGGAGGGCATAAGTGTGCCCTCATGGTGGAAACGTGCTGTTCCAATGAGGCATTATGTAATTTTTTGCTAAAATTCTTTGCCACTTCATAAAAAGGTCGTACCTTTGCGCCGCAAAATGTGTTTTTGCATAACATTAACTAATTCATAAAATTAAAACAATGATTGTAGTACCTGTAAAAGAAGGTGAGAACATTGAGCGCGCTTTGAAAAAGTTCAAGCGTAAGTTTGAGAAGACTGGTGTTGTTAAGGAGCTCCGTGCTCGTCAGCAGTTTGACAAACCCTCTGTTAAGAACCGTCTGAAGATGGAGCGTGCTATCTATGTGCAGCAGCTTCAGCGCGTAGAGGACTAATCCCGCGCATCTAAAGTATTAAAGAAGTTTAATTTTTGAGGCATCCCTTTTGAAGTTGCCGAAAAAATGTCTATCTTTATCCTCAGAAAAACAATGTTGAGGTAATAAATGGACGCAGTATTCGAGGAGTTTGTTGCTTATCTCAGGTACGAACGCGCTTATAGCGAATTGACGGTTGTATCTTATAGCAGTAGTTTGAAAGCGTTCGAACTATATTTCAAATCCTTGGATGAGGAAATGTCTTGGGAAACTGTTACGTCCGATGTGGTGCGCTCTTGGATGGTGTGCTTGTTGGACTCGGGACTTACCGCGTCAGGTGTTTGCCCTAAACTGAGTGCAGTTAAATCGTTCTATCGTTTTATGCTGGGGCGAGGTTTGGTGGCGGTGGATCCTGCTCATGGTGTCAATGCTCCAAAGAAGAGTAAACCTCTTCCGTATTTCGTCAGAGAGGCGGATATGGATTGTCTGTTGGATGATTTGGAGTTTCCTGATTCGTTTGCGGGAAGGCGCGACAAGACAATCATAAGTATGCTGTATTCTACTGGCATGCGTGCCGCGGAGATACTTGGTTTGGATTTGGCAGACGTTGATTTGCGTAATGCGATGGTCAGCGTTGTCGGCAAGCGTAATAAACAGCGACTTATTCCTCTGCACCCGGAACTGCTCCGTGAACTGGAGGACTACATGCTTGCAAGGGAGACGGTCTTGGGAGGTAAACCCGAGGATTCCGCGTTGTTCATTGAAGAGCGTTCAGGCAAGCGTATCGCCTATCCTAAGTTGCGTGTGATTGTGCGGGATGCATTGTCGCGAGTGACTATTCAGTCCAAACGCAGCCCTCATGTCTTGCGGCATAGTTTCGCAACCTCAATGTTGAATAATTTTGCAGATCTCCAGTCGGTGAAAGAGTTGCTGGGGCATAGTAGTTTGAAAACGACAGCTATTTATGCCAATACTACTTTCGAAGAACTGAAGAAATTGTATAACCAAGCTCACCCCAGAGCTTAAAGAAAGGAGGACTTTATGGACATTAGAATCAAGGCAATTCACTTTGACGTGAACGAGAGACTTCAAGACTTCATTGAAAAGAAAGTCGGGAAACTGGGACGCTTCGCTGGCGAAATAGGAAAGGTAGAGGTGTCATTGAAGGTCGTTAAGCCTGAGACTGCGATGAACAAGCAGGTCGATATCAAGGCTGATGTTCCGGGTAAGAGTTTGTTCGCTTCCGAAACATGCGACACATTTGAAGAAGCAATAGATAGAACGTGCGAAATACTGGAGCGCCAGATAGAAAAGCACAAAAATAAGTAGACAAAGCGCTAAAAACTTGCAAAAGTTTTGGCGGTTTCAAAAAATATGCCTAATTTTGCATCCGCAAATAGGCAATGGGTAGTTACCAGAGTGGCCAAATGGGGCAGACTGTAAATCTGCTGGCTTACGCCTTCGGTGGTTCGAATCCATCACTACCCACCTCTTTCAATGATTATATATAATAAGGTATGCGGAAGTAGCTCAGTCGATAGAGCACTAGCCTTCCAAGCTGGGGGTCGCGGGTTTGAGCCCCGTCTTCCGCTCTAAGGAAAGAGGGAATGTTGCTGCTTTAGCTCAGTGGTAGAGCGCATCCTTGGTAAGGATGAGGTCCCGAGTTCAACTCTCGGAAGCAGCTCGATTTTGTGAGACATCAAATAATTAAATAAATACTAACTACCGCTATGGCAAAAGAAAAATTTGAACGTACCAAACCCCATGTAAACATCGGTACTATCGGTCATGTTGACCACGGTAAGACTACTCTGACTGCCGCTATTACTACTGTATTGGCTAGCAGAGGTCTTTCTGAGAAGAAGAGCTTTGACCAGATTGACAATGCTCCCGAGGAGAAGGAGCGTGGTATTACTATTAACACCTCTCACGTTGAGTACGAGACCGCTAAGCGTCACTATGCTCACGTGGACTGCCCTGGTCACGCTGACTATGTAAAGAACATGGTAACTGGTGCTGCTCAGATGGACGGTGCTATCATCGTTTGTGCTGCAACTGATGGTCCTATGCCTCAGACTCGTGAGCACATCCTGTTGGCTCGTCAGGTAAACGTTCCCCGTCTGGTTGTGTTCCTGAACAAGTGTGACATGGTTGAGGACGAGGAGATGCTGGAGCTCGTTGAGATGGAAATGGGTGAGTTGCTCGCTCAGTATGAGTTCGAGGAGGATACTCCTATTATCCGTGGTTCTGCTCTGGGTGCTCTGAATGGTGTTGCTCAGTGGGAGGACAAGGTAATGGAGCTGATGGACGCATGTGACACCTGGATTCAGGAGCCCGAGCGTGCAGTTGACAAGCCCTTCTTGATGCCTGTTGAGGACGTGTTCTCTATTACTGGTCGTGGTACCGTTGCTACCGGTCGTATTGAGACTGGTGTTGTAAAGGTAGGTGACGAAGTTCAGATTCTGGGTCTGGGCGAGGACAAGAAGTCTGTTATTACCGGTGTTGAGATGTTCCGCAAGTTGCTGGATCAGGGTGAGGCTGGTGACAACGTAGGTCTGTTGCTCCGTGGTATCGACAAGCAGGAGATCAAGCGTGGTATGGTTATCACACACCCCGGTGTAATCAAGCCCCATAAGAGCTTCAAGGCTTCTATCTACGTCCTGAAGAAGGAAGAGGGTGGTCGTCATACTCCCTTCGGTAACAAGTATCGTCCTCAGTTCTATTTGCGTACTATGGACTGTACCGGTGAGATTCACCTGCCCGAGGGTATCGAGATGGTAATGCCCGGTGATAACGTAGAGATCAACGTTGAGTTGATTTACGCTGTTGCTCTGAACGTAGGTCTGCGTTTCGCTATCCGTGAGGGTGGTCGTACCGTAGGTTCTGGCCAGATTACCGAAATTCTTGACTAATCACAGGTTAGACGAATAAATATGGAGTCCTGCCAGTAATGGTGGGACTCTATCTACGGGAATAGCTCAGTCGGTAGAGCACTGGTCTCCAAAACCAGGTGTCGGGAGTTCGAGCCTCTCTTCCCGTGCTATAAAAGATAAGAAAATGCATAGCATAATAAATTATTGCAAGAATTCATACGAAGAACTTGTGCATAAGACCACTTGGCCTTCGCGTAAGGAACTTACAGGTAGCGCTGTTGTTGTTTTAATTGCTTCCCTCTGCATCGCGCTGGTTGTATTTGCCATGGACTCTGTGTTCCAGACAGGAATGGAGATTGTCTATGATGTTCTGGGCTAATCTTTAAATGTGTTAGGAATGGCTGAAATTGAAAAGAGATGGTACGTTATGCGCGCCATCAGTGGCAAGGAAGGCAAAGTAAAGGAGTACATTGATGCTTTGATTTCGCAGCATAGCGATTTCGCCGCAAACGTGTCCCAGGTACTTATTCCTACGGAGAAGATAGTTACAGTACGTAATGGCAAAAGAGTTGTAAAGGAGAAGAACCGTTTCAGCGGATATGTCTTCGTAGAGGCAGCCCTGATTGGTGAAACTCAGTCACAACTCCGCAATGTTCCTAACGTTCTCGGTTTCCTCTCTGCGACCAAGAGTGACACCAAGCCCATGCCTATGTCTCAAGCAGAGGTAAATCACATGCTTGGTACTGTGGATGAGATTCAGGATGTTCCTGAGGATATCATGATTCCATTCGAGGTCGGAGAGAGCATAAAGGTAACTGATGGTCCTTTCAGCGGATTTGATGCAGTTATTGAGGAAATCAATAATGACAAGAAGAAGTTGAAGGTAATGGTTAAGATCTTCGGACGTAAAACTCCGCTGGAACTTGGTTTTATGCAGGTTGAGAAGTTGTAAGGCACAAACCTATGAGCAGGTTGTCCTTTAGTTACGTAAAGGATGGTGCATGACGACGACTCACAACATTAATTATTAAAAGAGAAAACAAAAATGGCTAAAGAAGTTGCTGGATTTATCAAATTGCAGATTAAAGGCGGCGCAGCTAATCCTTCACCTCCAGTAGGTCCCGCTCTTGGTTCCAAGGGTATCAATATCATGGATTTCTGCAAGGCTTTCAATGCCCGCACTCAAGACAAGGCCGGTAAGGTACTCCCCGTTGTAATCACTTATTACAATGACAAGTCTTATGACTTTGTTGTCAAGACTCCTCCTGTAGCAGTTCAGCTCATGGAGGTCGCAAAGGTAAAGAGTGGTTCTGCTGAGCCTAACCGTAAGAAGGTTGCTGAGATTACATGGGATCAGGTTCGCGCTATCGCTGAAGACAAGATGCCCGACCTGAACTGTTTTACTGTTGAGGCTGCAATGACATTGGTAGCTGGTACTGCCAGAAGTATGGGTATTGCAGTGAAGGGTGAATTCCCTGGTAAATAATTTATAAAACTTCAATTAACAATGAGTAAACTGACAAAGAACCAGAAGTTGGTAGCAGAGAAGATTGAAGCAGGGAAGGCATATTCACTGAAGGAGGCTTCTGCCTTGGTAAAGGAGATTACCACTACCAAGTTCGATGCTTCTGTTGATATTGACGTACGTCTTGGCGTAGACCCTCGTAAGGCTAACCAGATGGTGCGTGGTGTAGTATCTCTGCCTAATGGTACAGGTAAAGTAACTCGTGTACTCTGTCTCTGTACTGCTGATCAGGAGGCTGCTGCTAAAGAGGCAGGTGCTGATTATGTAGGTCTTGATGAATATATCGAGAAGATTAAGGGTGGTTGGACCGATGTTGATGTTATCATCACTATGCCCGCCATCATGGGTAAGATTGGTGCTCTGGGTCGTATTTTGGGTCCTCGTGGCCTGATGCCCAACCCCAAGAGCGGTACTGTTACCATGGATGTTGCTAAGGCTGTCCGTGAGGTTAAGCAGGGTAAGATTGACTTCAAGGTCGACAAGACCGGTATAGTTCATGCTTCTATCGGTAAGGTAAGCTTTACTGCCGAGATGATTGCTCAGAACGCTAAGGAGTTCATGGCTACCATCATCAAGTTGAAACCCGCCGCAGCAAAGGGAACATACGTAAAGAGTCTGTATCTTTCAAGTACAATGAGTCGTGGTATAAAGGTTGATCCTAAGACCACCGAAGAAATCTAAAAAAGTAATTCATCATGAGAAAGGAAGATAAAGGCTTAATTATTGCACAGCTCGGCGAAATGCTGAAGCAGTATCCTCACTTCTACATCGTTGATGTTGAGGGTATGAATGCAGGTCAGACAAGCAGTCTGCGTCGCATGTGTTTCAAGAACAACCTGAAGATGGTTGTTGTAAAGAACACATTGCTCCAGAAGGCTCTTGAAGCAAGTGAGATTGATTTTGAGGCTCTGAATCCCGTTTTGGTAGGTACTACCGCAGTTCTCTTCACAGAGGTTGCTAACGCTCCTGCTAAGATGATCAAGGAACTCAAGGGCAAGAAGATAGAGAAACCCGCCTTGAAGGCAGCTTATGCTGAGGAGGGTATCTATGTAGGTGCAGAACAGTTGGATGCACTTTGCTCAATCAAGAGCAAGAACGAGGTTATTGCAGACATCGTTGCTCTGTTGCAGTCTCCTGCAAAGAACGTTCTCTCTGCCCTGCAGAGTGGTCAGAACACCATCCACGGTGTCCTCAAGACACTGGGCGAGCGTCCCGAATAATTCTCGGAACAGCCGCATAATAATTAACAATAGTAACAAACTAATCAATAAAAGAATAAGAAAATGGCAGATTTGAAAGCTATCGCTGAAGAGTTGGTAAACTTGACAGTAAAGGAAGTTAATGAGTTGGCAACTATCCTGAAGGATGAGTATGGTATTGAGCCCGCTGCTGCAGCTGTTGCAGTTGCTGCTCCCGCTGCTGGTGCCGGTGAGGCTGCAGCTGAGGAGAAGACCGACTTCGACGTTGTTCTGGTTGACGCAGGTGCTGCTAAGCTCCAGGTTGTAAAGGCCGTTAAGGAAGCTTGTGGTCTTGGTCTGAAGGAGGCTAAGGAGATGGTTGACGGTGCTCCCAGCACTCTGAAGGAAGGCATGCCCAAGGCTGACGCTGAGGCTCTGAAGAAGACCCTCGAGGAGGCTGGCGCTAAGATCGAGCTGAAGTAATCTTAACTTCCTGAAAAGGGAATTATGGTAAAGGATCCTCTGGTAGAGGGTTCTTTACCTTTTTGTGTCTATACAATCCAAAGTCATCATAAACGACCAAATAGATGTCTAATATTATTAACAACAGAGTAAATTTTGCTACCGTCAAGGCTCCATACGCTTATCCGGATTTCCTTGACGTGCAGTTGAAGTCTTTCAGAGACTTCCTCCAGTTGGATACTCCACCAGAACTCCGTAAGAATGATGGTCTGTACAAGGTATTCAGCGAGAATTTTCCCATTGCGGATACTCGCAACAACTTTGTTCTTGAGTTCCTGGACTATTATATTGATCCACCAAGATATTCTATCGAAGAGTGCCTCGAGCGCGGACTGACATACAACGTCCCCTTGAAGGCAAAGTTGAAACTTTACTGTACCGACCCTGATCATGAGGATTTCGATACGGTAATCGAGGACGTCTTCCTTGGTCCCATTCCTTACATGACAAACAACGGTACCTTTATTATCAACGGTGCCGAGCGTGTTGTCGTTAGCCAGTTGCACCGTTCGCCCGGTGTCTTCTTCGGTAGCAGCGTACACAGCAATGGTACTCAGTTGTACTCTGCCCGTATTATTCCTTTCAAAGGTAGTTGGATTGAGTTCGCAACTGACATCCAGAATGTGATGTATGCTTACATCGACCGTAAGAAGAAGTTGCCGGTAACTACCTTGCTGCGTGCTATTGGTTTTGAGAATGACCGTGACATATTGGAAATATTTGACCTTGCCGAGGAGGTTAAGGTTTCAGCCGAGAGTCTTAAGGCCCACCTTGGTCAGAAGTTGGCTGCCCGTGTATTGAAGAGTTGGGTGGAGGACTTTGTTGATGAGGATACCGGTGAGGTTGTCAGCATTGAGCGTAATGAGGTTCTTCTTGACCGTGAAAGCGAACTGACAGAGGAGAACATTGCACAGATTCTTGATAGCGGTGAAAGTACTATCCTTCTTCACAAGGCAGAGAATCAGGGTAGCGACTACAGTATAATCTTCAACACCCTGCAGAAGGATACCTCAAACAGCGAGAAGGAGGCTATCACATATATTTACCGCCAGTTGCGTAATGCAGATCCTGTTGATGATGCAAGTGCCAAGGAGGTTATCTACAACCTGTTCTTCTCAGACAAGCGTTATGACTTGGGTGAGGTTGGCCGTTATCGTATCAACAAGAAGTTGAACCTGTCTACCGACAACGATGTCCGTGTACTGACCAAGGAGGATATCATTGAGATTATCAAGTACTTGATTGAGTTGATCAACAGCAAAGCCAATGTCGATGATATTGACCACTTGAGTAACCGTCGTGTTCGTACTGTAGGCGAGCAACTCGCAAACCAGTTCGCTATAGGTCTGGCACGTATGAGCCGTACCATCCGCGAGCGCATGAACGTACGTGACAATGAGGTGTTCAGTCCCACAGACCTGATCAACGCAAAGACTATCTCCGGTGTTATCAACACTTTCTTCGGTACCAATGCCCTGAGCCAGTTCATGGACCAGACCAACCCCCTTGCCGAGGTAACACACAAGCGTCGTCTTTCTGCCCTCGGTCCTGGCGGTCTCTCTCGTGAGCGTGCAGGTTTCGAGGTTCGTGACGTACACTTTACACACTATGGCCGTCTTTGTCCTATTGAGTCTCCTGAAGGACCCAACATCGGTCTGATCAGCAGCCTTTGTGTATATGCAAAGATCAACGATCTTGGTTTCATTGAGACTCCTTATAGAAAGGTAGAGAACGGTGTTGTAGACCTTTCTCCCGAAGGCATCAGATATTATAGTGCAGAAGAGGAGGAGAAACTGGTTATCGGTCAGGGTAATGCCCCCTTGCGTGAGGACGGTACATTTATCCGTAAGGTGGTTAAGTGCCGTTGCGACGATGACTATCCTGTTGTTCCTCCCACTCAGGTTAATCTGATGGACGTGGCACCTCAGCAGATTGCTTCTATTGCTGCCAGCCTGATTCCCTTCCTGGAGCATGACGATGCCCACCGTGCATTGATGGGCAGTAACATGATGCGTCAGGCAGTTCCCCTGCTCCGTACCGAAGCTCCTATCGTAGGTACCGGTATTGAGAAGCAGCTTTGCGAGGATAGCCGTACAATGATAACTGCCGAGGGCGACGGTGTCGTTGACTATGTTGATGCAACAACTATCCGTATCCTTTACGATCGTACTGAGGAGGAAGACTTCGTAAGCTTTGAGCCTGCGATGAAGGAATACCGTATTCCCAAGTTCCGCCGCACCAACCAGAACATGACCATTGACCTGCGTCCTATGTGCGAGAAGGGTCAGCGTGTCAAGGCCGGTGACATCCTCACCGAGGGTTACTCTACCGAGGCCGGCGAATTGGCTCTTGGCAAGAATCTGCTTGTGGCATACATGCCCTGGAAGGGTTATAACTATGAGGATGCTATCGTACTGAATGAGCGCGTTGTTCGTGAGGACATCCTGACCAGTGTACACGTTGAGGAGTTCAGTCTGGAGGTACGCGAAACAAAGCGTGGTATGGAGGAACTCACAAGTGACATTCCCAATGTGAGTGAAGAGGCCACCAAGGATCTGGACGAGAATGGTATTATCCGTATCGGTGCCAACGTTGTCCCCGGTGACATCATGATCGGTAAGATTACTCCTAAGGGTGAGAGCGATCCCAGTCCAGAGGAAAAACTGCTCCGTGCCATCTTCGGTGACAAGGCAGGTGACGTTAAGGATGCTTCTTTGAAGGCCAGCCCCTCTCTGAAGGGTGTTGTCATTGACAAGAAGTTGTTCTCCAAAGCTATCAAGACACGTTCTGCCAAGGCTGAGGACAAGAAGCGTATTGCTGCTATCGACGAGGAGTTCGAGTGCAAGGTTGCCGATTTGAAGGCTATCCTTATCGACAAGTTGCTTGAACTTACCGCTGGCAAGTTGAGCGCAGGAGTCAAGGACTACATGGGTGCAGAACTCATTCCTGCAGGCGCAGAAATCACTGCTCCTGTACTGGAGACCTTCGACTACACTGCCGTTCAGTTGAGCGGTTGGACCGACGACGAGCATACCAACGAGTTGATAAAGAAACTCGTCATCAATTTCCTGAAGAAGTATAAGGTGCTGGATGCCGAGATCAGGCGTGCCAAGATTGCCATCACTGTCGGCGACGAACTGCCCAGCGGTATCATCCAGATGGCAAAGGTCTACATTGCCAAGAAGCGTAAGATTGGCGTAGGTGACAAGATGGCCGGCCGTCATGGTAACAAGGGTATCGTGTCTAAGGTTGTGCGTCAGGAGGATATGCCTTTCTTGGCCGACGGTACTCCCGTGGATATCGTTCTGAACCCTCTGGGTGTGCCCAGCCGTATGAACATCGGTCAGATTTTCGAGACTGTACTTGGTGCTGCAGGTCAGAAACTTGGCGTCAAGTTCGCTACCCCCATCTTCGACGGAGCTCACCTCGAGGACCTGAACGAGTGGACCGACAAGGCTGGTCTGCCCCGCTACTGTTCAACTCAGTTGTATGACGGTGCTACAGGCGAACCATTCGACCAGTTGGCTACCGTAGGTGTTGCCTACATGCTGAAACTCGGTCACATGGTTGAGGACAAGATGCACGCACGTAGCATTGGTCCTTACAGCCTGATTACCCAGCAGCCCCTTGGTGGTAAGGCACAGTTTGGTGGCCAGCGTTTCGGTGAGATGGAAGTCTGGGCTATCGAGGCATTCGGTGCAAGCCATGTGCTTCAGGAGATCCTGACCATCAAGAGTGATGACGTTACCGGCAGAAGCAAGGCCTACGAGGCTATTGTCAAGGGTGATGCAATGCCCGCAGCCGGTATTCCTGAATCATTGAACGTACTGTTGCACGAGTTGCGTGGTTTGGGCTTGAGAATTTCGTTGGACTAAAAAAGACAGAAACAAGATATGGCTTTCAAGAAAGAAACCAAAGTGAAGAATAACTTCACCAAGATAACCATCGGACTTGCATCCCCCGAGGAGATTCTCGAGAACTCCTATGGCGAGGTGCTCAAACCCGAGACCATCAACTATCGTACATATAAGCCCGAGCGCGACGGCTTGTTCTGTGAGCGCATTTTTGGTCCCACCAAGGACTACGAGTGTCATTGCGGCAAGTACAAGCGTATCCGTTATAAGGGCATTGTCTGTGATCGTTGTGGCGTAGAGGTTACCGAAAAGAAGGTTCGTCGCGAGAGAAGCGGTCATATCCAGCTCGTTGTCCCCGTGGCACACATCTGGTATTTCCGTTCTCTGCCCAACAAGATAGGTTACCTTTTGGGTATGCCCACAAAGAAGTTGGACAGCATCATCTATTACGAGCGCTATGTTGTCATCCAGCCCGGTATCCTGGGTCCTCGTGATGACAAGGACGAGCGTGGTATTCAGGACGGTGTTGCCCGTGAAGGCGATCTGCTTAGCGAAGAGGAATACATTGCATTGACCGACCGTCTGCCCCGCGACAATCAGTACCTTGACGACAACGATCCCAATAAGTTTGTTGCCAAGATGGGTGCAGAGGCCATCCTTGACCTCTTGCAGCGTGTGGACTTGGACAAACTCAGTTATGAGTTGCGCGACAGTGCAAACACCGAAGGTGCCCAGCAGCGTAAGAACGAGGCTTTGAAGCGCCTGCAGGTTGTGGAAAGTTTCCGTGCAAGCCGCGAAATCAACAAGCCCGAGTGGATGATCCTGCGCATATTGCCCGTCATCCCACCCGAACTGCGTCCTTTGGTTCCACTGGACGGCGGCCGTTTCGCTACTAGTGACCTGAACGACCTCTACCGTCGTGTCATCATCCGCAACAACCGTCTGAAGCGTCTGTTGGAGATTAAGGCTCCCGAGGTTATTCTGCGTAACGAGAAGCGTATGCTTCAGGAGGCAGTAGACAGCCTGTTCGATAACAGTCGTCGTGCCAGTGCAGTGAAGTCGGAGAGCAACCGTCCCCTCAAGTCACTCAGCGACTCATTGAAGGGTAAGCAGGGCCGTTTCCGTCAGAACTTGTTGGGTAAGCGTGTTGACTACAGTGCACGTTCTGTAATCGTTGTAGGTCCCGAACTGAAGATGGGCGAGTGCGGTCTGCCCAAGTTGATGGCAGCCGAACTGTACAAGCCATTTATCATCCGTAAGTTGATAGAGCGTGGTATCGTAAAGACCGTTAAGAGTGCCAAGAAGATCGTTGACCGCAAGGATCCCGTTATCTGGGATATCCTTGAGAATGTCATGAAGGGTCATCCCGTGCTCTTGAACCGTGCGCCGACACTGCACCGTCTGGGTATCCAGGCATTCCAGCCCAAGATGATCGAGGGTAAGGCCATTCAGTTGCACCCCTTGGCATGTACCGCGTTCAATGCCGACTTCGACGGTGACCAGATGGCTGTTCATCTGCCCTTGTCAAATGAGGCTATTCTGGAGGCACAGTTGCTGATGCTCCAGAGCCACAATATTTTGAACCCTGCCAATGGTGAGCCTATCACCGTTCCTTCTCAGGATATGGTGCTTGGCCTGTACTACATCACCAAGCTTCGTCCCGGTGCAAAGGGCGCTGGCATGAGTTTCTATGCTCCCGAGGAGGCTATCATCGCCTTCAACCAGAAGCGTGTGGAAATCCATGCACCCATCAAGGTTATCGTGGACGACATAGATGAGGAAGGCAATGCTTGCAAGCACCAGGTGGAGACCTCTGTGGGCCGACTCATCGCCAACGAGATCATTCCTGCCGAAATAGGATACTTCAACGACGTTATTGCCAAGAAGACTCTTCGTGGCCTGATTACCAAGGTTATCAAGAGTGTAGGTGTGGCTCGTGCCTGTGAGTTCCTTGACGGTATCAAGAACCTGGGTTACAAGATGGCTTACGAAGGTGGTCTGTCCTTCAACTTGGGTGATATTATCGTTCCTGAGGAAAAGGCAGAACTGGTACAGCGCGGTAACGATGAAATCGAGCGCATCACCATGGACTATGGTATGGGTTTCATCACTGACAAGGAGCGTTACAACCAGGTTATCGAAACATGGACTAAGGTTAACAACGACCTGTCAAAGATTCTGCTGAAGACCATGCGCGAGGCCGAAGAAGGTTTCAATGCCGTATACATGATGCTCGACTCCGGTGCTCGTGGTAGCGCTGGTCAGATCAGCCAGCTGTCTGGTATGCGTGGTCTGATGGCCAAGCCCCAGAAGGCAGGTGCCGAACCTCTGACCATCGAGAACCCCATCCTTTCTAACTTTAAGGAAGGTATGAGCGTGCTGGAGTACTTCATCTCTACCCACGGTGCCCGTAAGGGTCTTGCCGATACCGCTCTGAAGACTGCCGACGCCGGTTATCTGACCCGTCGTCTTGTCGATGTTTCTCACGACGTTATCATCACCGAGGAGGATTGCGGTACCCTGCGTGGTCTGGAGTGTACTGCTCTTAAGAATGGTGACGAGGTAATCAGTTCTCTCTATGACCGTATCCTGGGTCGTGTCAGCGTACACGATGTAATACATCCCACAACAGGTAAGATGATTGTTGCTGCTGGCGATGAGATTACCGAGGCCAAGGCCAAGGAGATTGAAGACAGCCCCATCGAGATGGTTGAGATACGTTCAGTGCTGACCTGTGAAAGCCGCAAGGGCGTTTGTATGAAGTGTTACGGACGCAACCTGGCATCAAGCCGCATGGTACACAAGGGCGAGGCTGTAGGTGTTATCGCTGCCCAGTCTATCGGTGAGCCTGGTACTCAGTTGACTCTGCGTACTTTCCACGCCGGTGGTGTGGCAGGTAATGCCGTTGCCAATGCACAGATCAAGGCCAAGTATGAGGCTCGTCTGGAATTTGAGGAACTCCGTACCGTAGAGGCACAGAACGACAACGGCACCACTCAGGTAGTAGTTAGCCGTCTGGCCGAGGTTCGTTTCGTAGAGCCGAAGACCGGTATTGTTCTGCTTAGCCAGGACGTTCCCTATGGCAGTACACTCTTCAAGCAGGAAGGTGATATTGTCCAGAAGGGCGACATCATTGCCCAGTGGGACCCCTTCAACTCTGTTATCGTAACTGAGAGTGCCGGTAAGGTTAAGTTCGAGGATGTTATCGAGAACGTAACATACCGCGTGGAGACTGACGAGGCTACAAAGCAGAGCGAGTACATCATCATAGAGTCTAAGGATCGCAACAAGATTCCCGCTTGCCACATTCTGGACGAGAACGGCGACATCCTGCGTACCTATAACTTCCCCATCGGTGGCCATATCGCCATTGTGGACGGTGCTGATGCCCGTGTGGGTGAAATCCTTGTCAAGATACCTCGTGTGGTAGGTGGTGGCGGTGATATTACCGGTGGTCTGCCTCGTGTAACCGAGTTGTTCGAGGCACGTAACCCCAGCAATCCCGCTGTTGTAGCAGAAATCGACGGTGTTGTTACCATGGGTCGTCTGAAGCGTGGTAACCGCGAGATTACCATCACTTCCAAGGTTGGTGACGTCCGCAAGTACCTCGTGCCCATCTCCAAGCAGATTCTGGTACAGGACAACGACAACGTTCGTGCCGGTACTCCTCTGTCCGACGGTGCAATCACTCCTGCCGACATTCTGGCCATCAAGGGTCCCACCGCCGTTCAGGAGTACATCGTTAACGAGATTCAGGACGTGTACCGTCTGCAGGGCGTAAAGATCAACGACAAGCACTTCGAGGTTATCGTACGCCAGATGATGCGTAAGGTTCAGATTGTTGAACCCGGCGATACCCGTTTCCTGGAGACTCAGATTGTGGACAAACTGGACTTCGCAGAGGAGAACGACCGCATCTGGGGCAAGAAGGTGGTTGTCAATGCCGGTGACAGCGAGACAATGCATGCTGGTCAGATTGTTACTTCACGCCGTCTGCGCGATGAGAACTCTTTGCTGAAGCGTCAGGACAAGAAGATTGTGGAGGTGCGCGATGCAATGCCCGCCACATCTACCCAGATCCTGCAGGGTATCACCCGTGCTTCTCTGGCAACAAGTTCGTTCATGAGTGCCGCATCCTTCCAGGAGACAACCAAGGTGCTCAACGAGGCTGCCATCAATGGTAAGAGCGATTACCTGGAGGGTATGAAGGAGAACGTTATCTGCGGTCACCTGATTCCTGCCGGTACCGGTATGCGCGAGTACGAGAAGATTGTCGTGGGTTCACGCGAGGACTACGAGCGCACCCTGGCCAACCGCAAGGCCCGTTTGGACTTTGACGACTTTTAAATGAAGATACTATATCTATGATAGAAAGGACGCTTTGCCGGGACATCCTTGTCCTGACAAGGCGTCCTTTCATTTAAGACCCTAACGACCTTAACGACCTTAAGGTTCCTATTACGAGAAAACCATGCACGAATTAAAGATGAAGGTCCGCGACTATGAGTGTGACCTGCAGGGCATTGTCAACAATGCCAACTACCAGCACTATCTGGAACATGCCCGCCATGAGTTCCTTTTGGAGCGCGGCATCAGTTTTGCCGATATGCATGCCCGTGGCATAGATGCCGTTGTGGCACGCATCACCATGGAGTTCAAGTTGCCTCTGCGTAGCGGAGACGAGTTTGTATGTAGCCTCACGGTGAAGAAGGAGAATGTGCGCTATGTATTCTTACAACAGATACACCGTGTCAGCGACGGCAAACTTTGCCTGAAGGCCAGGGTGGATTCCGTTTGCGTTCAGGACGGACAGTTGTTGTCTTCATGCAAGGAACTGGAAGATAAACTTTTCGGTTGATGTCTGTGCTCCCGTCCCTTGACCGCCGCATACTTGCCATTGCCTTGCCAAGTATAGTCAGCAACATTACCGTTCCCCTTTTGGGATTGGTGGATGTTGCCGTTACCGGTCACATGGGGGCTGATGGCGGAGTTTCTTCCTCCACATCATTGCCTGCCTCGTATTATGTGGGTGCCATTGCCGTTGGAGGCATGCTTTTCAATATCATCTACTGGATGTTCGGTTTCCTCAGGATGGGGACCGGAGGCGAGACCGCCCAGGCCTGGGGGCGCAGAGATTTGGACGGAGTGGTCCTTCTGCTTGTCCGAAGTCTGCTCCTGGCTCTTGTCCTGGCCCTCGGACTTATGGTCCTTTCTCCCCTTGTCCGCGACGGAGCTTTGTGGTATATAGCCCCCGAGGCAGAGGTCGCTTCTCTCGCGCGCACGTATTTTAATATATGTATATGGGGAGCCGTTCCTGCCCTTGGACTTTTTGCCATGAACGGATGGTACATAGGCATGCAGAACTCCCGTTTCCCCATGATTGTGGCCATAGGGCAGAACCTGCTGAACATCGCATGCAGCATATTCTTTGTCTATGCTTTGGGTATGCGCATAGAAGGTGTGGCATTGGGGACCCTGTTGGCCCAGTGGGTGGCGTTCATCATTGCGCTCCTCCTGTGTTTGCGCTATTACAGGAGGTTGTGGAAAAGGGCTTCCTTCCGCATGCCGTCGTTCTGCCTCTTGTTGCGCCAGGCCGTTACTCCGGGAACTGCATCCAACCGCCAGAACTTCTCGCTGTTCCTTCGTACCCTCTGTCTTATAGTTGTGCATTTCATGTTCATTGCGGCAGGAGCGGCGCAAGGTAGCGTGGAATTGGCCGTCAATACCCTGCTCATGCAGCTGTTCACCATCTTCAGTTATTTCATGGACGGATTTGCCTATGCCGGTGAGGCACTTGTTGGCAAGGCTATAGGTGCGGCCAATGGTGGACTATGTCGTGCCGTAGTGCGCAGGCTGTTCCAATGGGGTGGGGGACTGGCCATACTTTTTGTGGGCCTGTATGCAATAGGGGGCGAATCGTTCATGTCGTTGCTTACGGATGACATCACGGTTCTCGATGCTGTTTCGCGTTATCGCCATTGGACTCTGCTCCTCCCCATCTGTGGCGTGGCCTCCTTCCTTTGGGACGGCATCTATATCGGTGCCACCTCACCGCGCCTCATGCTCTGGTCCATGGCCATCAGCATGTCGCTATTTCTGGCGGGATATTACCTTCTTATCCCCCTTTATGGCAACCATGGCCTGTGGATAGCCTTCCTGTCGTATCTGGTATGCCGGGGCATGGTGCTGACACTGACACGCGGAAAGATTTTGCCGTAATCCTTTGGTCGGTTCGTTGAAAATAGGTACTTTTGCGTGTCACAAATAAAAACAAACTAATCCACAATATCATTATGTTGTTTGAACAGATAAGCAAGGACATCGTCGTGGCCATGAAGGCCAAGGACAAGGTACGCCTGATGGCATTGCGCAATGCCAAGAAGTATTTCCTGGAGGCCCTTACGGCTCCCGGTGCAGATGCCGAACTCTCAGACGAGCAGGCACTGAAGATTCTTTCCAAGTTGGTGAAGCAGGGCAAGGACACCGCCCAACTCTATGTGGAGCAGAACCGCCCCGACCTGGCAGAGGAGGAGATGGGGCAGGTCAATGCCCTCGAGGCCTATCTGCCCAAGGCACTCACTCCAGAGGAAATGGAGGCTGAACTCCGTACCATCATTGCCGAAGTGGGTGCTGCCAGTGCCAAGGATATGGGCAAGGTGATGGGTGTTGCCAGTAAGCGTCTGGCCGGCCGTGCCGATGGCAAGGCCATTTCCGCCAAGGTAAAGGAACTTCTGGGATAGGGTTTCTGCCAAGGTAATATAAAATCGGGGTGTGCACTGGTGAACAGGCACACCCCGATTTGTCGTTTCTTCAGGTATTGGTCTTGTGGCTCTACTATCGTCCCCGTTTAGTTACAATCCAATCATTACACCCGCCGACAATCCGTTGAACTGTGGACCGTATTCGCAATGTATCACATTGCAGGGACTGTATTTCACATACGCTCCCAGTGACTTCCAGTGCAGACCCATGCGCAGGTCTATGCTTACGGGGCAATGCTTTATCTGTTCGCTGCATTCCTCTATTTTCCTGTTGTCAAGTTCGTATTTCGTCTTCAGGCTTCCGTATGCATTCCAGTTCAGTATGGCAGCCGCACTTATAGCAAAGTCCTTATGGAATTTATATTTGTATTCTAAAGGGAACGTGATACTGAATATCTTCAGGCGCGAGAAGTCGATATTGGCATTGTCAGGATAGGGTGACAGGGAAATGCTAGCGCCATCCTTTACAAAACGGGTGTATCCAGTCATTCTGTAGTTCTTCCAGTTGAATCCCATGCCGATACCTAATTTGTGACGCCCATGGTTGTATTTGCGCCCACAGGAGAATAGGTTGAAGAAGATCTCCATTGAAGAACCCATACTCACATTCATGTCTTGAGGTGTGTTCAGACCGTTTACAAAGCCAAAGCCCAGACCACCGATATTCAGAAAGTTCTCGGACTTGGATTTGTGCTGTGTTTTTTTCAGTTGGATGTCGTCAGTGAGTACGGAGAAACTCCAGCTGTTTGCTCTGTCTTGGGCATACGTAGTCACGAAATTTACGGTGCAGAGAAGGCACAGTAAGAGGTTTTTCAGTTTCATTGTCAATTCGTATTTGATATTTATATTATGTGTTGTCTAATGCTTGGTAAAAGTCTTGCGTAACTGTTTAATGTCGGCCCTACCTTCCATGTAGATTAAGGTGATGTTGTTGTCATTTCCTTTTTTCAGTGCATTGTTGCGGTAGAAGATATAGCGGTTTATGCCTTTCTTGTTAGAAGAAAGTTGGTAGAGACCATAGTATAGACGTCCATTTGTGTGGTTTGATTCGTGGCAGAATGCATCCTTGACATCTTTTTCTATGCTTGCTTCAATCATTAGGCTTGTCTTGTCTGATGTTTGGACGGTAAGACTTTTGAAGAGACTGAGATGGTAGGCTTCTATGCTTGCTCCGCTTAGATGTACTTTTGTAGCACCTTTTAGTTCCATGTCGAACAGTTCGTTTATTTTCAAATCAGTCTGTGCAGGTAGCATTGGCGATACCAGTAGCCACAATGCCAATAATATTACTCTTTGTGCCATATCTGTTATTCGGAAAGGGTGTTGAACATGTTGTGTAATTGCTCTTCCATGTGTTTTTCGTTTTCTTCGGTTACGGTGACGCTTTGCATTGACTTTTTCATCAGCGACAGTACTTCGTTTCGGTCTGTGATATGTTTGCCATCGGCATAGGCAATGCATATGTCCGGATATTCCGTCGGGCGTGATGATAGCAAAGTGTGCCCGATGAGAAAGTATGCCATCGTCGCGCATGCCGCCATTCCGGCTATCTTGGCGTAGAGGTATCTTTGCCGGCCAATGCCTTTTTCTGTATCTTTGGTGGTGCAATGTTGTCTTTTGCCTGTTGCAATAAATCCCATTACAGCCTTAATCTCATCGTAACGGCTGTCGCTGCCTTCTTTTGAGGTAAGGAAGTGCTTCAGACTTCTTTCCTCCTCCTCAGTTGTCTCTGCGTTGTAGTACCGTTCTATGAGTCTGTCCCAATACTCGGCCTCGTATGTGTGGTAGGTGTTATTCATGTTGAAGTTGTTTATAACATTCACGAATGGTCTTGCGTGCTCTTGATAGTTGCATCCTTACGGCTGGAGGTTGCATATCCAGCAACTTGGCTATTTCTTCGTAACTCCGCTCCTCATATTCTCTCATCCTCAGGATATCTTGTTGCAATGGCGTCAGTTTCTGTTTTACTATTTCTTCAATACGATAGAATGTTTCCTCTCTTTCCAGTTCTTCTTCATGGGATGGAGTGATGTTTTCTTGCGTTTGCCCTGTTTCCACATTCCTGTTGGTGTTCCGTCTCCTCAGTGAACTTATGCTGATGTTTCTGGTCGTCACGTAAAGCATGGCCGATGCATCTTTTTCATCTTTGATTCTCTCCGATCTTGACCATAGCCTTACGAATGCTTCCTGTAGGGCATCTTCGGCATCTTCGTGACTATGCAGTATGCGACGTGCTGTGTCAAGGAGCATATTCTGCATTCTGCCAAAGGCCAAAAGCAGGGGATGCTCTTGGCTATCCTGCTTTTCTTCTCCGGTAGGTTTGCTATGCTGAGCCTGACTCATGTTTCCTTGTTGTACGTGATTGGATGTATGGCTATTATTGCCCTGTCTCTACTGATATAACGCAAAGGTATTGCTTTTGTAACATGTAAAATCAGTTTTTTCCAATATTTTTATTCATTGTGAGGGAACTGCTTGGTCAGGAAACTCCGTGCACAATAAAGAGAATAGCCGGTTTATGGGAACAAGAAGGAGGCATTGCATGATTGCAATGCCTCCTTCTATGTGTATGTGTGTAATGCAGGGATTCTGCCTTACTTCAACTGGTCGGCAACGAAGTTTTTCATCTCTTCGCCACGCAGGTCGCGCTTCACGATGGTGCCGTCGGGGCCGAAGAGCATGATCTGGGGAATGCCTTGGATGGCATAGAGTTCTGTGGCGTTGTCCTTGTTGTCGCGGGGGATGTAAATCTGGGGATATTCAATGCCCTCTTCCTCCAGAGCGGCCTTGAACTTATCTTCCTGATCCCATACGTTCACGCCCAGAACGATGAACTTCTCGCCTGCGAACTGCTTGTGCAACTCTATGAGGTTGGGGATTTCCATCTTGCAGGGACCGCACCATGATGCCCAGAAGTCGGCCAGCACATACTTGCCCTTGCCAACATAGTCGGAGAGTTTGGAGGCATTGCCTTCCAGGTCGAAACCGCTGAAGTCAACGAACATCTTGCCTTCCTTGGTGTTCTCTGCAATCTCCATGTGTGCGCGCAGGTCGTTTACGGCCTTTATCTCGGTAGCATACTTCACTTCTGCGATGACGGAATCCAGTTGGGTCAGGTCGGTGTAGAACTCGCGTGCTACCATGCCCAGGATGTGTGCACCCACAATGTTGTCCTTGTTCTCTTCTATGCCTTTTCGGTAGATGTCGAGCATGGCATTTACGTCGGACTTGATGGAGTCAAGTACCTCGGGATATGTCTTGCCTTCAGCCATCAGCTTCTGTGCCTTTTCGTTAATGGACTTGCTGGTTTCAAAAATATTATTTGCAATGATGTTGTACTGGTCGTTCAGACCTCCGTTATCGGTCACTTCTGCAGGTCCCTGTGTCAGGTCGGCGGTAATAACGGCCCCGTTCTGTATCAGCACGGGTACTTTGGTTCTCTCCACGCTAATTTGGTAGACACTTTGACCTTCCAGACCTCCGGTAAAGTTAAATGCGCTATCTGCCACTACGCATGAATCCAGGGTCTCGCCCTCGTTGTTCTGCAACAGTACGGTCTTGCCTTCATACTCTCCTGTGGTCTTGCCCTCGATGCTGTACTTCTTTTCTCCGCAAGCGGTCATCAGCAGTGCTGGGATGGCAAGATACAATAACTTCTTCATAATCTTTTAGATGTTTTATGGTGAATAATTTTGTGTTTCCTGTGCAAAGGTACTACATTTTGATGTAAAACGTCTTCCTTGCATGCTTTTTTTGTTCTTGCTGCCCTCCCAACCCTTCTATTACTACGAATAAACGTTAAAATCGGGTGCTTATCGCAAATTTCCGATATCTAACTATTGCGATATTTATGGATATTGCCGTACTTTGCCTCTGCAAACACACAAAACAAACAATTATTCCGAATATGAGACGCAACGAGAAGACACTGACCAGATTGGAGTTTGAGGTGATGAGTATCCTGTGGAATCTGGGGCGCCCTGCCTGTGCGTGGGACGTGTTGGGCGAGTGGCCCGAACCCAAACCTGCCTACACCACCGTGGCCACCTACCTGAAGGTGCTCTACGAGAAAGGTTATCTGGATTATTCCAAGAACAAGGGCGAGGGCAAGACCCACATGTACGAACCTCTGGTATCGCGTGCCGAGTACACGCGCCGTACCATGCAGGACGTGAAGAAGAATTTCTTTGGCGGCAGCCTGAAGTCCATGTTCAGTTATTTTATACGCGAGGAGAACCTCACCCCCGAGGAAATCCAGGAACTCCTCGCCTCGGTGGAGAGGGAAGAATAGTATTTGGCGGGGGCTCCGAGTACTCTGAATACTCCGAATACTCCGAAGACTCCGAATACTCTGAATTCTCCGAATACTCCGATTAATCTGATAACTCCATAAAACCTTATCTTATGATAGAGGCAATGTTCCTTTATTCCATCCGTTCGGCCTTTGTGCTCACTTTGCTCTATGTGCCGTACATGCTTATCCTCAGGAAGGAGAGTTTCTTCCGCCTGAACAGGGCGGTGCTGCTCCTGATACTCGTGTTTTCCGTTGTTCTCCCGTTGGTAGACATTCCCTTCCTCGCCCTCGACCGCCAGCCCGTGGTGCAGGCCGCCAGGCTCCAGATGGTGGAGGCGGGCATACCTGTGAGCGCTCCCGTAGTGCTGCCCGAACTCACCGTGCATGCACGGCACATTCCAGCCCAGGTGTCCTGGTTCCGCATCGTGTCTATGGTGTTTGTCCTTGTGGCCCTGGCCATGCTCCTGTGGCGCATAGTGCAGGTCCTGCGCATGAACCTTGTGGTGGCGCGTGGCAACCTCTGGCACGAGTGCGAGCAAGGCATTCACATACATTGCCACGGTGGCGAGGTG
>JAFVTT010000008.1 GCA_017503065.1 Bacteroidaceae bacterium | reverse complement strand
TTTTATAGATGAGCTATATCAGCACATGTTGGATGTCAAGCCACTTGCCAAATTACAAATGGATGTTCTTTTTGAATTGTTCCGTGATTATGCAACTATCGGTGGTATGCCCGAGGTGGTGAATACATATATTAAGAACAAGAACTTCAGTGGAACTTTGGGTATACAGAAACAATTGCTCAAAGACTATGAGGAAGATATCACCAAATATGTGGAAGGTTTGGATAAAGCGAAGGTTAAAGCCGTTTATAATCATATTTCTACTTTCTTGGCCAAAGAAAACAAGCGCTTCCAGATAACCAAGATTGGCAAGAATGCTCGTAATAGAGATTATGTTGGTTGTGTAGAATGGCTTGCTGATGCAGGCGTTATAAACGTCTGCTATTGCCTGAATCTCCCAGAACTTCCCCTAAAGGGCAACTATGATCCTAAACTCTATAAGATTTATTACAAAGATACTGGACTCTTGATTGCATCACTCGATGAAGAAGCTCAGGAGGATTTGAGAGCTAATAAGAATCTGGGCACATACAAAGGAGCTATATATGAGAACATAGCCGGAGATATGCTTGTCAAGCAAGGCTACAATCTCTATTACTATAGCAGCGACAAACCTTCTCTTGAAATGGATTTCTTTGTACGTGATGCAGACTCCCTTATTCCTGTAGAGGTAAAAGCGAACGATGGCGCAACTGCATCATTGAATAATTTGCTGAAAGAAGATAAATATCCTGATGTAAAATACGGTATCAAGTTGAGTTATAAGAATATCGGATTCAATGGCAAGTTCTATACCTTCCCTTACTTTATGATTTTCTTGTTGAAAAGATTTGTGGCGGAGAGGAGAAAACTTTAACCCAAATCGGTCATTAGACTGTTACGCGCTAACGAAGCCTTCTTTTTGTCATTTGTTTCGTCGCTTCTCGGTTGCAATGGAACCCCATTGCGCCCTCAAAGTGCCAGAACATCTGTTGAATTACATCCGACCTTTTCTCGCCAAGGCTGACTTCAAACGAGTTTTGAGTCCGCTCCATTGGCTTAACGAAAAGGTTCAAAAATAAAGTCCATTATCATCATAACGCTAATGACCGATTTGGGTTTAATATGTAGAAATATGAATATTAATTTATACGACAGAGTACGAGGCTCACTAATTGGCGGTGCTATAGGCAAGACTTTCCCATACTGAAAGGGTTGACTTTTCTGTCCAGATTCGTTGACTTTTGCGGGAAAAGGGGGGAGATTAACGTTTAACAGTGAGCGGTGAGCGGATGAGCGATTTTATCAATTTAGGGAGTTAATTACAATAGCCACTGATGTGAGGAGGGCAAACAAGAAGATGGACATGGCGGTCATGCCAAGTACGCGGTTCAGGGCCTTGCCGTGATGGATGGTGTGGAGAAGGTGGAGGTTCCTGAGATGGAGGAATAAGAACGGAAGGGTCAATGCGAACGGAAAACGGAAAACGGAAAGCGGAAAACTATCTGAATCCTGAAACTTGAAACCAGAAACTTGAAGCGCAAGCATGGACAATGCACATACGGCCAGTAGTACGGAGATGATGCCTATGGCGCCATACAGGACCAGGGTGGGGCGCTCGCCGATGATGGTGACCAGCGTGGTCTTGCCAACGGCAGCGTCCGTGTGGCGGTCGCGGAAGTTGTTGACCAGCAGCAGACAGTCCGTTACCAGGCCTTGGGCAAGGGACAGGAGCCATACGGGCAGTGGAACCTCTGTGATGGAGGACAGGGGACTTTGGAAGAAGAAGGTATAACCTACCGGTATGATGCCGAAGAAGAGCAGGACGAGTACGTCGCCCATGGCTATGCGGGAGAACAGGGTGGTGTAGAGGAAGCAGAACACCACACAGGCCATGCCCACCAGTATGCACTCCCAGCCTCCCCACCACACGAGGGGGAGTCCCGCAAGGCATGCCAGCAGGGTAGTTACGGCAATGCCCGTGCGCATGGCAGGCAGGGTTATCCATCCCTGCGAGCATGCCCTCTCGGGGCCAAGGCGCTCTTCCGTGTCCACGCCACGGATGCAGTCGAAATAGTCGTTCACCAGATTGGCGTCCGTTTGCATTAGCAGGGCAAAGGCCATGCACAGAAGTGCCGGAGTCCATTCAATCTGTCCATAGATGCCATAGGCGGCAGATACGGCCAGGATGACGGGAGCGGCCGCACCGGTGAGGGTCTTGGGCCTGGCGGCAAGCCACCAGGCACGCAGGGAGTTTGTCTTTACCATGAAGGCAAAGTTACTCCTTTTTTTGAAGGTATTCAAGAATTGTACTATGATTTTTCGCCCAACTCATATAAATTCATTACCTTTGCTGTCCTGAAAACGATAAACGAAGATTTCTCAAATGGCAGAATCAAGACGCAAGATAAACCCCAAGGTGGTGGAGGTGCCAAGCATGGATGCTCTCGGACACCGCCAGCCTCAGAATCTGGAAATGGAAACGGCGGTGCTGGGTGCACTGATGAACGAGCAGGATGCCTTCGGACAAGTGGCCGAGATACTGCGCCCCGAGAGTTTCTATGACCACAAGAACCAGTTGGTTTACGAGGCCATTCGCGACCTGGCGGCACAGCAGAAGCCCGTGGACGTGATAACCGTGGTGGAGCAACTTGACCAGAAGGGTAACCTGGAGGACGTGGGTGGCATGCAGTATGTGGCTGCCCTTTCCGATGCCGTGATAAGCAGCGCGCACATAGAGTACCATGCCAGGATAATCCAGCAGAAGTTCCTGGCTCGCCAACTCATCACCTATGCCAGCCGCATACAGCAGCATGCCTTCGATCCCGGTACGGACGTGGACGACCTCATGCAGGAGGCCGAAGGAAAACTCTTCGAACTCTCGCAGAGCAACATGAAGAAGGACTACACCCAGATAAATCCCGTCATAAAGGAAGCCTACGATATGTTGCAGAGGGCGGCGGCACGCACCGACGGCCTGTCCGGACTTTCTTCCGGTTTCGAGCGTCTGGACAAGATGACCTCCGGCTGGCAGAACTCCGACCTTATCATCATAGCCGCACGTCCTGCCATGGGTAAGACGGCCTTCGTCATCTCCATGATCAGGAAGATGGCCGTGGACATGAAGATACCCTGCGCCATGTTCTCCCTTGAGATGGCCAACGTGCAGTTGGTGAACCGTCTCATCGTGAACGTGTGCGAAATCACCGGCGAGAAGATAAAGAGCGGCCAACTTGCCCCCTACGAATGGAGCCAGTTGGACACGCGCATCACCCAGTTGTACGATGCTCCCATCTATGTGGACGACACTCCCTCGCTCAGCGTCTTCGAACTCCGCACCAAGGCACGCCGTCTGGTGCGCGAGCATGGTGTGAAGATAATAATGATTGACTACCTCCAGTTGATGAACGCCTCGGGCATGAGTTACGGCAGCCGTCAGGAAGAAGTCTCCACCATAAGCCGAAGCCTGAAGCAGTTGGCCAAGGAACTGAACATCCCCATTATAGCCCTGTCGCAGTTGAACCGTGGCGTGGAATCCCGTGAAGGCCCCGACGGCAAGCGCCCCCAGTTGTCCGACCTGCGCGAATCCGGTGCCATAGAGCAGGATGCCGACATGGTGTGCTTCATCCACCGCCCCGAGTATTACAAGATTTACCAGGACGAGAAGGGTAGGGACCTGCACGGCAAGGCGGAGATAATCATAGCCAAGCACCGTAACGGTGCCGTGGGCGACGTGTTGCTGGAATTCCGTGGCGAGTTTGCGCGCTTCTCCGACCCCGACGAGAACCGTTATGTGCCCGTTCCCGGCGAGCAGGGCGGCTTGATAGTGTCCAAGGGACTCACACCCGAGGAACAGGCCAGCATGATGGCACAGAACCCCTTTGGCGACAATGTGCCTCCTCCACCGGCAGGGATGGACGAACCGCCGTTCTGAAACAGAAAACAGAAAACAGAAAACTAGACGATGACAAAGACGATGACGATGACACTCATCGCCTTTAGCGAGTTTACGCAATGTACTTGACTACATTTACATGGGGTACAGATGCATTTATTTGCACCTTTACCCGTTATTGTGCCATTTTTTTTGTAACTTTGCGCCTTGAATAAGCGTACATATTATATATAATTATGAATATTTCTTACAAATGGCTTCGTGAATACGTGGATGTCGACCTTACGGCCGAGGAGGTGGCTGCTGCACTGACCAGCATAGGTCTGGAGGTAGGCAGCGTGGAGGAAGTCCAGAGCATAAAGGGAGGTTTGGAAGGTCTGTGGACAGGCGAGGTCCTGACTTGTGAAGAGCACCCCAACAGCGACCACATGCACGTGTGCACCGTCAATGTGGGTCAGGAGGCACCCCTGCAGATAGTGTGCGGCGCCCCCAATGTGGCAGCCGGACAGAAGGTGATAGTTGCCGTGGTGGGTACCAAGTTGTACGACGGCGACGAGGAGTTTACAATAAAGCGCAGCAAGTTGCGCGGTGTGGAAAGCCTGGGCATGATCTGTGCCGAGGACGAGATAGGTGTGGGCACAAGCCACGACGGCATCATTGTACTGCCCGAGGACACCCCCGTGGGCATCCCTGCCAAGCAGTACTACAATCTGGAGAGCGACTACCTGATAGAGGTGGACATCACCCCCAACCGTGCCGATGCGTGCAGCCACTGGGGTGTGGCTCGCGACCTGTATGCATGGTTGGTGCAGAACGGCTATGAGACCTCCCTGCACCGTCCCTCTTGCGACGCCTTCCAGGTGGACAACACCGACCTGCAGATTCCCGTCAGAGTGGAGGCAACCGAGGCATGCCCCCGCTATTGCGCCCTGACACTGACCGGATGCGAGGTGAAGGAGAGCCCCGAATGGTTGCAGGACCGCCTGCGCATCATAGGTCTGCGCCCCATCAACAACATCGTGGACATCACCAACTACATAATGATGGCCTATGGCCAGCCCCTGCACTGCTTTGATGCAGACATGATTCTGGGCAAGGAAGTGGTGGTGAAGACCATGCCCGAGGGCACCCCCTTCGTGACACTGGACGGCGTGGAGCACAAACTGAGCGAGCGCGACCTGGCCATCTGCAATGCCGAGGAACCGATGTGCATAGCCGGTGTGTTCGGCGGCAAGGGAAGCGGCACCTACGATACGACATGCAACGTACTGCTGGAGAGCGCCTACTTCAATCCTACATGGATCCGCAAGAGTTCGCGCCGCCATGGCCTGCAGACAGATGCTAGTTTCCGTTTCGAGCGCGGCATTGACCCCAACGGACAGATCTATGCCCTGAAGCAGGCTGCCATCATGGTCAAGGAACTGGCCGGTGCCAAGGTGAGCATGGAGATTGTGGACGTGTATCCCCAACCCATAGCGCCCTTCAGCGTGGAAGTGAAGTATGCCTACGTGAATTCCCTCATCGGCAAGGAAATCCCTGCCGAGACGGTGAAGAGCATCGTCACAAGCCTGGAGATGGAGATAGTAGGGGAGGATGCCGAAGGCCTGCAACTCTCCGTACCCGCCTACCGCGTGGACGTCCAGCGCCCCTGCGACGTGGTGGAGGACATCCTGCGCATCTACGGATACAACAACATAGAGATTCCCACAACGGTTAAGTCCAGCCTGTCCGTAAAGGGCGAGGCAGACAAGAGTCACAAGTTGCAGAACCTCATTGCAGAGCAGTTGGTGGGTTGTGGTTTCCATGAGATACTGAACAACAGCCTGCAGAAGATTTCATACTATGCCGGAGGTTCCCAGCAGACCTACAAGGAGGAGAACTGCGTACGCCTGCTCAACCCCCTTTCACAAGACCTGAGCGTATTGCGCCAGAGCCTTCTGTTCGGCGGACTTGAGAGCATAGCACGCAATACCGCACACCGCATGCCCGACCAGCGCATGTTCGAGTTCGGCAACTGCTACCGCTTTGACCAGGCACGCAAGTGCGCCGACATCATTCCCGGCGTGTCCAGCAGCCGCGACCCCGAGGTGATAAAGCACGTCCTGGACGCATACTCCGAGGAGATGCACATGGGCTTGTGGGTTACAGGCAAGCGTGTTTGCGGCAGTTGGGCACATTGCAACGAGGACAGTTCCTGTGCCGAACTGAAGGCATACGTCATGAACATCCTCTCCCGCCTTGGCGTTCCTTTCGGCATGCTGGTATTTGCCGATGGCACGGAGGACATCTTCGAGAAGAGTCTGGAAATCCGCAACCGTGGCGGCAAGGTGCTCGCAAAGTTAGGTATTGTTAGCCGCAAGGTGCTGAAGGCATTCGACATAGAGAACCCCGTGTTCTTTGCCGACCTTGACTGGAAACTCCTCATGAAGACCATACGCAACCAGGCCGTCAAGTACACCGAGATAAGCAAGTTCCCCGCCGTGAGCCGCGACCTGGCACTGCTCATCGACCAGAGCGTGGAGTTCGGACGCATAGAGCAGATTGCATATCAGACGGAGAAGAAACTGCTGAAGGCCGTAACGCTCTTCGATGTGTACGAAGGCAAGAACCTGCCCGCAGGCAAGAAGTCTTACGCCGTGAACTTCATCCTTCAGGACACGGAAAAGACGATGAGCGAGAAGGCCATCGATGCCATCATGCAGAAGTTGATACAGCAACTGACCAAGCAACTTGGCGCCGAACTGAGATAAGAAGAAACGTAAAATCAAATATAAAACAACAATATGGGACGCGCATTTGAATATCGCAAAGCAGCAAAAATGAAGAGATGGGGCCACATGGCCAAGACTTTCACCCGTCTGGGCAAGCAGATTGCCATAGCGGTAAAGGCCGGAGGACCCGAACCCGAGAACAACCCCACACTCCGCTCCGTAATAGCCGTGTGCAAGCGTGAGAACATGCCGAAGGACAACATCGAGCGTGCTATCAAGAATGCCATGGGCAAGGACCAGAGCGAGTACAAGAGTGTTACATACGAGGGATACGGCCCCCACGGTGTGGCCGTGTTCGTGGACACACTGACCGACAACACCACACGTACCGTGGCCGACGTACGTTCTATCTTCAACAAGTTCAACGGCAACATGGGTACCACCGGTTCCCTGTCTTTCCTCTTTGACCACAAGTGTGTCTTCACCTTCAAGAAGAGTGCCGACATGGACATGGACGACTTCATCCTGGAGATGATCGACTTCGGAGTGGAGGAGGAGTACGACGAGGAATACGACGAGGAGAAGGACGAAACCACAATCACCATCTATGGCGAGCCTACAAGTTACAGCGAGATACAGAAGGCTCTGGAAGCCAAGGGCTTCGAGGAGGTGGGCGGTGAGTTCACATACATCCCCAACGACCTGAAGGACGTTACCCCCGAACAGCGCGAAACCATCAACAAGATGGTGGAGAAGATGGAGGAGTTTGACGACGTGCAGACGGTGTACACCAACATGAAGCCCGAGGAGTAACACACCTCCCGCTTCAAAAGGCGCATGCATAAATAAAGTGGAGAATCGCCGGCAGAAGGACATTCGCACATACGGGTCTTTCTGAGTGATTCTCCATTTTTTACATTATTATATATAGATGCTATAGTTTATATAGATTCTATAGTATATTTAGATTCTATATTTTTGTATAGATGCAATGAAATTATATATAGATGATATGAAGACCCCATCAGTCCTACTGCTTCTCCTGCTTGCGCTGGTATCATGCAACCATGAGTCGAAAAGCGACAGGATTTGCCGTCAGGCCCGTAATTTTACAAAAAATTCTTGCCCCAAACAGATGGACGAGTACACGGTTTTGGACAGCCTTGTATATGACACGGAGGGCAGGATGATGTCCTATTATTACTCGGTATCGGGCAAACTGGACGTAGACAGCATATACAACTCCAAACTCCTCAGCGTGTTTCATGCCAATCTTCTGGACAATATACGCCAAAACATAGGACTTCACGAACTGAAGGAGCATGGTACGACATTCCACTATACCTACTATTCATCCACAAAGGCGACAGAGTACATGTCTTTCATCTTCACTCCGGAAGACTATAATTAGGCTCATGAAGCAGAAAAGATGTATTATTTGTGTTTTATAACATAAAATAAACTCTATAATTCTTGCGAGTTAAGTAAAATTAACTTACCTTTGCATCGCGAATTGATAAAAGTCGCAATTAGATAGGTATATTATTCAAACATTAAGGTATTAAAGCGATGATCGAGAAGATTGGTAGCGTTGCTGGTGCTGTTTGGACAGCCCTCAACGAGAATGGCGCAATGAACGCCAAGGACCTGAAGAAGGTTTGCAAGATTAAGACTGACAAGGATTTGTATCTGGCTATGGGCTGGTTGCTCCGCGAGGACAAGCTGAACGTAGTAGAGGAGGGTAAGGAGATTACTTTGTCTCTGAAGTAAGATTCTTGTTGAGAAGATAATTAGGAAGATGTGTCATAGATTCTTATGGCACATCTTTTTATATGTATAACCACCGGCACGTTTGCATGTAAATGGTTGCGACACTTGACTATGTTGAGCGCAAGTTCAATGAATTCAATCATACAATATTCGGAGGACGTTTGAAACCGTTGCCATTCAGGCTCAGCAACGCACGCACGTTCTTGGGACAACTGCGTTATAGTCGCAAGCGTAGTTTTTGGGGAGGATGGAAGTACGGCAACTTCCAGTTCGTCATAAGTGCCGGCAAGGAAATGGACGAGCGCCTGCTGGAAGATACCATCATACACGAGATGATACACTACCACATACTCTCCAACCAATTGCAGGACACTTCGGCACACGGCAAACTTTTCCGCAAGATGATGGACGACATCAATGCCCGCTTCGGCCGTAATGTAACCATCAGCCACAAGCCTACTGAGGAGGAAAGGGAGAAGGACCGCGAGATACGCCGCCACCTGATTTGCGCAAGCCGTTTTTCCGACGGAAGGACAGGCATCACCATAGCCGCACAGACAAGGGTCTTCATGCTATGGAACGAGATACCCAAGTTTCCCGGTGTCGTAGAGTGTAAATGGTATTCTTCCCTGAACCCGTACTTCAACAGGTTCCGCCGCTCCCAGACGGTAAAGATTTATCTTGTCGATAAGGAGGAATTGGAAAAGCAACTTGCCGATGCGTTCCATCTGTCATTAGATGGAATGGATATAACTCCATAAACTCAGGGCTTATTTAATATGGCAAGTAGGGAATTACGGGTTTTCATCCCGTAATTTGAGTATCTTTTGAGCCACCTGCGGGACTCGAACCCGCGACCCACGCATTACGAATGCGTTGCTCTACCAACTGAGCCAAGGTGGCCTGTAACTGCAACGGTCAAATTTCAATGTAGTATCAAACTACAATCCGATTGCAAAGATACATCTTTTTTTATATATGAACGATTTATTTCACCTTTTTTTGCTTTAATATTTTTTATTGCTGATTCAGGGCTGATTCTGCTTGAGTTCTTTGAAAAGGAGTTCCATCCCTCGGCGCTCATGTGTATATATGTACACTATCTCGTCCGCAGACATGTTGTCTATCTGTTGCAGAGTTGTTTGAAGTCGCAAAACTTGCATCCGTCTAGGTGACCAGACTTGCAGAAGGGGATCTGCGGAGAGAATATCTCGCGGATTACTTCGTGCAGTTCCTTCTCGAACTCCGCTTCATATAGCGATATGTCTTCCACTGCTCCCAGGGGTACGGGGCTGCCGGAGTTCCTTCCGTCCTCCGAACCGATGTGCAGGGTGGGGTCGTAGTCTTGCCTACCTGCCTTGGCGGTGTAGAAGAGTACGGGTTTTACTGGCATGGCAGGCTTTTTCTTGTACTTCGTCACCAGGGCATAGAGGAAGGTTTGGAAATAGTAGCCGGCATGCCTGGTGTCGCGCGAAAAGATACCCTTGAAAGTCTTTGCCGAGTTCTCGTGCGAACCGGTCTTGTAGTCAAGTATGCGCAGATACTCTTTGCCGTCTTCGTCCCTGAGTATGTCCATGCGGTCAACGCGTCCGCCGGTCAGCACGGAAACCTTCTGTCCGTCCACGTCCACTTCCATCTGCATGGCCACGTCCTCTTCCATGGCCTCCATGACGATGGGTGCATGGCGCTCGTCCCAGCGCAGGAGGTTCAAGAGGTATCGCTCCACCACACCGCGTATCAGTATGTTCTCGCCACGGAACTCGGTAATGCCGGCATCTATCTGGAACTGCTCGTCTATGATGGGTTGCAGACGGCTTCCCTTGTCCGTGGTGTATGCCGAGAGTTGCTCCCTGGTGATGACATTGCTTCCGGAGTGCGACATGATTTCGCGGTATATCCTCTCTGCCGAGTTGTGGAAGATGTTGCCCATCATTCGTGCGTCCACGCCGTCTTCGGGGTCGGGTTCAACGCGTATGCCGCAGATGCTGGACAGATAGAATTTCATGGGGCAATCCAGATAGCGGTTCAGGGCAGAGGGGCTCAGGGGCTTGGCCTCGGGATTTGTGTTCAGGTCGTACTTCGTGTAAAGGGCCTGCATGATGTTCTCATCCTTTGGGATGATGTCCAGTGCGGTGAACAGGCACTCCTGTTCGGATTCCAGGCGCAGGCAACGGATGGGTATGTCTGTCTCCGCCTGAAGTTGACGAAGGAAACGGCTCATCTCGTGGCGCACGTTGCCGGCCGAGTTCTCGTTGTAGATGAATGTGACGTGCTCAGCCCTTTGTATCAGGCGATAGAAGTAGTATGCGAACACGGCTATGCGGTGGCGCACGGTGGTAAGGCCGAACCCCACTCTCAGCGTGTATGGGATGAGCGAGTTGTCCGCATTGCTCTTGGGCAGGAAACCTTCTCCCACGTTAAGCATAAGCAGGTTCCTGAAATCAATGCACCTCGTCTCCAGCACACCCATAATCTGCAAACCCTGTGCCGGTTCTCCGTGGAAAGGTATGCTCTGGCTTCCGAGAATCCTGCGCAGAAGCCTCCTCAGCGTGGTGGGGTGCAGATGCAGGGCCGGTTCCGATGCCGTGGCAATGTCGTGGAACTGGCGCAAGGCACGGTGTGTCTGGAACAGGCTCTCCACCATCAGCACATCGTCGAAGATGTTCTCGTCCCGCATCTTTCCCGCCAGGGAGGTCAGCACTCCGAGCAGGTATCTTACCAGTGCCGGTATGTCGGAGGGGTCTGTCCTGCGTTCCCATTGCTCTTTCTCCATGAACTTGGAGTAGGGGTGGTAATTGACCGTTCTCAGGAATGGGAGCCTGAACCTTTTCCTGCTCTCGTCCCAACCTTCTGTCTGCAATGCTATGAGGGCAAGCATGAGGCTGTATATGGGCGTACCTGTCAGGGAATAGCCCATGGTGATGTTCACATCGGCTGGAGTGCCATTGGGCATCTCCTCTTTAACGTGTTCCTCGTTATCTTCTTTATTATCTTCCTTAGTATCAGGTATGGCATGTAGTACGGGTTGAAGTTGTTGTTCATCGCACAGAACCAGTGCTGTCTCCCTCTCCTCCGTGGTAAGGTGGTCCTTAAGCCACTCGGGTATGTAGCGTGTGGCAATGCTGTCCGTACTGGTGGACACGAAGGTCACCTCCGCCTTGTGCCGCAGGTTGTCGTATATGCCTGAGCGCGACAAGGCATTGGGGAAACGTAGCAGGTTTTCGCGTATGAAGTCGCCAGCCTCGAAGGCACGGTTCTCCAGATACATCCTGTCAAAGTCCCAATAGAAGAGGGCCTGCCCGCGGTCCTGCAGATAGGACATCAGTTTCTTCTCCGTCTCGCTGAGCATGTTGAAGCCAACGAAACAAAACGTCTTCTCCTCTCCAAGGCGGTGAAGCAGTTCCTTGTCCTCCACTGCCTTGCGCTCCAAGGCACCCTGATATGGTTGTGTGCCCTCGGGCATCCCATTCTTCAACCTGTGGTAGAGGTCGGGCATGATGCCCCAAAGTTCGGAGAAGCGCTCCTGCAGGCGTGTCCTGTGTTCGCCCTGGAAACTGCCGAAGAACTGCTCCAGAGCCTCTCGCTGGTTGTCGGTGAGGAAGTCCAGGCTCTCCATGTCGCCCAGTTCCTTTGCATTGAGGAAGAGGGCATCGGCATTCACCAGATGCTTGTCTATGTCGTCGAAGTCGGAGATTATTATCTCGCCCCATCCCCAGAACATGTCCAGTGTCTCGGCCTTGTCGCCCATCAGCACCTTATATATATTGTATAGGGTGCATACGGCAGGGATGGGTTCCATTACGTTCTCGCCCACGATGCGTCCGAAGAGTTCCGCTATGGTGGCATACTCGGGTGCCCACATGGGAGAGTCGGTAAGGGTCAGGAACTCCTCGTTCAAGAACAGGCGTGCACGCTTGTTGGGGAACACCACCGTCACGTTGGTCATGTCCTTGCCGAAACGCACCATCAGGTCTTTGGCCACGTTGGCCAGGAATGTCGTTTCCTTCCAGTTGTCTGTATTGCTTGTCTCCATCGTTTCCTCCTATACTTCTTCTGTCTTTCCGTTTTTCACATACCAGAGATACCCGGTGACCTTGTGCCCGGGATAAAGTTTGCGGAGCAGGCGCATGTAGTTTTTCACCTGCCCTTTGTAGTTGTCGCGCTCGTCACCGAACTTATAGTCGATTACCGTTATCTGCCTGTCCTTCATGACTATTCGGTCGGGCCGCTGGTCGCGCTTGTTGCGCCTGCGTGCCGTGGGGTCCAGTATCTCGCATTCGGCAAAGACATGGTTCTCCGGGTCGAACCACGAGGCCACGAGTTCGTCGGTCCTTGTCTGTTCCAGATATCCAAGGAGTTCGTCGTGCTGCTCCTGTGTGAGCATGCCTTTCATGCGGTTCCTTTCCAAGATCTGGACAATGTCGGCGGCATCCCTGATTTCGGCCATCACATTGTGGTACAGGACGCCCAGCGAGCGTGCCTCGTCGCTGTGTCCGAACATCTCCTTTGCCTCGTTGCTCTGGCGGAAGTTCAGGCGTGCCTTGTAACTCTGCATCTTCACGATGTGAGGGCTGAAGTCGGGCAGCATGCGGTTGTCGCTTGCCTTTTCCCGTTTCACCGTGGTTATGGGTTCTCCTTCCTGTCCGTGCCACACTCCGTCGGTATAATCGCTCTTGGGGTTCAGGCAATCGTTCAGCAGGTTTCCCACCTCCTGTGTCTCCACCACGCTCTTGCCGTTGTGCGAGGCCCAGATGTACATGTTGCACGAAGCGCGTGTCAGCGCCACGTACAGGGCGTTCAGTTCGTCCACACGGCTTTGCAGGTGTTCCTCGTCGTATCGTCCCTGGTAGTAGGACTTGGACATAACACCAGTCTTTGCCACCGGCATCCTGCCCAGAGTGTTGTACTCCTCGTGCCCGTCCTCGGCCTCGCACCACAGGGTGTCGCCCATGTCCTTCTCCAGGTTCCAGTCGCAATGCGGAAGCAGTACGGTGTGGAACTCCAGTCCCTTGGACTTGTGTATTGTCAGCACCCTTATGCCCTCCTGCTTGCCCGATGGTATGGCCTGCTTGTGCAGGGTGGTGTCCCATTCGTTCAGGAAGGAATGCAGGTCGTTGGGGTTGTCCCTCAGGTATGTCTGCACCGTGTCCAGGAAGGCATAGTGGTAGGCCTCCTGTTCGGATAGTTCCTTCAGGTCGAGCCTGCGGTAGAGTTCCTCCACCAGTTCGTAGAGAGGCATCTGTTTGAGTCTGTCTCGCTCCTCGGTGAGGAAGGCCGGCAACAGGTCCATGGCATTGGTGCGCATGATGTCGTCCATGCTCAGGTCCGCCTTCCTTATCCTGGGCATGTAGTGCATCAGGAACTGGTGGTAGGGCAGGGGCTTTGCCTCGTAGTCCTCTATGAGTATGCGCATGGCGGAGATGAGTATCGTCACTATGGAACTGTTGCCCAGCAGGTAGGCCTCGTCGCTGGCTATGCGTATGTCGGCAGGGGCATGTTGCTCGAAATATTCCAGTATGGAGGTGGTGTTGTTGTTCTTGCGCAGCAGTATGGCCATCTTTTCCAGGGGCAGGCCTGCATCGTGCAGGGAGCATATCTGGCGTAGCATGTCGCCGTACATCCATTCCTGTTCCTCTTCGCTGGTGAGCACGGGGTGTCCGTTGGTCTTCGTACCCTTTATGCGCAGGGACACGCTCCAGAATCCCTTCGGGTCCTCGGCCTTTTTGGGCGAGGTCTTCTGCACCACGTCGGCATATATGCCCTCCTTGCCACCTATGCGGAACCTCGCATCTGGTGCTATGTTGTCCAGCAGGAGTGCCGCCTTGGGGAAGAGGCGGTTGTTGAAGTCTATGATGCGGTGCTCGCTTCGGTAGTTGGTGTCCAGCGTCTCTGTGCGCGGGTTCCACGTTCCCATATTGTCGGCCAGGCTGCTCAGCAGGCTCCATTCACCGCCCCTCCAGCGGTAGATGCTCTGCTTTATGTCGCCCACTATGAGGTCGGTGCCGCCCAGTGCCTGGTTCTCGAACAGGAGCACGCGGAAATTGTTCCATTGCAGGCGGCTCGTGTCCTGGAACTCGTCTATCATAATGTTCCTCAGCACGGTGCCTATCTTCTCGAACACGAAGGGATTGTCCTGTCCGTCTATCAGGCGCGAGAGCAGGGTGGGGGTGCGCGACAGGGGGAATGTCTCCCTCTCCTCGTTGATGTCCCTCACTATCTCATCTATGCGTGAGAGGAGTTGGAGTTGGTTGGTATAGTTCCTGGCCAGTTTGGCGGTGTTGAACTTGCGGTTCAGTTCCTTCTCCATTTCAAGGAACTTGCAGAACCTGTCGCTCAGTGCATGCATTGCCGAGCAGGCAGAGGCATCGTTCTTGTGCTTTGCCAGAAGCAGTGCTGAACCGTCCTCCAGAAATTCATTGAAGGTCTTGCCCTTGGTCACCTGCTTGTTGTCCTTTTCCTTGAGGATGTTCAGCAGGTACGTTGCCGGCGACGGCAGTCTCTTGCCCACCAGTTCCGGTGTGCAGGTGCGTTGTACGTCCCCGAGCATGCTCCCTGCCTGTGCCTTCAATTCTTCTGTAGCCTCTTCCATCAGACGTTTCATCTCGGTGCGGAACTGCCTCACCTTGGCGTAGTCGGAAATGGTGTCGCGCTCCTCGCGGCTTCTCTGCATGAAGTCCTCTTTGAAGATGCACTTAGCAAAGTCCTTGATAGAGGCCTGTATGTTCCACCTGCCGTTCTCGTCCAGTTCGTCCGTAACGTACTGCACCACTATCTTTCTGAGTGTATTGTCTATGTCCAGCGAGTCAATCATGCGGTCCACGGCCAGTTCCAGTACCTCAGTGTCATTCAGGTCCACCTGCATCTTGGAACTCTGTCCCAGTTCCCTGGCCAGCGACCTCAGTACGCTCTGGAAGAAACTGTCTATCGTCTCCACACGGAAATGGCTATAGTCGTGCAGAATCATGGTCAGTGCCTCGCCGCTTCTTTCGCGCAACTGCTCCAGGCTCATGTCATACCCGTTGCAACCGAGTTTCTCCATCAGTTTGCCAACATAGCCCTCGCTACTGGGCAAGGCCTTCCAGATGCCGTAGAGGTGCTGCAGTATGCGGTTCTTCATCTCGGCCGTAGCCTTGTTGGTGAAAGTCACCGCCAGCGTGTGTCTGTATTCCTCCTCGGCCTGGGGGCGCACCATCAGGTAGATGTACTCCACGGTCAGCGTGAATGTCTTTCCGCTACCCGCCGAAGCCTTGTATATGTTCAGTGTGGAATTCATGCCGTCATAGTTTGTTTATGTTGCGCAAAGATACTTATTTTCCACCAAATTGTTGTACCTTTGCACTCGTTTAAGGATAAAAAGAAGAATTATTATGGCTGGATATTTAGTAGAAGACACACGAAAGGTTACTACACACCGACTCATAGAGATGAAGCTGCAGGGCAAGAAGATTGCCATGCTTACGGCTTACGACTACACCATGGCACAGATCGTTGACCAGGCAGGAATGGACATCATCCTGGTGGGCGACAGTGCCTCCAACGTAATGGCGGGCAACGTAACCACTCTGCCCATCAGCGTGGAGCAGATGATATATCATGCCAAGAGCGTGGTGCGCGGCGTAAGGCGCTCGCTGGTGGTTTGCGACATGCCCTTCGGCTCATATCAGGTGAGCCGCACCGAGGGTGTTGCCAATGCCATACGCATCATGAAGGAAACCCATGCCGATGCCCTCAAACTGGAGGGAGGAGTGGAGATAATTGACACCGTCAAGGCCATCCTGGATGCCGGTATCCCCGTGATGGGTCACCTCGGCCTCATGCCCCAGAGCATCAACAAGTACGGTACATATACCGTCCGTGCCAAGGAGGATGCCGAGGCGGAGAAACTCATCTCCGATGCCCATGCCCTGGAGGATGCCGGATGCTTTGCTCTGGTGTTGGAGAAGATTCCCGCCGCCCTTTGCCAGCGAGTGTGTCAGGAACTCACCATCCCCGTCATAGGCATAGGCGCAGGTCCTGCCGACGGACAGGTACTTGTCATCCACGACATGCTGGGCATGAACAAGGGTTTCTCCCCCAAGTTCCTCCGCCGCTATGCCGACCTCTTTTCCGTCATGACCGAAGCCATTGGCCAGTACATCTCCGACGTGAAGACAGAGGACTTCCCCAACGAGGGTGAGAGGTACTGATGATGAGGATATGCGGGTGGGAGATTCAAGAGCAAGCACTAAAAGCAGGGCAGAAGGCATCACGCCTTCGTATAACCCTGATTTTTCTCTGGAGTAACGTGTGCCTTTAGCAACGATATCAAGGTCTATGGGAATGCTGAAACTTTTCTACTGAGTCTATAATCCCCAATCGGTCATTAGACTGTTACGCGCTAATGAAGCCATCTTTTTGTCACCTGTTTTCTCCCTTCTCGGTTATAATGGAACCCCATTGCGCCCTCAAAGTGGCAAAACATCTGTTGAAAAATAAGACTATTATCATCGTAACGCTAATGACCGATTTGGGATAATACGCTTAGTTATACCGGGAGCGAGGTGTGGTTTAGAAAAAAAAGGCTGTGTCTATAGAAATGACACAGCCTTAATTATATAAGCGATATGATTTTACCAGGCAAAGAGGGGGTATTCGGCCATCATGGCATTAACCTCGGCGCGAACGGTGGCGATGTTCTCCTCGTTCTCGGGATCGTTGAGTACACGCTCAATCAGAGAGGCGATAACGGCCATCATGTCTTCCTTGACACCACGAGTGGTGATGGCAGGTGTACCCAGGCGGATGCCTGAGGTCTGGAAGGCAGAACGACTGTCGAAGGGAACCATGTTCTTGTTGGCGGTAATGTCGGCGGCAACAAGTGCCTTCTCGGCAACCTTACCGGTCAGTTCGGGATACTTGGTGCGCAGGTCCACCAGCATGGAGTGGTTGTCCGTACCTCCGCTGACAATGTAGAAACCACGCTTCTGCAACTCGTCTGCCAGCACTGCGGCATTCTTCTTCACCTGAGCGGCATACTCGCGGAACTTGGGATCCAGAGCCTCGCCGAAGGCAACGGCCTTGGCTGCTATCACATGCTCCAGAGGACCGCCCTGTGTGCCGGGGAATACGGCGCTGTTCAGCAGTGCGGACATCATCTTCACCTCGCCCTTGGGAGTGGTCTTGCCCCAGGGGTTGGGGAAGTCCTTGCCCATCAGGATGATACCGCCACGGGGACCGCGCAGGGTCTTGTGGGTGGTGGAGGTTACGATGTGGGCATACTTGACGGGGTTTTCCAGAAGGCCTGCGGCAATGAGGCCTGCGGGGTGGGCCATGTCTATCATCAGGATGGCGCCAACCTTGTCGGCAATCTCGCGCATGCGGCGGTAGTCCCACTCGCGGCTATATGCAGAACCGCCGCCCACGATAAGTTTGGGCTTGTGCTCCAGAGCCAGGCGCTCCATCTCGTCGTAATCCACACGGCCGGTCTCCTTGTTCAGGTTGTAGCCTACGGGCTTGTAGTTGATACCTGAGGTGTTTACCGCAGAACCGTGAGACAGGTGGCCGCCATGGTCGAGGTTGAGGCCCATGAAGGTGTCGCCAAGGTTCAGGCATGCCAGGAACACGGCAGCATTTGCCTGGGCGCCGGAGTGAGGCTGCACGTTGGCATACTCTGCATCGAACAGTTTGCAGATTCTTTCAATGGCCAGTTCCTCCACCTTGTCCACCACCTGGCAGCCGCCATAGTAGCGCTTGCCGGGATAACCCTCGGCATACTTGTTGGTAAGAACACTGCCCATGGCCAGCATTACCTGGTCAGAAACGAAATTCTCGCTGGCGATGAGTTCTATGCCACGCATCTGGCGTGCACGCTCTTCGCTGATTAAGTCAAAGACAATCTTGTCCATATTATAATGTTTTTGTTTGTTGCGTGAATAAGTGTCCGATTGATGTTGGATATTTGTCATGTTGTCATAAAAGAGACCGCAAAATTATAAAAAATCTTCTTACCTTATGTTATACGCACGCGTTATTTTCTCCTTTTTATATTATTTATGTTAAAATACCTGCGGTATGCCCCAAGTTTTTATATATAAAGTCGTATCTTTGGCATGAAAAAGAGTAAACTTATAGCCATGAAGAATAGAAGTCTTGTGACCCTTGCCGGTCACACCAGAGAGAAGATCGAGTATCTGATAAGGATGGCTCAGGAGTTTGAAAAGTACCCCAACCGCAGAATCTTGGCAGGTAAGGTGGTAGCAACATTGTTTTTCGAACCCTCTACCCGTACACGACTGAGTTTTGAAACGGCAGCCAATCGTTTGGGCGCACGTGTGATAGGTTTTGCCGACCCCAAGGTGACCAGCGGAACCAAGGGCGAGACACTGAAGGATACCATCATGATGGTGTCCAGTTATGCCGACGTGATAGTTATGCGCCACTATCTGGAAGGGGCGGCCCTGTATGCCAGCGAGGTGGCTCCTGTACCCATCGTGAATGCAGGTGACGGAGCAAACCAACATCCTTCGCAGACCATGCTGGACCTGTACACCATCAACCAGACTCAGGGAACGTTGGACAACCTGAACATCTATATGGTGGGCGACCTAAAGTACGGACGTACAGTGCACTCATTGCTGATGGCCATGCGCCACTTCAATCCCACTTTCCATTTCATCGCACCAGATGAACTGGCCATGCCGGCAGTTTACAAGAGGTATTGCGATGAGTACGGAATAAAGTATGTTGAGCATCAGGATTTTGACGCAGACACAATAAGCGATGCCGATATCCTTTATATGACCCGTGTGCAGAAGGAACGTTTTGCGGATCTTGACGAATACGAGCGCGTCAAGGACCGTTATCTGTTGAAGAAGGACATGCTATGCAAGGCGCGTCCCAACATGAAGATCCTTCACCCCCTGCCACGAGTGAACGAGATAGAGTACTCCATAGACGATACACCATACGCATATTATTTCCAGCAGGCACAGAACGGACTTTATGCCCGTCAGGCCCTGATATGTGACGTACTTGGCATAACTTTGGAGGATGTGAAAAACGACAAGACTATCCTGTAGAGGCTGTGCCAGTGGAAAAGGCAGAGTTAGCAAACAAATTTATAAACCGAACGAAAGACCACTCCATGAATAAGAAGGAAATGATGGTTGCCGCCATAGAGAACGGTACCGTATTGGATCATATACCCAGCGACAGGCTCTTTGACGTGGTAAGCATGTTGCATCTGGACAAGATGGGTAATGCCATCACCATCGGCTATAACCTGAAGAGTGCTGTTATGGGCAGGAAGAGCATCATAAAGATAGCCGGCAAATATTTTACCGATGAAGAACTCAACCAGTTGTCGGTAGTTGCTCCCAACATTACTCTATGTGTAATCAAAGACTACGAGATTATAGAGAAGCGTACCGTGGTGATGCCCGAAGAACTGGTTGGAATAGTGATGTGTCCGAACCCCAAGTGTATCACCAACAACGAACCCATGAAGACACGCTTCCGCTCCGTAGCCCCAGGCAAGGATATTATCCGGTGCTGTTATTGTAACAAGGATGTAGAGTTGAACGACGTACGTATAGTAGAATAAACCACAAGCAAGACATGTTTTCAAGATGAGGAAGGCTATATTCATATTCCTGTGGCTGTTGCTCGTAGGCGGAACGGCTGGAGTGGGCTGGGTATTCTGGTCAATAAATGAGGGCCGTATCGGCTATATGCCTGATATGGAGCAACTCTCCAATCCGGTGGACAAGTTCGCCAGCCAGATAATGACATGCGACGGTAAATTGATGGGTACATACAGTTACGGATCCAACAACCGTATCTTTACCGAATATGATTCTATAGCCCCCGCAATGATACAAGCGCTTATCGCTACCGAGGACGAACGCTTTTATGAGCATGCTGGCATAGACTTCAAGGCATTGTTCAGGGCGATAGTCAAGCGTGGCCTTTTGGGACAGAAGAGTGCAGGCGGCGGTTCCACCATTACCCAGCAGTTGGCCAAGCAACTTTATAGCGAGAGGGCGTCCAATACAATGGAGCGCCTTTTCCAGAAGCCTATAGAATGGATGATTGCCTTGAAGTTGGAACGCTATTATACCAAGGAGGAGATAATAACAATGTACCTCAACTACTTTGATTTCCTCTATAATGCAGTGGGTATAAAGACGGCATCCCGTACATATTTCGGCAAAGAACCTCAGGCTTTGTCCTTGGAGGAAAGTGCAACACTGGTGGGAATGTGCAAGAACCCCTCATACTTTAATCCCGTCCGTATGCCCGACAGAACACGTGCCCGTCGTAATGTCGTGCTTGGGCAGATGGTACGTTCGGGGTATTTGTCACAGGCAGAGGCTGATAGCGTGATGCAATTGCCGTTGACATTGAACTTCCGTAGGGCGGATCACAAGAGCGGTACTGCCATGTATGTCCGCGAGCGTTTGCGTAGAGTGCTGATGGCCAAACGCCCCAATCGCAATGACTATCAGGACTGGCAAGAGCAACAGTATTACGAGGATTCTCTGGCATGGGAAGATGACCCTTTGTATGGCTGGTGCAACAAGAATGTAAATAAAGAGGGCAGGCACTATAACCTTTATACAGATGGTCTGAAGATATACAGCACTATAGACAGCCGTATGCAACGATATGCAGAGGAAAGCATGTCTGAGCATGTGGTGGGAAGTCTTCAACCAGCCTTTGACAAGGAGCAAATGAAGAATCCGCGCAAACCGTACAACCGCAGTCTCCCTGCTTCAAGGGTGGCAGACGATCTTCAGCGTGCAAAGCGTCAGAGTGCCAGATACGTGACAATGAAGGCGGCAGGGATTCCTGTTGAGGAAATAGAGGCCTCTTTCAATAAACCGAGGGAAATGACGGTATATTCGCCAACCGGTGATATTGATACCCTGATGACACCCCTTGACTCCATCAAGTACTATAAAGGTTTCCTGCATTCCGGTTTTGTGTGTATGGATGTGGCGATGGGAGACGTGAAAGCGTATGTTGGAGACATCAACTACTCTCATTTCCGTTATGATATGGCAGGTCAGGCACGCAGGCAGGTGGGTTCTACAATCAAGCCCTTCCTCTATGCCCTGGCAATGGAGAGCGGATACAGTCCTTATGACCTGGCGCCCAATGAACAGGTGACGTATCAGGATGGGGACAAGGAGTGGACCCCTCGCAATGCCAGTCGGAGCAGGTATGGTGAAATGGTGACGCTGAAGTGGGGATTGGCGCAATCCAACAACTGGATTTCTGCCTGGTTGATGAATCAGCTGAGCCCTGAATTGCTTGTCAGTCTGATACATGAGTTCGGTGTGTTGAACCGCGAAATAGAACCGGTAATGTCCCTGTGTCTTGGCGCATGCGAAATCAGTGTTCTGGAGATGGTAAGTGCATATACTGCTTTTGCAAACGAAGGAATGAGAAGAGCTCCACGTTTCGTTACCCGTATAGAAGACGCGGACGGCAATGTGCTGGCAACTTTCTCTCCGCAAATCCAGCATGTAATCAGCAGAGATGCAGCATGGAGAATGGTGGAACTGATGCGTGGAGTGATGGATGGCGGTACCGGTTCGCGCATGCGTTTCCGCTATAACATCAAGTCTCCCATGGCTGGTAAGACTGGAACAACGAATGACAATTCCGACGGCTGGTTTGTGGGTTATACTCCAAGTCTTGCCTTTGGCGCATGGGTGGGCGGTGATGAGAGGGACATTCACTTCTCCTCTATGGCTTATGCGCAAGGAGCGGCATCGGCACTTCCCGTAGCGGCCCTGTTCCTTAAGAGGGTGTATGCCGACAAACAACTGGGATATGATCCGGATGAAAAGTTCGAGATTCCGCAGGAGATTTCTGCCGCATGGCTTGAGGCTCAGGAGGCTTCTGGCGAGGCGAATGGAGTCGCTCTTGATGAGGAAGCCATGAATCCTTGACTTTTATATTGTCGATGAATTTGCTAAAGACTTGTTGCCGACAGTGCCGTCGGTAACAAGTCTTTATTTTTTTGAATGTGGCATAAAAAATGACCGAATGCTTGTTTATGTCAATAAAATTTCATATCTTTGCCCGCAAATATATAAATAAGGTACATTGCATTCGAATTACATAGTCATACGCACTCTTTCTGTTGCAACCATATTGCTCTTTTCGGTTGTAGGTTCTTTGCATGCCCAGAAGATACAGATTGGGTCTTACGAATATTCAGATGGCGCAGTTTATCAAGGTGAACTGTCCAAAGGGAAGCCCAGTGGAAAAGGTGTGACTCATTTTAAGAATGGTGACCGTCATGAGGGGCAGTATCTGAAGGGAATGCGTCATGGCCATGGTGTTTACGTGTTTTCAGATGGCGAGAAATACGTCGGTGACTGGTTTCAGGACCAGCAACATGGAGTGGGCACCTATTATTTTATCAACAACAATCGTTACGAAGGTCTTTGGTTCCGTGATTATCAGCATGGAAAGGGAACCATGTATTACTACAATGGTGATGTCTATGTCGGGAATTGGGAACGCGATATGCGAGAGGGACATGGTTCCTATACATTCAGTAATGGCGCATCGTATGTCGGTGAATGGAAGAAGGATATGAGGGAAGGCGAGGGGGTCTTCGATTGGGCCGACGGCAATAGGTATGAAGGCACATGGAAGGAAAACAAGAAGTCTGGACATGGCACTTTTGTATATGCTACGGGCGACAAGTATACTGGTGAATGGCAGAACGACGAGCAACATGGCCGTGGAATCTACATGTTCGGCGACGGTAATGTATATGAGGGAACGTATGTCCGGGGGCAGCGTACCGGAGAGGGTATCTTCACGTTCAAGAATGGCGACAGGTATGTAGGTAACTTCCTGGACGGAAATCAGAATGGTCATGGGACATTCACTTGGAGCGGAGGAGCAGTTTATGTGGGAGAATGGAAGGACAATCGTCAGCATGGAAAAGGAAAATACACTTCTGCCAATGGTGATGTCTACGATGGAGATTGGGTGGACGGACTCATGGAAGGGGAAGGTATCTTGCGTCAGGCTGATGGAACAAAATATAAAGGACAATTCCGCGCAGGTTTGAAAGACGGGCATGGAATACAGGAAGACAAGGACGGTAATCGTTTTGAAGGCGAGTTCAGAGCCGGAGAAATGATTGGACGTTAAATGATGGGTGTAAGTTAGATTGCAATTACTTTAAATCATATATCATATGGCAACCAAGAAGACCGATGCCACGAAGGCATCTAAGACCACCAAGAGCGCAACATCTGCCAAGAAGACAACGGCAAAGAAAGCGTGTGCTAAGAAGGCAAGCACAAAGAAAGTGGCAGTTCCAGAAGAGGAGAAGGTTCCGGCCGTTCTTCGTCTTATCAAGAATGACAAGTATTTGGCAGAGTACGCAGAGGCCATCAATGGCCGTCACCAGTCTGCTCTTAACAAGATTGCAGAACTGACCAACAATGGCGAGAAAACTCTTTCTGAATTTGCAACCGGTTATTTGTATTTCGGTCTGCACAAGCAAGGCAAGAACTGGGTTATCCGCGAATGGGCTCCCAATGCTACTGCCATTTATCTGATCGGTGATTTCAACGGTTGGAAGGAAGATGGCCATTATGCTTTCAAGAAACTTGGCGATAGCGGTAATTGGGAATTGGTATTGCCAGAGAAGGCATTGAAGCATGGAGACCTGTACAAGATGAGCGTACATTGGGAAGGCGGTCAGGGTGAGCGCATTCCTGCATGGGTGCGTCGTGTTGTCCAGGACGACCAGACAAAGATATTCTCTGCCCAGGTTTGGGAACCCGAGCACAAGTATGAATGGAAGAACACCAAGTTCAAGCCCAATACAAGTCCTCTGCTCATCTACGAGTGCCACATCGGTATGGGACAGGATGCAGAGAAGGTGGGTTCTTACGAGGAGTTCCGCATAAACGTTCTGCCCCGTGTGCATAAGGCCGGTTACAACTGCATTCAGATTATGGCCATCCAGGAGCATCCCTATTATGGTAGTTTCGGATACCATGTCAGCAGTTTCTTTGCCGCCAGCAGCCGTTTCGGTACGCCTGAGGAGTTGAAGGCACTGATTGATGAGGCTCATGGTCTGGGCATCGCTGTCATCATGGACATCGTTCACAGTCATGCCGTTAAGAACGAAGTGGAAGGACTTGGCAATCTTGCCGGTGATCCTTGCCAGTATTTCTATCAGGGTGACCGTCGCGAGCATCCGGCATGGGACAGCCTTTGCTTTGACTATGGCAAGAACGAGGTTCTGCACTTCCTGCTGAGCAACTGTAAGTATTGGATGGACGAGTTCCACTTTGACGGTTTCCGTTTCGACGGCGTAACATCTATGCTGTACTACAGCCATGGTCTTGGCCAGGCTTTCGGTGGATATGGCGATTACTATAATGGAAGTCAGGATGACAATGCCATTGTTTATCTGACTCTGGCTAACTGCTTGATTCATCAGGTAAACAAGAAGGCCATTACCATAGCAGAGGAAGTTAGCGGTATGCCAGGTCTGGCTGCATCGTTCGAGGCTGGCGGTTATGGTTTCAACTATCGTATGGCCATGAATATTCCTGATTACTGGATCAAGATAATCAAGGAGTTGCGCGATGAGGACTGGAAACCCAGCAGTATGTTGTGGGAAACTACCAACCGCCGTGCAGACGAGAAGACCATCAGTTACTGCGAGAGTCATGACCAGGCACTTGTAGGTGACAAGACCATTATCTTCCGCCTTGTGGATGCCGATATGTACTGGCACTTCAAGAAAGGTGACGAGAACTATACTGTGGAGCGTGGTATAGCCCTGCACAAGATGATACGTTTGCTGACCTGCAGCACCATCAATGGCGGTTATCTGAACTTCATGGGTAACGAGTTCGGTCATCCAGAGTGGATTGACTTCCCACGCGAAGGTAACGGATGGAGTCACAAGTATGCACGTCGTCAGTGGAATCTGGTGGACAATAAGGAACTCTGCTTCCACTATCTGGGTGACTTCGACCGCACTATGCTGAAGATTATCAAGAGCGAGAAGGATATACAGAAGACCAACGTGACAGAGATCTGGCACAATGATGGTGACCAGGTATTTGCATTCCAGCGTGGCGAATTGTTGTTCTTCTTCAACTTCAGTCCATTCCGTAGCTATACTGACTATGGTTTCATGGTGAAGGCCGGAACTTACCAGTATCTGCTCAATACGGATGATGTCAAGTTCGGCGGTAAGGGCTTCAACGATGACACCCTCAAGCACCTGACTATCTACGACCGCGAACTGGCCAAGGACGGCAAGGGTTGGCTCAAACTCTACTTGCCTGCACGCAGTGCATGCGTCCTCAAGATGGTTAAGGACTGATTGATAGACGTAAATACGTAGAATTAAATATCCGCATGGTACTATCCGCTTAAAATCCGGATAGGGCTATGTGGATATTCTTCAAAAGTGAATGGAATAGGGTATGGGTATAAACAGATAACCTGAAGACAAGCATGAAGTATCACTATAAGAGTACACAGCATAAGGCAATTTTCCTTTCAATTGCCTCTTTTGTGTTGTTTGTGCTATACTCTTTCCATATGTATATGAAGCATCAGACAGGAGTAGTGGCGTTGAGTTACTTTGTTGCTTCGGGGATGTCTCTTACATCCGCAACCTCTTCTGGTGCATGGATTGGTGCTCTGTTGGGAACACTCCTGTGTATTATACCGGCACTGATATTGTCCCGATTGCTGTATTTCCCTCTTAGGTTCAAAGCATTGGCTTTACTGCCTTCGTATATTATTCTTGGACTTATAACGGGAATTTCTCCAGAGAATATAAACTCAACGGAAAACAGTATCCCGCTATTGTCCTCAATGGCGTTGTTGCTCTTTTCGTTTTTGTTGGTGTTCTTGAGTCAGGTTTATCATGAGGATCGTGCAGAGCACGCTCCGATATGCAATTATCTGACTCCAAATGTCTTCATCTCATGCATTGGCATGTTGTTCTGCATGTTTCTGACAAATACGGACCGTCAATTGCATGTACAATTGGACCTTGCAAACGGCATACATCAAAACGACCATTCGGTGGTTGACCGACTTCCTAAAGGAGAAACCACCACCAACAACACCATTACTGCCCTTCAGGTTCTAAGTCTAAGCAAGCGAGGCCAATTGGCAGACAATTTGTTTTCTTTACCACATTTGAAGGGAAGTAACAGTTTGTTGCCAAATAAGGTGCCGGCATCTGCCGTATATCATACCCCTACTTTGGTATATGGACATTTGCAAGCCGTCCCTGTCGGTGAATTTCGAAGTGCCGCTTCCTTTTTGGAAAAGGCCCTGTCCAGACGCATGGTTTTGCTAAGCGACACGTCAGCCACACAGGCGGACAGTCTTCGTGTCCAGCCTTTGATAGATTACTACCTTTGTGCATTGTTGTTGGATAAAGACATACCTCGTTTCTCAGATGAAGTCTTCAAATACTATAACGCGGACGAGACGTTACCCAAACACTATCGTGAGGCCCTAATATTGTACAATAGTCAGGAATCTCTTGCCACGCGTATTTATGAGGACTTGCCAATGGACAGTGTTTTCTCGAACTATGCAGAATTACAGGCTAAGCACAAGGGGAACGTTCCTGTTCAACGTAAGGCATGTGTCAGGGCCTATCCACATTCATATTGGAACTATTATTTCTACGGATATAACAACTTAGATTACCAACCTCACAATTAAGTATAAAGCCTATGCCACAAATATCAGTTCGTGGTCAGGAAATGCCTGAGTCACCAATTAGAAAACTTGCTCCTTTGGCAGATGCCGCAAAGAAGCGTGGCGTTCATGTCTACCATTTAAACATAGGTCAGCCGGATTTGCCCACTCCGCAATCGGCCATTGATGCCATACGCAATATAGACCGTAAAATATTGGAATATAGTCCCTCGCAGGGATACCTCAGTTACCGTCAGAAACTTGTCGGATACTATGCCTCATATAATATCAACCTGTCTGCTGACGACATCATCATTACCAGTGGCGGTTCCGAGGCCGTGCTCTTCTCCTTTCTGGCATGTCTGAATCCAGGCGACGAGATTATAGTTCCCGAACCTGCCTATGCCAACTATATGGCCTTTGCCATTTCTGCCGGTGCAAAGATACGTACCATCTCCACTACAATCGAGGAGGGATTCTCCCTGCCCAAAGTGGAGAAGTTCGAAGAACTTATAAACGAGCACACCCGTGCCATACTTATCTGTAACCCCAACAATCCTACAGGTTATCTCTATACACGTCGTGAGATGAACCAGATACGCGATCTTGTCAAGAAGTACGATCTGTACCTGTTTTCCGACGAGGTTTATCGCGAGTTCATTTATACTGGTTCTCCCTACATTTCAGCATGTCACCTTGAAGGCATAGAGAACAACGTTGTGCTCATTGACTCCGTCTCAAAACGCTATTCCGAGTGCGGTATCCGTATAGGCGCCCTTATCACTAAGAATCCGGAGGTGCGGAAGGCCGTGATGAAGTTCTGTCAGGCCCGACTCAGTCCTCCGCTTATCGGACAGATAGCGGCAGAGGCTTCCTTGGATGAGCCTGAGGAGTACAGTCGTGAGGTGTATGACGAATATGTGGAGCGTCGTAAGTGTCTTATTGATGGTCTAAACCGCATACCTGGCGTGTATAGTCCCATACCTATGGGCGCTTTCTATACCGTTGCCAAGTTGCCAGTGGATGATGCCGACAAGTTTTGCGCATGGTGTCTGAGTGAATTCCAGTATGAAGGTGAGACCGTCATGATGGCCCCTGCTTCTGGTTTCTACACAACACCAGGTGCCGGTCGTAATCAGGTCCGTCTTGCATACGTGTTGAAGAAGGAAGACCTTGTCCGTGCCCTATTCGTCCTGCGCAAGGCTCTGGAGACTTATCCTGGCAGGACCGAATAAGTCACTCATAGGTATTGATATGTATTTTGTAGCCAAGAGGATATACCATGGCGGTGAGGTCGGGCGTGCCTCTGCATCCGCTGTCCGTATTGCCACAGCTGGTGTTGCTGTGGGTATCTTGGTTATGATTATCAGTATATGTGTCACCATCGGTTTCCAGCGCGAAATCAAGGGTAGGGTAGCATCGTTGGTAGGACACATACAGGTTGTAAATTCGGAAACTCTCTATCGTAACACTCCTGCTCCGATAGAAGTTTCCGACTCGCTCTGTCAGGAAATATCCTCCTTGCCAGGTGTGGTCCATGTGCAACGTTTTGCCTTGTGCATGGGAATGCTCAAGACGGATAATGCCTTTCGCGGCATTTATTTCCGTGGTGTTGATTCTACGTTTGAATCATCCTTCCTTGCTGACAACCTTGTTTCGGGCAGTGTGCCTTCGTTCGGATTGGGAGATACACCGTCCGACAGTATCCTTATCTCTGCCTCGATGGCATCAGTTTTGCAGATAGAAGTCGGGCAGAAGGTCTATGCCTATTTCTTTGACAAGACCCTGCGTGCCCGTCGTTTCATCGTATCCGGAGTCTTTCAGACCAATATGGCCGATTTTGACGGCAAGATGTGTTATGCTGATGTGCGCACTGTCCAGCGCTTGTCCAAGTGGGAAGGAGACCAGTATAGTGGAGCCGAGATTATGCTTGATGACTTCAATGCCATGGACTCCGTTAGTGCAAACCTGTCTGCCATGTTTTTCATGAGAGAGGACGCATACGGCCATTACTATGCCACACCACGTGTAGACGACTTGTTCCCGCAGGTTTTCTCGTGGCTTACGTTGTTGGATACCAATGTTGTGGCCATCCTTATCCTGATGATATGTGTGGCCTCTGTAACGATGGTGAGCGGATTGCTCATCATAATCCTGGAACGTACTCGTTTCATTGGTGTAATGAAGGCTATGGGGGCTACAAACAGACAGTTGCGTTCTGTATTCCTTTACCTTTCTGCCATGATTGTCATGCGTGGCTTGTTCTATGGAAATGCTGTTGCCCTCTTGTTGCTTTTCATACAGAAGATGACGGGTATCATTGCCCTTGACCCGGAAAGTTACTATCTGTCACAGGTTCCTGTGTACTTCCCCGTGTGGAGTATCGCTCTTGTCAATGTAGTCACCCTTGTTGTCTGTGTGTTGGTACTTGTTATACCCACCCATGTGGTAAGCCGTATCCACCCGGCACGAAGCATCAGATTCGAGTGATGCCCGGAAGAAGTCCTACCTGCCCTTTCCGGCATAGGTTTATTTATAAATAATGTGTCCAAAATGAAGTATTACGAAGTCCGGTTTCATATATCACCTAATTCAGAGGTGGCGGCTGATATTCTCAGTGCACTGATTGCAGATGAAGGTTTTGAGGCTTTCGAACCTTTCGATGCCGGACTCCTGGCATGGGTTCAGCAGACCATGTATTGTAAGGAAGGTGTGGAGCGTGTCATAGGAAATTTTCCTCTGCCAGATACAGATATTACATACTCCGTTTCCGAGGCCCCAGATGAAAACTGGAACCAGCAATGGGAGCAGGAAGGCTTCAGACCTATCGTGATTTCAGAAGAGGGTGGTGATAAACCCGTTATCGTCATACATGATACCGCTCACGACGAAGTTCCGGAGGCACAGTATGATATCCGTATAAATCCTTGTCAGGCTTTTGGTACAGGTACACACGAAACCACGCGTATGATATTGAGGCAACTTCTTGCCATGCCCATGTCTGGGCGACATGTCGTGGATGCCGGTACCGGTACTGGTATTCTGGCCATTCTGTGCAGAATGCTTGGAGCTGCTCATGTGTTTGCCTATGACATAGATGAGTGGAGCGTTCGGAATGCCGAGGCCAATCTCCTCCTTAATGGCATTCATGATACCGTTGAAGTGCACTTGGGCGACAGCCGTGTCCTGCCGATACCGTTTTCTGCTGTTTCTGCAGATCTACATCATTCATTCTCCCCAACACTTCTCATTGCCAACATAAACCGCAATATCCTTTTGGCCGATATGCCCCGTTTTGCCGCTTGCCTGTCTGATGGAGGAGAATTGCTTTTGAGCGGTTTCTACACCGAGGATGTGCCGGTTCTGCTTGCCGAAGCCGCAAAACACGACTTGCATCCAGTTCTTCAACACCAGGATGCCAATTGGTCATTGCTATTGCTAAAAAAGGAAAAACCCTCTTAATAATAGGATAATGCCCATTGGGCTTTGTGCCTAATTTTGTATCTTTGACCCGTAGAAAAACGTATATAACATAAAATCCTTTAGATATGAAGCACCTGACAATACTACTTGGCACTTTGATGCTCGCACTTTCTCCTGTAGTAATGGCACAGGAGGATGATATGTATTTCACCTCCCAAAAGGACAAGAAGGCTTCCAAGACAGAGAAGACTACTCACAAGGTGGAGGTAATATACGAAACGGAAGATCCAGCCCCGACATCCCGTGTCGTGGCAACTGCACCCGTATCGGACACACGTGATGTGGACGAATATAACAGACGTGGAAGACGTCCCTCTTCTGTATCAGACGATACCCTGACAACCGACATGCCAGTTGCCGATACACGTCAGGTTCAGACCTATGAACTCTCTGCACAAAGTCTCTATGACCTGGGATACAGCGAGGGTTACAACGAAGGATTCTCGGACGGTAACGATATGGATTTTTACTATGGTCTTCGTCTGGCACGTTTCCATGGATGCCATTTCTATGACCCATGGTACTGGAACCGTGTTTCATACGTGTATGACCCATGGCATTGGGATCCTTGGTATTGGGACCCCTGGTATCGTCCCTACTACTATGGCGGATGGTATTCTGTGGGATGGGGGGTAGGCTACTGGGGCAGTTATTGGAATCCCTATTGGCCGGGGTATTATCCTCACCACCATCACCATCCTCATTGGGGACACGGAGGTTATTATGGACATGGCCCGCGTATTTCCACAGAACGCAACCGCGACTATGGCCGTACACGTATAGTAGACCGTAGCAACCGTGCAGGTGATCGCGGACTTTATGACGGACGTTCTGACAGGAGTGTTTCCTCCAATCGTTCAGTTGGCCGTAGCAATGATCGTTCATCACGTTTCAACGACCGCGCAACAGACCGTTACAACCGTGTGACTGACCGCTCCTCTAACCGCTCTACAAACCGTTCGGTCAATAGGAGCACTGACCGTTCCACGAACCGTAGCACTGATCGTTCAGTCAATCGTAGCACTGACCGTTCCAACCGTTCTTCCAATCGTAGCGGTGTAGAGCGTTCTTCCAGCCGTAGTACCGACCGTTCTTCCAGCCGTTCAGGAGGCAGTTACTCTTCTTCCTCCAGAGGCGGAGGCTTCGGTTCTGGCTCACATGGCGGAGGCGGCTTCGGTTCACGCGGCGGTGGACGAGGCAGATAGAGGTTTCTTGTTTCACGTTTCATGTTCCCAAGTTTAAGTAAATCCCATAACATTCAACTTGCAACCTGAAACATAATATAATCATGCAAGCATTATCATAACAATTACATCATAGAAACAATTATGAAGAAGATATTTCTTTTGGCCCTTTCTGCCCTCTGTCTTACGGCGTCGGCTCAGGACCCTTATCTCAACAATACAATCATCAACACCTCCGATATTTTCGGCACATCGCGCTTCGTAGGTATGGGCGGTGCCATGGGCGCTCTTGGCGCAGACCTCTCGGTCATCAGCAGCAATCCTGCCGGTCTTGGTATGATAAGCAAGAATGAAATCTCGTTTACGGCCGGTGCTTCCTGGTTGGGCAACAACAGCGCCAAGGGAATGGCCGCAGGCACCTTCGGCCAGTTCAATCAGGTCGGTGCCGTGGCTTCGTTCAAGGGCAATGGCAAGTTGCGCAATATCAATCTTTCCTTCAATTATCAGAAGAAGGCGGATTACAACAACAGTTTCTTCGGAGAAACCTATACCGCCGCATCATGGGCCGACCAACTCAATGGCTTGGCTGGAGAGGCGTATGACAACAGAGGACTGCTTTATGGCCGCCCCGACACTTATTACAACACCCTGTATAATCTTGCGGAGACAAGCGGTCTGTTTGACGATGTGATTGTAAAGGATCCTTCCGACCCCAACAGCACTCTCTCCGTTTCACGCGGTTCGCTCAGTGCTTACGAGTTCAACCTGAGCGTGAACCTTGAAAACCGCTACTTCCTGGGTATGACTGTGGGAGTGGACAACGTGGACTTCCGTCGCGGTACCGACTATTGGGAACAGCGTACCGACGAGTTCGGGCAGATTCAGGATTTCGGCTATGTCAACGAGCAGATCATCACGGGCAACGGATTCAATCTCAAGTTCGGTGCCATTGTCCGCCCCTTCGAGTCCAGTCCTTTCCGTTTGGGATTCACCGTAGAGACCCCCACATGGTACAATCTGAAGTATATTGACGACCAGAGCCTCACCACCAAGTACTACTGGGATGACAAGGCGGGCAAGGCTTTCTACGATCCGGCTCCCGGCCAGTATTATACCCATTACGTTTACGACCTTTCCGACTCCTATATCAATTACCTCGAGTACCGCATCACCACTCCCTGGAAGGTGCGTGCACAGATGGGCAGTACCGTTTCCACCAACTTTGCGTGGGGATTGGAGTACGAGTATGCCAACTATCCCGGTGCAAGCACTCGCTACCCCTCTTCCTATGGTGGCACTACCGTGGACCAGGATTTCAAGGACATTACCGAGATGATGTTCAAACCCCAGCATACCCTGCGTGTAGGTATGGAGTTCAAACCAGTCAGCGCCCTGTCGGTGCGTGCAGGCTACAACTACATCACCTCCACCACAACTCCCGACTCCTATTGGGATCCGTATTTCTCTGACAATGCTCTGGCATATCCCACAGGCCTAGACTACATGAATTTGTCCGACACTCACATAGCCACCTTCGGTCTTGGCTACCGTCACAAGTGGTTCTATGCCGACCTGGCATATAAGTACAGGCGTCAGACCGGCGAGTACTATGCTTTCGACTCTTTCTATAGCAACGTGGAAATGTCTCCCATTCCCGTGGACCTCAGTCGTCACAGCATCACCGCCACCTTGGGAGTGAGATTCTAAGTGCATTTATTGAGAAGATACAAGTCTCACCCTCCATAACAACAGCCTACACAAAATCTAATTTCAGCGGACAATTGCTTTGAAACGTGTATACGCAATTGTTCTACACCGATTGTATCATCATTCTGGCATAGCAAAAAATACTTGGACTTATATGGTCTATAAAAACTGGTAAGTTTTTCTTCATCCCTGTCAAGCGTCCTCTCATCTGGTCTATATCGTGGATTTAAGGACAAATTTTCATGATATCCATGGAACAAGCCTCCTAACCAACTTCCTTCAACATGTTTAATTCCCAAGATATAACCATGAGCAACTAAATCCGCAGCTTCCCAATAAGGCATTGGTTCTCTATGTATACTTCTAAAATACGATAACCACTCATGCTCTATCTGCTCTGTAATTGATAAGCAAAAATCCTCGAATGTGTCAAAACTGTTCATCATATAAACGCAGATTTTAGGATTCTTGTATTTTAATGTGAGTTCAACGAAATTAAAATAGTGTCAATTGGGAATCAATGGCTCTTTCTACATAGATACACGTTTTTCGGAAACATACAATATGCTGCTCTCAATATGTTTACGATAAAATTGTCGAAGCATCTGTGTCTGGAGTGTTCGATCTGAGCAATATTCTTCAGTTCGTCATTTACAGTTTCTTTTATGGCCTTTTGCAAGTCCTCCTCCCGGGAGTGCTTTGCCTCTACGGAGAAATAGCCCAGTTTGTATTTGCCGTATTTTGCCATTTGGCAAGTGTTGTTCCAATGATGCGTTCGGGTTCGCCAAGGGCAGAGGTGATGCACCATTCCATCGTGCCGAAGTGCTTGCTGTTGTTGCGGTCGGGCGTACTGTTCATCGTCTCTACGAGCATCACTGGCATACGCTTGGGAGCCGTCAGGCTGTAGTCGTTGTACGAGAGCCATGGGAATGCCAGACGTTCCAGGAAGGCACGCATCTGTCCCGTCACCTCACCGAAAAAGATAGGCGAACCGAGCACAAGTCCATCCGCCTGAGCAATCTCCTCCAGAACTGGAGCAAGCGCATCCTTGAAGCGGCAGATATTTGAAGCCTTGCCCTTCAACTTGCAGGCCATACAGGACATGTACCCCCTGTAGTCAATGTCGTAAAGCCATACTGTCTTTACCTCAATGTCGCCACCCGCCGATTTGGCGCCTTCGGCAAAACTCTGCAACAACTTGGCGGTGTTCATGTTCTTTCGCGGTCCTCCATCGATGATTACTATCCTCTTCATTGTCAATTCTTGTAAATAACGTGAATTCGTTTAACTCACGTTATTTTATTGAGCAACTAATTTTATATAGTTCTCAGTTAGTAATAATTGAGGGATGGTAATAAATTGTTCAAACGTATAAAAAGACAAATTGCTGTTTTATTTTTTACCACCTTTACTTCCTTTGTATACAAGGAAAACGATTATGAAGGCGGCAAGGGCAAAGAATACGTAACCGATGACGGTGCTGTGCTCCTTTACTGCTGCCATAACAGCTTCTTCACTGTCCATGCCAGGTATCTTGGACATCCAGTATCCAAGGATGGCCAGGATGATGTTCCATGCTCCGGCGCCAATGGTGGTGTAGAGCAGGAAGCGGCCAAGACCCATGCGTGCAAGACCGGCAGGAATGGAGATGAGTTGGCGCACGGCAGGGACGAGACGGCCGATGATGGTAGATACGGCACCATGCTCGTCGAAATACTTTTCGGCATACTTTACCTTCTCTTCGTCAATAAGGCACATGTGGCCGATGCGGCTGTTTGCAAACTTGTAGACAATGGGACGGCCTAACCAAAGGGCGAGGAAATAATTGAACAGCGCTCCTATGATTGCACCTAATGTGGCGAAGATGACAACAAGGAATATATTCATGCTTCCCGTTACTGTTGCCTTCCATGCGGCAGGGGGGACAACGGCCTCGGAGGGGAAGGGTATGAAAGAACTTTCTATGGCCATGAAGAGGGCGACGGTACCATAGTTCAGGTTGTCAAGGCAGAAGGCTGTGAGGCGTTCCATTGTGCTTTGCTCCTCAGTAGAAATTATATCTGTACTTTCTGGTGTTGGTTCTGTGGCTATAACTGTGGCAGGAACAAGTTTGGTGGCAGGAATACAATCCTGGGCCGAAACGGGAATTATGCTTAGACAGAGTGTCAGTGATAATGCAATGGCATGAATGGTTTTCTTCATAAACTTATATTCTTGTTCTAATAGTGTTTCTTAGTAAATGTTTTCTTTCTTGTCAACACCCAGCGCAGGTAGTCGTAGATGTCGAGCATGGAGTATGCTATGGCCCCTTTGTGTATGGTAGCAAAGCAGTATGCAATGTAGGTGAGATGCCTTCTGAAACAGCTTTTGAGATGCTGGCGAGTTTCCACATCAAACAGGCGTTTTTGCCGCCATAGACGAGAGAACTTGATGTTATCTTCTGTCGGATACAGTTCCTCCTCTTCCAGAAGAATGGTGTTGTATCTGCTGGCGGCATGGGAAACGAAGATGTCCAGTGTGCCGGTCTTCAGCGCAAGGTGTTTGGCTGGGGATTTGTGGGTAAGGAAAATTTCCTTGTTCACTCCCACTATTGCCGAGCTGGAACGGAAAAGTCTGTTTGCCAATGCTTGCTTTCGGTAAAGCCTGTTGCGCCATGCTTCGTGTCCTGCGGTCAGATAGTCGCCCAACTTCTTGTTTCTCGTCCTCATGGTGGGTATAAGCATAATGTCGCAATCCGGGCGCCATCTGCTTTCTATGTCTGCCAGCCAATGAGGACTTGGAATTTCCATGCTGGCATTGATGACGAGGACACGCCCGTAGATTGTAGCTCTCATGCCCAGATGCAGGGCAAGGCGTTCGCGGCTGATGTCGCGTGCAGTGGGAGGCAGAGACAGATGCTTGATACAATGGTGCTTTTGTTCCAGAGATTTAAGCAGTTCCAGGGTATCGTCCTCGCTGTTCATGTCCACAACTACCACTTCATACTCTGTCCCTTCTTGCGAGAGCAGGGCAGGTAGATGTATGGAGAGTTTCTCCTGTTCTTCGTGCGCTATGATAAGCAGGCTTGTCATTTCAAGTCTTCTGTGGTGTATCCCAAGGGTAGTGGTCTGCAGTTATAACCGGAAGCCATTATCTCGCCGTATGCACCGGCAGAACGGAAGGCTATGAGGTCGCCGCGTTTGGTGTGGGGCAAGCCGTAGTTCTTAATGAAGACATCACTGCTCTCGCAGATAGGTCCGACAACATCGTAGGTTATGTAGTCGGAGGGAGATTCTGCCGTAAGGTTCTCTATATGATGGTATGCATCGTAGAGGGCAGGGCGGATAAGGTCTGTCATGCCCGCATCTACTATACAGAAGTTCTTTATCGGATTACTCTTTATATATAATACGCGCGCGACAAGCGTACCGCACTGGCCGACGATGGCACGGCCCAGTTCAAAGTGCAGTTGCTGGCCGGGGCGCAGACGGAGGTTCTTGCGGTATGTGCTGAAATAGGAACGGAAGTCGGGGATGGGATTGTGGTCAGGTTGCAGGTAGTCTATGCCCAAACCGCCACCCACGTTGATGTTGCTTACGGTGGAAATGCCAGCAGTCTCCAGACGGTCCTGTATCTTGTTGATGCGATGGGAGAGAGCAGCGAAGTCGTCCATCTCCAGAATTTGGCTTCCGATGTGGAAGTGTAGGCCAATGAATTCTATACCCTCCATGCTGTTGGCAACGGAGATGACATGTTCCATGTCCTGCATGTCTATGCCGAACTTGTTCTCGGCCAGACCTGTTGTGATGTTGGCATGCGTGTGTGCTCCAACATTGGGGTTGATGCGCAGGGCTATGCGTGCCTTCTTGCCTTTGAGTACGGCCAGATGGTTTATGACTTCCAGTTCCGGTATGCTCTCTACATTGAAGGAGAAGATTCCGGCGTCAAGACCTAATTCTATCTCCCAATCGCTCTTTCCCACTCCGGCATATACTATCCTGTCGGCAGGGAAACCTGCATTAAGTGCAGCCTGTATCTCTCCACCGCTTACACAGTCGGCGCCGAAGCCTTCTGCGGCAATGATACCCAGAACCTTGGGGTTGGCACATGCCTTGACGGCATAGTGAACATGCATGCAGGGGTCGGTGTTGGCACGTATCTCCTTTAGTGTCTGCCTGAGAAGGTCGGTGTCGTAGTAGTAGAAGGGGGTGCGGAGTTTCTTGAATTCTTCTATGGGAAACATGTTGTGTTCGTTATAGTAAAGTATTTGCCGCAGGCAGGTGCCTTTTTGTCCTGCCTACGGCAATATGTCGTCAAAACAAAGTCTTCTGGAGGGCCTGGAGCGTACGCTGCTTGTCCTCGGCCTTGACGAGGAAGGAAATGTTGTGGTTGCTGCCGCCGTATGAAATCATCCGCACGGGAATGTCACGCAGGGCATCGCAGGCGATGCTCTCGAAACCGCAGTTCTCGGGACGCAGGTCGCCCACCACGCAGATGATGCACATGTTCTCCTCGCAGGACACTGTACCGTACTTCTTCAGTTCGGAAACGATGTCTGCCAGATGTGAGGTATTGTCGATAGTGAGGCTTACACCCACTTCGCTGGTGCATATCATGTCTATGCTTGTGCGGTATGTCTCGAAGATTTCGAACACCTTGCGTAGGAACCCGTAGGCAAGGAGCATGCGTGAGGAGTTGATGCGGATGCAGGTATTGCCGTCGCGTGCTGCCACAGCCTTGATCTTTCCTTCGTAGAAGTCATTGTTGATGATAGTGCCTGGAGCTTCAGGGGCCATGGTATTGAGCAGTCGCACGGGCACGCCAGAGAACTTGGCAGGCTGTATGCAGGTGGGGTGCAGGATTTTGGCACCGAAGTATGCCAGTTCCGCAGCCTCGGCAAAGTGCAGCTGGCGCACAGGATGTGTCCCCTCCACGAAGCGAGGGTCGTTGTTGTGCATACCGTCGATGTCTGTCCATATCTGTATCTCTTCGGCCTGCAGGGCGGCACCTATCAGGCATGCCGTGTAGTCCGAACCGCCACGCAGCAGGTTGTCCACCTCGCCATAGGCGTTACGGCAGATGAAACCCTGCGTGATGTAGATCTGATAACCGGGGTTCTCGTTCATGTAGTGAATGCACTTCTCTGTGATGTAGCGGAAGTCGGGTTCTGCATTCTTGTCCGTACGTATCATTTCCAGAGCAGGAAGCAGAATGGCATTGATACCACATTCCAGCAGGTAGTTTGTCACCATGTTGGTGGAGATGATTTCGCCTTCCGCCAGGATAACCTTCTCCTCGAAGGAGGTGAAATGAGTCTTTGTGAAACTGCGCAGGTAGCGGAACTGCTCCTTCAGGAAGATACGGGTCTTTTCTTTCCACTCCTCGGTTTGATAGAGTTCTTCCACATGCCCCATGTATTTGCGCTCGAGCTGGTTGATGATGGTGCTTGCGCCTTCGGGGTTCTTTTTGTAGAGGTAATCAGATATTTCCACTAGGGAATTGGTGGTTCCGCTCATGGCAGAGAGTACTACCACCTTCTGTTCTCCGTCTGCGGTGAAGAGTTGGCAGACGTCTTTCATGCGTTCTGGTGAACCTACGCTGGTGCCACCGAATTTAAGTACTTTCATTTGTGTAGTGTATGTTATATTGTTATCTATTTCTTAGTCAGTGTCTCGTTCTCGCATACATATACCGTGCCTGGGAAGATGTCTGGCCACTGGAGGTTGTGAGTAGAGACGACCACTGTGCTTCCGGCCTGTCTGCGTACTTCGTCCAGCAGTGCCATGACACGCTCACCGTTTTCGCTGTCTAATTGTCCGGTAGGTTCGTCGGCAAGGATCAGCTCGGGATGGTTCAGTATGGCACGTGCTATGCATATGCATTGTTTCTGTCCTCCGGATAGTTCATGCGGATAACATTTGGCCGTGTCTGGCAGTTTCACCCAGTTCAGCACTTCCTCTATACGTTCCCGACGCAGGTTCTTCTTGTTCCAGTCTGTAGCACATAGAACAAAGTCGAGGTTCTCGTATATTGTGCGGTCAGGAAGCAAGCGCAGTTCCTGATGCACTATGCCTATCTGTCGGCGCAGGTATTGTAGTTTGCCGCTTTTGATGCGTCGCATGTCGTGTCCCAGAATCATGCCCCGGCCGTTGTATATGGGCGTATCGCCATACATGCTGGAAAGTAGGGTGCTTTTGCCGCTACCTACGAGTCCCGTCAGGTATATCATGTCACCGGGCTGTGCTGACAGGTTGACACCTGACAATATGGTCCTTTTCTCGTGGCGTAGGTGAACTTCGGTGTAGTTTATGGTCATCTTGTGTGAGTCTCTATGGGCAATGCCATGCACTCAGTCGTAATGTGGCTGTGTGTGGTATGGCGTATTAGTGTTTTTTCCAGTTGGGATTGTGGCGTTCCATCAGTTCCTGTGCCATCTGTTCTATGCGCAGACCTTTGCTGGTCATAAGCACAAGGAGGTGGTATAGCATGTCTGAACCTTCGTATATCATACGTTCGTCAGTACCGTTTACTGCCTCGATGACCAGTTCCAGAGCCTCTTCCCCCACTTTCTGTGCCATGCGGTTCAGACCGTCGCGGAAAAGCGAGGTGGTATATGAACCTTCCGGCATCTGGCGATGGCGCTCTTCTATGAAGTCTTGAAGTTCGCTGAGGAAGAGTAGGGGATTTCCTTCGGTAGGCTTGGGTGCCTGGTACACAGCCTCGTTCTTCTCCCCCCAACATGTATCTGTGCCGGTGTGGCAGACGGGGCCTGCGGGATGAACGCGTATGAGCAGTGTGTCGTTGTCGCAATCGTTCTTTATGTCTACTACATGCAGGTAATTGCCGCTTGTCTCGCCCTTTGTCCATGTGGTCTTGCGCGTGCGGCTCCAAAAGGTAACCTTGCCGGTCATTACCGTAAGGTCGTATGCCTGCTGGTTCATGTAACCGAGCATCAGTACCTGTTTGGTGTCGGCATCCTGTATGATGGCAGGTACAAGTCCCTGCATTTTATCGAAATCTATTTTCATGATTGACGTTATGGTGTAGTGTTGAGTATTATATATCTGTAGTTGTCGTTCTATATTCTGATAGATATGTTTTCCTGCTTAAGGTACTCTTTCAGTTGTGGTATTGGAATTTCTCCGAAGTGGAAAACACTGGCAGCCAGGGCGGCATCGGCATGCCCTATGGTGAAGGCATCCCGGAAGTGATGCATCTGTCCGGCACCACCACTGGCAATGATGGGAATAGACAGGTTGTCGGCCAGTTGTGCAAGCGCCTCGTTGGCAAAGCCTTGTTTCACTCCATCGTGGTCCATTGAGGTAAAAAGTATTTCTCCAGCGCCACGCTCCTGTACTTCGTGTGCCCAATCAAACAGTCCGAGTTCCTGGCGTTGGCGTCCTCCTTTGGTGTAGCAGTGCCAACCGTCGGGGTCCTGATGGGCATCAATGGCACATACTATTACCTGAGAACCGAAGTGTTTGGCTATTTCATCTATGAGGGAGGGATTGTAGATGGCGGCAGAGTTGATGCTAACTTTGTCCGCACCTGCATTCAGCAGACGCTCCACATCGTGTATCTCCTGTATGCCTCCGCCCACGGTGAAGGGAATGTTTATTTCTTGCGCCACGCGGCTTACCATTTCAGTAAACGTCTTGCGTCCCTCGAAACTGGCAGTGATGTCAAGGAAGCAGAGTTCGTCGGCACCGTTCTCGCTGTATGCCTTTCCCAGTGCTACTGGGTCTCCTGCGGTCCGTAGGTTGACAAAGTTCGTGCCTTTAACGGTCATGCCGTCCTTGACATCCAGGCAGGGTATGATTCTCTTTGCTAACATAGTTCCTTGATATCAATTTTTCCTTCGTAATAGGCTTTGCCGAAGACTACTGCCGGTATTCCGTTTTCATGCAGCCGGTGTATGTCGGCATTGCATGATACTCCGCCTGATGCAATCAGGTGCAGATGCGGATATTGTTCCATAACCTTGCGGTAAAGGTCTGTGGCAGGTCCAGCCAGAGTGCCGTCCTTGCTGATTTCTGTGCAGAGTACGTTGCGCACTCCGGCACTGATGTATTTCTCAAGGAAGGGCAGGAGTTCTTCGGAAGAATCTTCCTTCCATCCGTTTATGCTTACCATGCCGTTGCGCACGTCGGCTCCAAGGATTATCTTCTCTGCCCCATATTTGCCGAGCCAATTCATGAACATGTCCGGTTCTGTTACAGCCACACTGCCAATCGTTACCATGTGTGCACCGGCCTTGAAGGCTTTCTCTATATCATCTTCTGACTTGATGCCTCCTCCAAAGTCAACAATAAGGTCCGTTGCCTGTGTAATGGCCTTTAGTACGCCATCGTTGACAATGTGTTTGCTTTTGGCTCCATCCAAATCAACGATGTGCAGGCGGCGGAATCCCAGACGTTGGAACTCCAAGGCCTGGTTTACGGGGTCTTCGTTATAGATTGTCTTCAGGTTATAATCCCCTTTGGTAAGACGCACGCATTTGCCGTCTATCAGGTCAATGGCGGGTATCAGTTCTATCATAGTTCCAGAAAGTTTTTCAGGATTCTTTCTCCAACACTACCACTCTTCTCGGGATGAAACTGTGTGGCATAGAAATTGTCTTTACGCAGTGCGGCAGAGTAGGGTAGAATGTAGTTGCAAGTGGCGATGGTATAGTTTTTGTTGTATGGTACGTAATAGCTGTGTACGTTATAGATGAATTCGCCGTCCTTCACATCTTTGAATAGGAGGGATTCCAATTGGTATATGCTGTTCCATCCCATCTGAGGTACCTTGTCATTGTGTTTCTCTGGTTGGAAGCGGAGAACATCTATTGGGAAAATGCCTAGGCAGTCGGCATTGCCCTCTTCACTATGGCGGCACATAAGTTGCTGGCCTATACAGATGCCCAGTACAGGTTGACGCAGATCTCTTATGACATGGTCTAAACCATGCTCTTTGAGATATGCCATAGCAGTGCTAGCTTCTCCCTGACCGGGGAAGAGAACACGGTCGGCCTTGGCAAGTTGTTCGGCGTTATCCGTTAGTGTAGGTTCTATGCCCAAACGCTTTAGAGCATTGATGACCGAGTAGATATTGCCGGCATTGTATTTTACTATAGCTACGTCCATAATCAGAAATTTGTAGTATTCGATAGAATTACCACAGTGTTTATTTATTCTTTTTATCCTTGCTTTCTGCAAGAGCTTCAACCCAGTTTGTATTCAGGCAGAATGGCGTGTATCCTCCCTTGTCGTATATGAAGGATTCTGCTTCCTCCTTATCTACATTATTGAACAGTGTATGATTGGCACTTGCTTTACAATATCGCATGATTATATTTTTGCGTATCTCGTTCGAACCATTGCTGTTCTGTGATAGTTCGACAAGATAATTTGTTACAAACTCGTTCAGTGCAAGCGCTTGCTCGTCCAGCCATGTGCTGCTTACGCTTCCTTCCTGAAGGATGATTTTCTTGCGGAAGTATCGCATGGCAGTAGCCTTGAACTGTGCAATTTTCAAGTCAAAATCTTTACTTTCAGGATTGTTTATGACCAGTTCGGACTTGTCCAGAAGGTAATCGTATATTTCCTGTGCTTTAATGTTTGCTGTGGCTGCCGTCATAAGCAATGCAAAGATGAATAACCTTTCCATGTCTATGTGTTTTTCTTTAGTTTAATACTATGTGTTATACAATCTGGTAGTTCTTCCTGATAGTGTGTCACCATTATCATTGTCTTGTGAGGCCGTTGGCAGAAGATTTTTATGATTTCCCTGACTCGCTGTCTGTTTCTCTGGTCGAGACCATGAAGTGGTTCATCAAGAATGAGTAATTCTGGGTCTTTGACGAAAGCACGTGCTAACAGACAAAGTCTTTGTTCTCCACTGGAGAGTTTAAGAAAGGTCCTGTCCTGGATATCTGCAATGCCAAACACCTGCATCCACTGACGGCAAATCTCTCTTTGTTCCGGGCGTGGACGGCAATACAGGCCTACACTGTCGGATAATCCGCTTGCCACTATGTCTATGGCAGGAAGGTCACGCTGATAGGCACGGTGCATTTCGGGAGACACATATCCAATGTGACGTTTTATTTGCCAGATGCTTTCGCCTGTGCCACGCTTGTGTCCGAACAGATGGATGTCGCAAGAATAACTTTGCGGATTATCGGCGCAAACAAGCGAGAGCAGGGTACTTTTTCCTGAACCATTCTGTCCTTGTAATGCCCATTTCTCTCCTTCTCTGACGCACCAGTTAATGTTCTTCAGTATGGTACGGTTGCCATAGCGGATACTTACATTGTGCAGATTCAGTATTTCTCCGCCGTCTTGCGGATAGAAGGGGATTGCCGAAATGTCCTTTGGGGGTAGTGCCTTTATCCATTCGGCCATGTCGTATGGCAGGGTCGTGTTGAATGTTCCTATGGTTTGCTGAAACTCTTTTCTTGTCAACTTTGGCAGAAGGCACATGCCCTTTACTGGCAGGACATGAGTTATGAATTCCGGTATATCGTCGTATTTAGAAAGTATCAGTATAACTGTCAGTTCTGTTATTTGAGTGAGTCTTTCCAGAAGTCCCTTGAGTAAGTCGCGTGTATTGGCATCTAAACCGATGAACGGATTGTCCAGAATAAGCACACGTGGAGCGGAAAGTAGTGTCCGTGTCAATTGGAATTTGCGTAACTCACCACTGGAAAGGGATATGATGTATTTGTCCAGTACGGGACGAAGTTCAAACATGTCATATAGTTTCTCCCTTAGGCCAGTCCAAAACTCTGGAACCTTTTCCAACAGATTGCCAGCAGTGGGGGTGTTCTCGTCTATGTCATGCTGGTTCCAGCGTTGCTGGTAGTAGTATGTTCCGTCCTGATCGCCATAGGAATCGCGAAATGACATGAAACGCAGCTGCTCGCTGATAAGACGCTTCTGTGTTGGTGTGCCATATTCTGCACCAGAATTGTCAAAACCGTATTGTACCTCATTTCGAAGCAGGGGATAATGTCCCGTTATTATTTCCACCAGACGGCTTTTGCCCGAAGAGTTGTCTCCGCAGATGGCGACTTGTTCGCCTGGCATGATTTCCATGTTTACAGGCTCTGCCATGCGCCAATCGGGATGACGTGTTACTCCGTTGATGATTTTTATAATGGGTCTCATTCTATATGTTTACCTGTTGTTCTGTAGGACTGCCTGTCTTTATTCTTGTTCACAAAGTCTTTCCACGATGAATACTTCCTGTTCGACTCTGGCCTATCCATTTGCAGGAAATGGCAATATGCTGCGGCCAGGGCATCGGTTGCATCCAGGAATTTGCCAAGTTCTTCCTTGTCCAGATGCATCATTCTTCTAAGCATGTCAGCAACCTGCTCTTTTGATGCTGATCCCACACCAGTTATTGCCATCTTTATCTTCATTGGAGCATATTCTGTGATGGGTACCTGACGTTGTATAGCTGCGGCCATGGCTACCCCTTGCGCTCTACCCAATTTCAACATCGATTGGACATTCTTTCCGAAGAACGGGGCTTCAATTGCCAGTTCGTCGGGCAGGTAGGAGTCTATAATTCCGGTTATTCGTTCAAATATGTGTCCCAACTTCAAATAGTGGTCACCGTATTTTCGGAGATCTATTATGCCAAGGGCCAGCATTTCCGCTTTCTTGCCACAGACACGGATCACACCATAACCCATTACATTGGTGCCTGGATCAATACCCAAGATTATTTTTTCTGCTTTGGTGTTTGTCTGGACCACTTTGGTTCTATTTGTGTTATATCACGCAATGACTATTTGTCAGTCATCTCTCCTTCTATGACCAAACGGACGATTCTGTTTTTTGCATTGGAGCGGATGGTGATGGTCTTTGAGAATCGTCCAGGTACAAGTCCGGTACCGTTGTATGTCACGTCGATAGTTCCGCTCTCGCCAGGCTTTATTGGGTCTTTGGTATAGGAAGGTACGGTGCAGCCGCATGAAGCAAAAGCCTGGTTGATAATTAGTGGTGACGTGCCTACGTTTGTGAAGTTAAAGCTATATTTGCGTATGGGTTCTGATGCTGGGAATGTTCCGAAATTACAGCGTAGTGTGTCGAACTTGATTTCTGCGTAGTTCTCTGCTTTGCTGCTTCCGTTGGGACGTATTTCGCTCTGAATAGTTTTCTGTGACTGCGCATTGCTTCCAATGGAAAATACAAATGCCATGCAAATGATTAGTAATGTTGTTTTCATATTAGTATATTGTATGTAAGAATAAAATAGCTTGTTGGTCTATAACAACTACTAGTAAATCTACATTTAGTATTTATTTTGCGCGCAAAGTTACGAAAAAAAGTCGGAATCTTGGAGTTTTGGAGATTAAATCTATGATTCTCGAATGTTAAATGATATGTAAATGTTATGCCGGACTTGCCTAGGCAAATCCGGCATGCTATGTTAATTTGTATTACACATAATATTCAACATGGTAGGTCTGGATAGACCGTGACTTGTGTTGGGTTCAAAGGCATTCGCATTCTTTCAGCCAACTGGCGGATGAGGCATCGCTGGGCATACGCCAGTCGCCTCGTGGAGATAGCCCGCAGGTGCCGACTTTTGGTCCGTCCGGCAAACAAGAACGCTTGAATTGTTGGTTGAAGAAGCGACGAAAGAATACAGATAACCACTTCTTTATGGTTTCGTCATCATATTCGTTTTCGCTAAATGCATAACGTGCCAACATGTATATTTTTGTTGGACGGAAACCGCATCTTAGAATATAGTAAAGGAAGAAATCGTGCAGCTCGTACGGACCAACCAAGTCCTCTGTCTTTTGCTTGATTTCTCCGCTTTCGTGTGCGGGTATTAGTTCTGGCGATATAGGAGTATCTATGATATCTTTGAGAATCTCTCGTGTTGTATTGCTCTTCTGCACCTCAGCATACCATGCAACGATATGGCGTACTAGTGTTTTGGGGACCGAGCCATTAACGCTATACATAGACATGTGGTCTCCGTTGTATGTTGCCCATCCCAACGCAAGCTCCGATAAGTCGCCGGTTCCTATAACCATGCCATTCGCCTGATTCGCGATATCCATAAGGATTTGCGTTCTCTCGCGTGCTTGTGAGTTTTCGTATGTTACATCGTGCTTGTCAGGGTCATGTGAAATGTCTTTGAAGTGTTGTAGGCACGCATCTTTGATACTAATTTCACGTATGGATACTCCCAACTGCTTCATCAGTGTTATAGCATTGGTGTAGGTACGGTCGGTAGTGCCAAATCCGGGCATGGTGACTCCGATGATATCCTTGCGGTTCAAACCCAACCGGTCATATGTCCCCACTGTGACAATTAAGGCTAGAGTGCTGTCCAAACCTCCGCTAATGCCTATTACAACTGACTTGCAATTTGTATGTTTAAGTCTTTTGGCTAAACCAAGGGTTTGGATGTTGTATACTTCCTCTGTACGCTTGTCCAATTCATCTTTATTGTCTGGAATGAATGGATGCGGACTGTATGGTCTGCTCAGTTCAAAAGAGTGTTTTACCATCATGTCGGTGTCAATGAAGGTACATTTGTTTCTCTCCGTCATCTTCGCAGAGTCAGAGAAAATGGTATTCTTGCGACGTTCATTCCTGATGTGCTCTACATCAATTTCGCTGAATATTAATTGAGGTTCTGTGCAGAATGGCAGGTTCTCTGCAAGGATGTTCCCGTTTTCGTAGATTAGAGCCTGGGCATTGAATACAAGGTCTGTGCTACTTTCTCCGAATCCTGCTCCTGCATACACATATCCACCCATACACCGTGCGCTTTGGCTCGCAATTTGGTTTCTCAGGTATTCTTCATTTCCGGCAAGGCAACTTTCTGCTGAAGGATTAAATACTATCTCTGCTCCCATCATTGTAAGTTGACTTGAGGGAGGCACAGGCGCTGTTAGGTCTTGCCCTATTTCTATGGCAAAGGAGCATGATGGCGTGTTGAATATTCTGAATTGGGTAATTTCTATCAGGTCGCCACATAGCCATACCCTGGTCTCCTTGATCTCGTGTATTGATGTAAACCAACGCTTCTCGGCGCATTCTCCGTGGTTGGGTAGGTAAGTTTTGGCAACTACACCCTGAATTTTGCCTTTTTGCAGTACTACAGCACAGTTCGCTAATCCTGTGTTGTATGCAATAGGCATTCCCACTATGATGATCATGTCTATGGAGCGGGTAAAGTCCATTAGTTTCATTAATGCGACCTCTGCTTCTTCTAACAGGGTTTGTTGGAAGAACAGGTCTTGGCATGTATAGCCGGTAAGGCCCAATTCTGGTGTAACAAGAATTTCTGTGCCTTGGCTTTGTGCTTTTAGAACGAGTTTCTCGATCTCTTCTACATTAAACTGGGGGTCGCCTACCTTAATTTCAGGAATGCCAGCTCCCACTCTAACGAATCCGTGTTTCATATGCGATGTGTTATTATGTTGGTGGTGAGAGTAGATTGTATGTTTTTGATGCAAAGTTATATTTTTTTTTTATTTAAGCATTAAAAAGCCATGGAAATTCTTAAGAAACATTAAGTCTTGTGCGGATGAATGCGGATGAATGGCGTTTTTTAGTTAAAAGGTATAATTATATCACGAATAGTTTTGTGTATGTCGTAGAAAAGTTGTACCTTTGTAAAGATAAATGTTCACAAAATCGGCATTGAAGTCTAAGATATTATATATTCTTTTTATTGCCAGTGCATTAATACTGTTGGCAGGCACGCACATGCCTGCCAAATCTTCGTTAGTGGATGTGCCAGATTCTCTTTATTCATTTAGTGATTCTGTGGTGTTGAATGATTCATTAAGAAGGATTGCTGCATTGGATAGTATGAAGGGGTATACTATTTATGTTGATTCCAGTACATTGGCAAAGGATACGGTTAAGGTTGATACAACACAATACAGCAAGAATTCTTTAGATTCTCCAGTAGAATATACGGCATCAGACAGTATTACGTTTGACATGTTCGAAAGCCGTGCCAATCTCTACGGTAACAGTCAAGTTGGGTATCAAAACTTAGAATTGACTGCTGATGAAATAACAATTTCCTTGGATAGCAGTATCGTTCATGCTGCAGGTCGTAAGGATAGTGTTGGTGAATTGATTGGAAAGCCTCTCTTCCGCCAAGGCGACGAAGAATACGAACCGGACAGAATTTCATATAATTTCAAAACACGTAAAGCTTTCATAACTAATGTTTATACAAAACAAGGTGAGGGATTTATGACAACGGATGAAAGCAAGCGTGACAGTTCGGGTTTAATGTATCTAAATGGTGGCAGGTATACAACGTGCGATGCCCAGCACCCACATTTTTATCTGAAAATGACCAGAGCTAAGGTGCGTCCGGGAAAGAATATTGTATTCGGTCCTGCTCATCTTGTTGTTGAAGATGTCCCATTGCCTTTGGCAGTGCCTTATGGTTTTTTTCCATTTCCTCAAAGTTATCAAAGCGGTTTCATAATGCCATCCTATGGTGATGAAACAGAACGGGGGTTCTATCTTCGTGAAGGTGGATATTATTTCGCGATAAATGATTATGTTGATTTACAGGTTCTAGCAGATATTTATACCAAGGGGTCATGGGGTATATCCGCCATATCAAACTATAAACTTAGATACAAGTTTTCCGGTAATTTCCATATTAGTTACCAAAAAACCGTGTATGAGGATAAATCTGCCCCAAGTGTTGGTGACTTTAAGCTAACATGGACACATAGACAGGACCCCAAGGCCAATCCTTCGCAAAGCTTCTCTGCAAGTGTGAACTATGCATCAACTTCATACGACAAGAATAATCTGACTTCACGCTATGATCCTGAGAGCTATACTCAAAGTACCAGAACCAGTTCCGTAAGTTATAGCAAAACATTTGAGGATATAGGACTAACCTTGTCAGGAACGCTAAATCTGTCTCAAAGTGTAAGGGATAGCATGATTTCTCTAACTCTTCCCACCTTGAATATTACACTTGCCGGACTATATCCGTTTAAGCGAAAACATGCAGTAGGAAAAGAGCGTTGGTATGAGAAGATAGCCATGTCGTATACCGGTACGTTGCAGAACAGCATCAGCACGAAAGATTATAAGTTATTTAAAAGTAACCTTATAAAGGACTGGCGCAATGGCATGAGGCATCAGATCCCCATCTCTGCAAGTTTCCAGCTGTTCAAGTACATCAATCTGACTACATCATTTAACTTCACAGACCGCATGTACATGCAGAAGGTTCGTCAGGATTGGGACGAGAAGAATCAGAAGGTTGTAAAGGATACTACATTAGGTTTTTATAATGTCTACGACTACAACATGAGTATGTCACTCAACACAAAGATGTATGGCATGTATAAACCGGCACAATGGGCTGGTGGCAAGAAGATATTTGCTATCAGGCATGTATTTACGCCTAGTATAAGTTTCTCCTATGCACCGGATTTCGGTTCTGACAGTTATGGATATTATGGTTCATATCAGCGTACAGATCGTGATGGTGTTCCTGTTGGTGAGCCTGTTACGTATTCTTATTATGCAAGTTCTCTTTATGGAACACCTTCAAGGGGGATGCGTGGTAACATAACCATGGATGTTTCCAACAATTTGGAAATGAAACTCCATTCCCAAAAGGATTCCACAGGATTCAAGAAGGTTAGTCTTATTGACGAACTGGGTGCCTCACTCAGTTATAATATGGCAGCAAAGTCGCGTCCTTGGAGTGACCTTGCCATGCGTTTGCGCTTGAAATTAAGCAAAAGTAAAACATTTAGTTTGAATGCTGTGTTCGCAACATATGCATATGAATTCGATAAAAATGGTAATGTTGTTGTTGGCGATAGGACCGAATGGAGTTATGGGCGATTTGGTCGTTTTCAGGGAATGAGTCAGAATTTTTCATATACTATAAACAACCAGACGTTCAAGAAACTTCGTGATAAACTATTGGGACTTGATGCTCCAATTAAGGACAAGGATAATGATGAAGATGAAGAAGAAGATGAGGAAACTGATCCAGAAATGCAGAATGTAGATCCCGATCGCCGCAAGGGAGAGTCTGGCGCTGAGAGAAAAGAAGGAGGTAATCAAGTTGACGATGATGGCTATCTTAAGTTCCAAATGCCATGGAGCTTTACGGTGTCATATGGTGTTAACATGCGAGAAGACACTTCTGCAGAAATTAACCCCAAGAACATGCGGTACCCTTATAAGTTCACCCATACTTTGAATTTCTCCGGTAATCTGCGTATTGCCGAGGGATGGAACATAGCCTTCTCTTCTGGTTACGACTTCAACTACAAGCGTTTGTCCATGACAACGGCATCCCTCAACCGCGACCTCCACTGCTTCTCTATGTCATGCTCAATGGTATTGATGCCATACAGAAGTTTCAACTTTAACTTCCAGGCCGATGCTTCTGCTTTGAGGGACGTACTGCGCTGGCGCAAGCAAAGTTCATACAGTACCAATATCGAGTGGTATTGACGCCGCGAGTTCCTTTATATTATAATAAGGTATATAATAAATGTATAATAAAATCCTGCTAATTATGAAAAAGTACCTGTTCCTGGTATTGCCTTTGGTTGCAATGCTCTTTATGTCTTGTAACAAGGAAATCTCCTATGAGTTTATAAATGCTTCATACGTTACTCCTGCCGATGGTGTGATTCCTGCCGCTGGAGGTGAGATTGTAATCAGGGTGGCATCCACACATTCTTTCAAGTTGTCTTCCCCGTCTTCTGCATTCTCTTTCTTCAAGGATGGAATTGTCAATTATAGCCAGGATGGTGTGGCTGTGGTGGAAACAGATCATACAGTACACGTTGCCCCCAATGAAACCGGCGAGGAGCGTCATCTGTTTATTGTTGCAAACCATCTGCGCAATCCTGACATGGAAACATCGCTAGTTTTCCTTCAGCCTGCAAAGGAGTCTGAGCAATAATGCCATTTTTCCTGCGAAAAATAAAATTGTTTGCTGTCTTTAACACCCAATCGGTCATTATTGTAATAGTCTAATGAGAGATTGGGGTTAAATTCCTATGGGCCTCTCGTCTATTTGGAAACACAATCATAAACGCCCCGACTATCTCAAGTCGGGGCGTTTATGATTAATGAAAGGTAATGAATAGAATTAGACAATCTTATATACCTTATAGTCGTCGATTTTGTATTATGGTACAGTATTTTGTTTTATAAGAACAAGAATAGTGGCAAAATGGAATATCAGGTAAGGTCTGTCAATGCATTGTCCAATGCCAGGAGATCTTCTTCCGTGGTGGCCCAACTGGTGACGAAGCGGCACAGGATGTTGCCATCGGGGAGGGGAGACCACACTTCAAAGGCGATGGACTCCATGAGTTGCTCCTTTTCCTGTGGGGTGAGGATGACAAACTGCTGGTTGGTGGGGGAGTCCACTCCCATCTGTATGCCATGACTGATGAAAATGCCTCGAAGTCGTTCTGCCATTTCGTTGGCATGACGGGCAACGCGAAGATAGAGGTCGTCAGTGAAAAGCGTGTCAAACTGGATGCCCAGCATACGGCCTTTGGCCAGGAGGGCACCATGGCGCTTGACGGTGGTGAAGAAGGCTCTTGGTGCCTTGATGTTGCTGAAGACTACCGCTTCGCCGAACATGGCACCCACCTTGGTGCCACCGATATAGAAGGCGTCCACATGTTGTGCCAGCCAG
>JAFVTT010000007.1 GCA_017503065.1 Bacteroidaceae bacterium | reverse complement strand
ATAGGTTACTCAGCTTTGGAACAACTTGGCATTACGTTGGTTTTTGCTGGCATTCCTCCAAAAATCAGAATTTAACAAAACCCCTGTCTGCCAATTATTTTGCCCCAAATTTCTCAATTCAACGAATTATATGTAACTTTGCAGTGGCAAAAACAATTAGGGCATTTTGGCAGCGCGACAGCGTGTAGTTGTGAATTGCTTTCGAATTAGTATCTTTGCAGTGGCAAAAACAATGTTGGAAAGTTATGTGAAAACCGGCCTTTTGTTGTGAATTGCTTTCGAATTAGTATCTTTGCAGTGGCAAAAACAATACATCAATGTATAGTAATTGCTGGAAGATTGTTGTGAATTGCTTTCGAATTAGTATCTTTGCAGTGGCAAAAACAATCTTTTGTCACATACTTACAAATGTATGCAAGTTGTGAATTGCTTTCGAATTAGTATCTTTGCAGTGGCAAAAACAATTTCTGATTGATGTTGTGATAGAACTTCACGGTTGTGAATTGCTTTCGAATTAGTATCTTTGCAGTGGCAAAAACAATAAGTCGGGTTTCTGCAACTGTATCGTACGTTGTGAATTGCTTTCGAATTAGTATCTTTGCAGTGGCAAAAACAATATAGTCTCAAGAACTATCTATAAGACAATTGTTTACACAAGATATTAGAAAAGAAAAAACATTCGGTTTTTGCCTTACAAATAGGATGGTCGCCGTGAAAAGCACCATCCTATTTCCATTAACTCCATTTAGGGGGGGATTAGAACAGCTCTAACTGAACACCATCTGCAAAATGTGGCATCATCTTTTGTCCATGATACAAAAGCATACTTCCAAATTGTTTGTCCGTTATTGTCATTATACCTACTTTCCCGAATTCAGGCAACATTGTCTTTACACGGCGCACATGTGCCTCTGCATTTTCACAACTTGCACAATGCCTGATGTAAATGGAGAATTGAAACATAGTGAAACCATCTCGTTGCAAATCCTTGCGAAACTTAGCGGCTGCTTTTTGATCACGTTTTGTTTCAGTTGGAAGGTCAAAAAATACAAGTACCCACATAACTCTATATTTACTGAAACGTTCCATACTACCTCCTTTTTTCTATCTCTCCGGGTATGCGACTTTGCGCAGTTCTCCACTGAAACACTTGTAAAGAGATGCTGTAGTTTGAGTAACTCCAACCATCAACGGACTCTTCCTGCCTCCTATAACTACATCTAAAGTAGGAATTAGCAACAACTCTGCCTTCCATGCCTTTGACAAATCTTCAGATGGCAATCCATGTTTTTGCGTTAGTTGGAAGACATATTCATCCACGTATGGCCGATAAGGTTCCATTATGTCATCAGCGAGACAATAAGCATTGTATCTATTGTGGTGATGTATGCCCAATGTGGGTAGCATGCCACTGGACACCAAAGCACGTGCTACGATTGCACGCAAAATGGCATATCCATAATTGAGGGCATTATTGGGCGGCACTCCTTCACGGTCACGGGTAAAGTTTTCAATGTGCATCCCGAACAAGTTGCGCCAGTAGTAGGCTGCAGCCCTTCCTTCGAAATTATCTGGGTCTCCACTACGTACGTCCTTTGCCCATGCTCGCAAGCATCCCACTTCTGCCTTTCTACACGTTGCAAGAACTGATGCCTGGTTGCTTATCTTTGCCTGAATGGTTTGTTGCCATAACTGCTTCTTCAATGGCAATGAAGCATCAATCTGGTCGCGGAAACGCTCGCTTTGGGTGGTATTGCCGCTAAGCGGTAGCATCAACCCAACTGGCATACTACGTTGGTCGCAAGTGATTATGGCACAATTATTCGCAAGCAAAGCCTCCATTGCTCCCGTTGTTATGGTGATACGCTGATTATCGAGCACTACCACCCCAATGTCTTCAATTGGTTTGGTTACCTGCGTCTGCACCTTGAACGATTCTGGTAAAGTGTCGTTCTTCTCTACCTCGGGCAATTTGATTACCAGTTGGGCATTCTTTAACGAGAGATAGGCAGGATTGCCGAAATAAAGGGTTTTCTTAATCATAAGCGTTACTTTTAAGTGAAACCTATATAAAAGATTATGAGCCACTGCAATGCAATGGCTCATAATACATTTCTTTGCTTAGTATTCCCCAACTTGAACGATTCTACCAAGGTGATCAAGTCGAACTTTAACTATCGTATGCATACTTGATAAAGAAGTTATTCTCTTCCATGTAATACCTTGTAGTTCCTTAATTGCATCTACGTTTGTTTCCAAATGATGTCTGAACCAGTAATCTTTAGTTGACACCTTCTGCACCCTAAATAAATTCGGACTTATCAACGCATAATTATCAGGATCCGTCAAATCCACTTCCTTGGGGTCAAAGCCTGTTTGTGGGTCAGGAAATACAAAGCACTCATTTTGCTTCATCGAATAAAGGAACTTCCACCCCTCATCGCTCCGATAGGCTTTATCTACAGCAGGTAAACCCTGATTGACTCTCTCAACCACTTCATAGAAAGACACTACACGTTCTTCCAATTCATATAGAGGTTGGGCATTATCATCATATGCATGCATGCCGTTCTTGTCAAGCACAGGCTTACGATATATGGCTACATGATGGTTGTTGCCTGTGTTTACATAGTCAACAGGTATTGCCTTTCCGTCTTTTCCGAGTATGGGACGTCCATCCTTGTCGCGTTTATCATGCAAAGCCTGCGCGTTGCTGATGCCATAGATGGTTACTCGCTTTATACTTATCCCTTTCTCCTTATTCAACCAAATGGGATTTTCATCAAGATTAGAGAAAGCCTTCTTGGCATCACCACCATATTCCATGAGCCTATCCTGCAATACCTGCCTGATTCGTACATCCACCACCTTGTCAATTTTTAGGTCAGGTGCTATCTGCTTGCGTACTGTATAATATCTTTCTTGGCTAACAGTTTTTACCTTGGGCGGTACAGACTCTATGTGCATTTCGTCTAACCAAATCGGATTCTTGTCAAGCGAGTTCTTGCCCGTAAAGGCTTTTTTGGCATCACCTCCGAATTGAGACAACCTTTGCAACAAGGCCTCTCTATAACGACGAGTGCATACAGACATTATCTTGCCCTCAGTGAAGGACGCATTGACCTTTTCTTCTCGTGTTACATATTCAAGATGACTTCCATATACTGTTTCAAGATGTAACTGTCCCCTTGGCGTCAATTGCACTTTAGAAATTGTACCACGGTTCTTAGTTCTTACCTTATTTATATTCTGTGTAGCGACCTTATTCTTGGCCTTTATTGACACAAGAATATTGCCGAGGTGCTTCTTGGCCTCCAAACGCAGTTCACTTAATGGTATTGGAGATCTGGCACGTCCATCCTTGAAGTATGCCGTCTTTATGGCATACTCATTTGAATCTGCATGGAAACTTGCATTTTTGTGGTTAAAATACTGTATAAAGACAGGTTTTGTGAAAGCAACCGTCAAGGCGTCCATCGCATGATGACGATGGTCATTGCGTTTTGTCCAATCCTTGATCCTACCAATACGATGTCCATCATGGTTGGTATAATACTCCACATTTCCTACTGCTTCGTATTTGCCCCAGTTAAGTTCCTTTAGCACATCCACCAATTCCCAATCCTGACGCAACTGGTCGGTAACGGCACCTGTAGTTGGTACTACGCTACGACATATTTGGTTCAACATGGCCAATGCCTTCTTTGCGATATATTGGGTATTACGCAAGTCACGGTCTATGAAGCCATCGGGGATTTCCCGCTCTGTCATCTTGAGTTTCCTCAACTTGGTACGTTGTGTCGCAAACAGACTTTCACAAGTATTGAGGTAACGTTGCAAACCTTCTTCTCCGTATGCTTCGGACACATAATCATAAGCCGTTTTGTTTCCTTTATCCAAATTAACACTACGATATTCCAATGTCTTATTAGAGAAGGAATCGTCAAACAAACGTGCCTTGGGGATGATATGCTCTATGTCAATTTCCTTGGAGAAGAGTTTTTCTCGCTCAATATATTTATTAGAGTACAGAGTGTGATAACCATTGGGCTTTAATTCTTCGTAAAGACGATAACGTAGAATGTCATTGCGTGTAGGGTTGGGAATGTTGAATTCCTTAACAAGTATTTCTTTGACTTCCTCACGCTCCTTTGTAGAAGATGCAATGGCCTTAGTTAGTGCCTCACGCTCCTTCTGGTTCTTTTTTAGTTCTCGCGCCAACTCCACTCTAATCTCGTCTGGACGACCATACGTGGCGATTATTTCGTTAACCACATTGACCATCTGATTCAAAATCTTCTCCACAACAGGATTACGCAGAGAGTTTTTGGGAAGAATCTCCAGTTTATCCAAAAGTTCCTTTGCCTCAATCTCTTCCTTTGTCAAAGAAGAGGCAGAATGTCTATATCCGGCCAAACCACAAGCCTCATCATAGCGGTTGCCTTCCTTCATGTATGGCAATATCTTTTTGATTGCCTTGGCACTAAGGCTGCCATAGTCACTGGCCAAAGAAACATTGGCAAGTAATTGGGCATAGTCCTTGTCGCAATTAAGGATTGCAGATATTTTCTCCAACAGGTTCTCATCACCTGTACGAGAACTATCCCCTTCAAAAGAATAAAGCAAATGCCAGAGATTGTAGAAGGGTTGCAGATGCAAACGAGAACCTTCAGATATATCCATTTCAATATCCAACACATCGGTATTCCACCCCAAAGCATCAAAGACAGCCCTTACTTGTTGCTTGATTTCTGATGCAGAACAGGTAAAGTCTATGGGTTCATGTCCCGACAAATCCAGCATGGCACCGAATGCCTTGTACAATGCCGCACCCGTCTCATGTCCGCTGACCTTTTCATAATTCAAATCCATGCCGGTTGAAGTCCCGAACAATGTCTTCAGAACCTGTACCTTGGTCATACTTTCTCTTACGGAAAGTTCTTCTGCCAGAAGTTGTTTTTCCTCAATGGTCAGTTCTCTCCGCCCATTGAATTCCAACTCTTCCTTAGGAGTAAAAATATCATCGAACAAAGTTGGTTCGTTTAGCACCTTCTTCTTTTTCTTTCCCTTAGTATCCGAAAGGCGTATTTCCAAATTGTTGAGAGTCTGCCATATCTTGAACTCTTGAAAAAGAGGCGAGGTACGTGGTATGACGCGACTTCCTGTAAGGATTGTCTTCTTTTTACCATCAATCTCCACCACCTGCTCTTTTCTCTCAAACTCACAAATGCTTATCAGCGACTTCTGACTCTTAAGACGGCGCTGATAGAATATGACTACATCGCGAATTTCTTGCTTCAGTTCAGGGGTGAGTTCCGGATGATATTTTGCTTGGTTCTCCCATAATGTCTCAAACTCGTCAAGATAATCCTGACGATAATACACCTTGTTCTTCAGGCTTGCATTAGGATTTTCCTGCAATGTCTGCATCAGGGCCTGTCCTACTGTCAGGTGATTAAAGAACAGGTGTTTGCTCCTGTCACTAATTGCCCCCAGATAACCACTGGCAGAATTAAGTTCCTTGTTGATTTCCTTTATGACAACAGCCAACTTCTCTGGATGGAGTTTTTCCGACAAGGCCATGGCACGCCAGAGATAGTTTTCTTTCTTCTGCTCTATGCCCTTGGTTGTTCTTGCCTCACCCTTATACTGATGTAACACTTCCTTATCTTCATTCCTCGCGTCAAGCTCGTTCCAAATCCGTTCCACTTCTACCCATTGGAAATACTTACCTATGATGGCATTCGTCTGCGTAGTATTCTTGCCATAAAGCTCCTCCCTTAAAGCATCTGTCAGCATATCCGGATAAAACAGAGACTGGCACGACCATATTCTGTCAAACTCATTTTCCAAGTCCGAGCGATAGAAGTCAGGAAGAGCCTTTTTGCCAGATTCCAACAATTCCAGACAAAGTTGCCCAGGAGTTATGTTTTCATCATACAGACGTTTAGCCACATCCATCCCATTTATAAGTTTGCCGTCTTCTTCTCCTTTGGCTTTGCGACTGCTCTTATAACCACGCTTTTTATTTATCATCAAAAGCACACGAGCAAACTGCTCCAAGGAAATTTCCTCTGTAACGGCCTTTGCACGCAAACGATATGTTTCAAATGTAGAAGCATTGCCCTGCTCCGACAATATTGTATCGTCCGCTATAAATCCATGCTCCTTCAACAAGGATGTCAAAGCAGAACGCCTTAACTTATATCGTTGCAGATTACGACGTGCACTGCGTTTGTCACGACGAGCGGCATTCGTCTCTATTGCCTTTCCCTTTTCAAAATTCTGCGATTCGTCTGTAGTCAGGGGATTTACACGAACACCCAACCTTATTATAGAGGAACGTTCTTCCGGACATTCAGCCTCATCAACCAATGCCCATCCTATACTAGTAGTACCCAAATCAAGTCCCAATATCCTTTTCATAATTCGGTCTTTTAGTGCAATGTCTTGTTTTTACCCCACAAAAATACAAAAATATTGTGGCAAATGCTACACATTCAATAAAATTCATTAACTTTGCAATCAATTCGAAGCAATTCACAATAAGGATTATTCCGTTGTGAAAACATTAGGTTGCCCTCGTCCTTTATCGGGGGCATTTTTTATTATTGCTCTTTCCAACCGCAAGCAATACGGCACAACAGGCAAAGACATGGGAGAGCAACAAAAATACAGACAACTGACCTTCTGAGAATTGCTTATTTATGCCATGAAATCCTTTGTCGTACAAATATCCTATTCTCAGAATGGGGAAATTGAGAAGACGGGTGGCTTCGGTCAGGGCCTCGGGACAACAAGGGCGAGTCATCGGGACGACGGGGGCGAAGCGTCGGGACGACTTGCATGAGACATCGGGGTGTCTTAGAGAAGGCTATACGGCAGATATATGGTAAAAACAGGTCAATTTGGGGCATTTTTTTAGAAAATCATGCTCAAAAATATGGAGAAATCATGGTTGGCGAAGAGAAAAACACCTACTGGGTTCTCTAAAACAAACACTGTGGCATGCCTGATTTTTCATGAATTTTCATGACATATTCGCAAGAACGGAAGCAAGGTAAACGGAAAACGGAAATCGGAAAACGGAAAACTCGCTCACCGCACAGCAATGGTGCGTTTTTGTCCATTTTACACACTTTTCTGCACACTTTTTGTCGTTACATGCAATAATTGACGTACCTTTGCACCCGATTTCATTGAAGAACTGACGTAGAAAAGGTAAAAAAGATATGTCAAAGATTAAAGGTAAAAGAGTACTGATAACGGGCGGTGCATCGGGCATCGGCCGGCTGATGGGCGAGACGGCTCTGGAGAAGGGTGCGGCCGCCCTGGTGATATGGGACATAAACCAGGAGAACATAGATGCTACGGTGCAGGAACTGGGCAGGAAGGGCACGGTGCACGGATACCGCGTGGACGTGTCCAGGCACGAGGCGGTGGCGGAGTGCTATGCCAAGGTGAAGAAGGAGGTGGGAGACGTGGACATACTGATAAACTGCGCCGGCATAATAACCAGCAACAAGACCTTCGACCAGTGCACGGAGGAGGAGATTGACCGCACGATGGCGGTGAATGCCATAGCACCCATGTATGTGGCACGGCAGATGCTTCCGGACATGATACGGCGCAACGAGGGACACATCTGCACCATTGCTTCGGCTGGGGGCATGCTCTCCAACCCCAAGATGAGCGTGTATGCCGCCAGCAAGTGGGCGGCCGTGGGATGGTCGGATTCGGTGAGGATAGAGTTGCAGGAGATGGGGAGCAGGGTGCGCATAACCACCATTGCACCTTACTACATAACGACGGGCATGTTTGACGGTGTGGAGTCGAGGGTGTTCCCCCTGCTGAAACCCGAAAAAGTCTCCAGACAGATAATCAAGGCCATAGAGGGCGACAGGATGTTCCTGATGCTGATGCCCTGGATTCCCATGGCCTACCACGTGATGCGCCTGTTGCAGGGCATCCTGCCCATGAGGGTGTTTGACTGGCTGGTGGGCGAAACGCTGGGCATATACCACACTATGGACAATTTCACCGGAAGAAGAAAATGAGGACAATGGAGAATACACCCAGGGAGGAGATTAGGAGGATAGTGGAGGCGCAGAGGGAGTTCTTCCGTAGCGGCAGGACGCTGGACCTGGAGTTCCGGAGGGAGAACCTCCGTGCGCTGGAGCGTGCCCTGCACAAGTGGGAGGGGCGCCTGGCGGATGCCCTGTGGCAGGACCTGCACAAGAGTTACGAAGAGGCATACCTGACGGAACTGAGCATTGTGCTGGGCGAGGTGAAGAACCACATCGTGCACCTGGGCAGGTGGGCGGCGCCCAGGAGGGTGTGCACACCGCTGAAGATGTTTCCCTCCAGAAGCAAGGTGATACAGGAACCGCTGGGTTGCTCGCTGATAATAGCGCCGTGGAACTATCCCGTGCAACTGCTGCTGAACCCCTTGGTGGGTGCCATCTCGGCCGGTTGCACGGCGGTGCTGAAGCCTTCGCCCTACGTGCCCCGCGTGTCCAGGGTGATGGAGGAGATGATCAGGGAGACCTTCGCCCCGGAATACGTTGCCGTGGTGCAGGGCAACAGGGAGGTGAACACCGCCCTGCTGGAGGAGAGGTACGACATGATCTTCTTTACGGGAAGTCCCGACCTTGGCCGCAGGGTGATGCGTGCCGCCTCGGAGCACCTGACTCCGGTGGTGCTGGAACTGGGGGGCAAGAGCCCGTGCATAGTGGACAGGGATGCCGACATCCCCATGGCGGCACGCCGCATAGCATGGGGCAAGAGCCTGAATGCCGGACAGACGTGCATAGCGCCCGACTATCTGCTGGTGCATGCCGGGGTGAAGGAGCGTCTGATAGAGGCGCTCAGAAAGGAGTTCGAGCACCTGCTGGGCAAGAACCCGCAGGAGGCGAAGCACTTTGTGCGCATAGTCAGCGACAAGGCGTTTGACCGTCTGACGGGCTACCTGAAGGACGGCAACGTGCGCATAGGTGGCACCTACGACCGCGAGGAGCGCTACATCCATCCCACGGTGCTGGACGGCGTGAGGGAGGACAGCCCCATCATGCAGGAGGAGATTTTCGGCCCTCTGTTCCCATTGCTCACCTTCAACACCACGGACGAGGCGATAGCCTTTGTGAACAGGAGGGAGAAGCCCCTGGCGCTATACTACTTCGGGGAGGACAGGGGCAACATCGGCAAGGTTCTGCGCCACACCTCGTCGGGCGGTGCCTGCATAAACGACACCATCATGCACATTGCCAACGAGAACCTGCCCTTCGGCGGTGTGGGACATTCGGGCATGTCCTCGTATCACGGCAAGGAGTCGTTCCTGGTGTTCTCGCACCAGAGGGCAGTGGTGACGACGCCAACATGGCTGGACCTGCCCTTCAGGTACATGCCGTACAGGTTCTTCGGGATGGTGAAGAGGGTGTTGTAGGAACGGAAAAAGAAGAACGGAGAACGGAGAACGGAGAACGGAAAACGGAAAACTAACATACCCCCTCCGCGCGTTGCGCTCGTCCCCCGGGGGACAAAGAAGGAGAAAGGGGGACGGGAAACTGCTCGGAGTATTCGGAGTACTCGGAAAACTCAGAGAACTCGGAGAACTCGGAGAACTCGGAAAACTCAGAGTACTCAGAGCCCCATCTACAATCAGTTTTCCGTTTTCCGTTTTCCGTTTTCCGTTCCCAACAATGGTGCGTACTCCTTCACGGCCTTGCGGAAGAGTTCCAGGGCCTCTTCTATTGAGCACTGGAGACGGCCACCGGAGGCATTCTTGTGGCCTCCGCCGTTGAAGAAGCGGGCAGACATCTCGTTGCATGGGAAATCGTCCACACTGCGCAGGGAGAACTTGACGAAGCCGGGGTGCTCGGTGTCCTCGCTGATGAAGGCCGAAAGGCGCATGCCCTGAATCTGCAAGGGCATGTTGACAATGCCCTCCGTGTCGCCGTTCTTGATGCCGAGCATGCGGCGCTCCTGATTGGTGAGCGTCATGACGGAGGCATTCATGCCGGGGATGGTCTCCAACTTCACATATAGCAGATAACCTACCAGACGCATGCGGTTGGGTGTGGAGGTCCAGAAGACGTTGCGGTAGATGCGGTCCTTGTCTATGCCACGTGCCAGGAGCAGGGAGATGCACTCGTAGATGACGCTTCGCGTGGAGGCATAGGTGAAGGCACCGGTATCGGTCATCATGCCCGTGTAGAGGCAGGTGGCCTCGGGCAGGGACATTGCATCCATGCGCCTCATCTGCCAAAGCAGGTGGCAGAGCACCTCGCAGGTGGCGCACATCTCGGGGCGCGAAATCTGGAGATTACAGAAGGCGGGATTGGGGTCGAGGTGGTGGTCGGCCATCACCATGAAGAGGTTGCCCTGTGCGCTACGCTCCACACACTCGGAGAGGATACCCTCCATGCCCAGGGCACGGGAGGCATCGTTCATGTCGCACACCCACAGGAGGTCTGCCTGGCGAAGGACGGCATCCGCCTTGTCGGCATGCCTGTCGTAGCGGACAATTTCGGATGCACCGGGCATCCACTGGAGAAAGTCCGGAAAACGGTTGGGGACAACCACGGTACATTCCTTGCCCAGAGCCTTCATCCACGCCATCACGCCGAGGGTACTGCCCAGGGCGTCGCCGTCGGGATTTACATGGCACACACAGGCCACCCGTTGGACCTCATCTATCCTGTTTTGCAGAGCAGACAACTGCTCTTCTGTGAGAATCTTTTCCATAACAAGAGACAAAAGTACAAAGAATAATCGTATCTTTGCACGTGAGAGCACATAAATATTATGTTTTATATGGAAAAGAAAGACCTGAGAATAGTATATATGGGCACACCGGACTTTGCCGTGCCCACACTGGAACGCCTCATCAGCGAGGGATACAACGTGGTGGGTGTCATCACCATGCCCGACAAGCCCATAGGCAGGCACCAGAGCCAGCTGCAGGCCTCGCCCGTGAAGGAGTGCGCCCTGCGCCACAACATACCCGTACTGCAACCCGAACGTCTGAAGGACGAGGCCTTCCTGGAGGAGTTGAGGGCAATGGAGGCCGACCTGCAGATAGTGGTGGCCTTCCGCATGCTGCCCGAGGCCGTGTGGGCAATGCCACGCCTGGGCACCTTCAACCTGCATGCCGCCCTGCTGCCCCAATACCGTGGCGCGGCACCAATAAACTGGGCAATCATCAACGGAGACAAGGAAACGGGCATCACCACCTTCTTCCTTGACCACCAGATAGACACCGGCGAGGTGATACAACAGGAGCGTGTGCCCATAGGGCCGGACGACAACGTGGAGGACGTGCACGACAGGCTGATGACACTGGGTGCCGACCTGGTGGCGGAGACGGTGCAGAACATCATTGACGGACGCGTCACGCCCATACCCCAGGAGCAGATGCACACCGACGAACCTCTGCGCCCTGCGCCCAAGATTTTCCGCGAGACATGCGAGATAAAATGGGACAGCCACACCGTGGAAACGGCACACAACTTCGTGCGCGGCCTCAGCCCCTACCCCGGAGCATGGACAACCCTCCTGTCGCCCGACGGCAAGGAGACGGTGATGAAGATATTCCGCACCACCAAGGAGGCCTGCCCCGGACAGGCACAAGCCTGCCCCACCCTGTTGCCAAGCGCCAACGGCGACAAGACCCTGCGCATAGCCCTGCCCGACGGCATCCTGCACATCCACGAACTCCAACTGGCGGGCAAGAAGCGCATGAGCGCATCAGACTTCCTGCGCGGCACCTCGCTGGAGGGGTGGAAGGTGTGACGAACGGAAAAGGGAAAACGGAAAACTAACAGACCCCCTCCGCGCATTGCGCTCGTCCCCCGAAGCATGGTAGGGACACGGCATGCCGTGTCCGATAACAATAGCAAAAGCGGACTCGGCATGCCGAGTCCCTACAACCCCGAGCGGGAAACAGAGAACGGAGAACGGAAAACTGGAAAGTGACGAGAGAACTCGGAGTTTTCTGAGTTTTCGGAATAATCGGAATAATCGGAGTAATCCGAGAAATCATACAATAAGAGAGTATAGGACAATCGCCCGTGACCATTGTGAGTCACGGGCGATTGCTTTATACTGATGTCTTGCGTTTACCTGTTGGCCTTGCCGAAGGGGAAATTGATACCTATGGTGAAACTATTACTGCTGTTCAAAGGTATGCCCTGCTTGGAGAGTTTGCCCAACATGTGGTCCATGCCGACAAAGACGTTGAAGCCTCTGGGATGAATGTTGGCAACCCAACCGAAACTGGTTCCCAAAGTGCCGAAACCTACGTTGACACCAGCCTCGAACCACTTGACGGGAGAGACAACGGCGCTGATACGTTCCTCGTTCCAACTGTACTCGCCCTGCATACGTGTGGTACTAAGCAGACCCACGCTGAGTTTCTTGTAGAAAGGCATCTGGTATTCCACACCTATGTTCAATGTCGCTCCAAGGGTTGAAGTTGATTTGGACATGCCGCCATCCTGCAAAGCAACGAGAGAGGAGAAACGGTCGCCATAGTTGTCGGCCTGATCTTCTGCGGGTGTACCAGGACCACCCTCTACCTGAATGTCATTGAAACCGGTGAAGACAACCTCCTTACCCATATTGTATGCCTTGTGGGTCTCGCTCCATGAAATGAAGCCCAAATCGAGCAGAGAGGCACTAACCTTGAGACCGTCCACCCAACCCTGTTCACCGAGATCCCATTCAGCACCCAGGTCGAAGGCAAGGCCGAAACCGTTAGGGCCAGGACTCTCTATGTCAACATTGTCGAAATCTATCTGCTCATAGGGAGTGCCGTCACTGAACTCCTTCTGTTCCATTTCTCCCCACTCAAAGCCCTTGACACTTACATTGGCTTCGGCATCGGCAGAAAGAACCCACTTGTCGGGTGCGGTAAGGTTCAGGGTTGCATTCTTCAGGCGGACAGAAGCATTGGCGCCACCAATGAGGAACTTCAACTTACCGCCCACGCGCCATGCATCGGCAACCTGACGGCTATGGCCCAAAGCTATCTCGCCCCACGCGGATGCAGTAGAGGACACATCGGTGATTTCGTAATTCTTGTTGGTAAGATTCTTTGTAAATTCGAACAACTCGTACGGAGCATTGAAACCAGCATTGGCACGCACGCCGATGTTGAATGTGTTATAACCACCCCATGCGTGGAAACCGAAACTGATGATATCCAACCTCATATCCATTCTGGAATGGTTGTTGGCAGAGAATTTGCCCAAGGCATCGTCCACAGAGATGCTTGGATGAAGATATGTAACCAACTGGTCGCCGTTAAGTCTTATGACATCTGTCAGTGCCAGGTTTCCCTTCATGCCAAAATTCATCTGACCCAATATAGGGAATGCCACATAACCCTTGCGGTCATAGTCCTTGGCAGGATTCAACTGGTGGCCATAGGTGTATCCGTCCAGGAAGTAGGCGCTGTTCAGGTTCTGGGCAGAGGCTGTGCCGCACAGAGCAAGTGTTGCAACCGCCAATATATTTCTAAGATTCTTTTTCATAATCATAATTTTTACTTTAGGATATCACATATAGTATGGTTAGTTTGCATCATAACTTACACCACCAACCAAAGTAATCTTAATATCAGTCAATTTTATATGTGCATCTTCAAACAGTTTCCCTTCGCTATCTGCCTCTGCAACAGCCCTGTAGTGGAACTTGTCCAATTTCTCGAGCAATTCTCTAATCGAGTGTCCGGACATGGGCTTGATGGTAATAGCTACAGGCTGCTTTGAAGTCTCCTCAGAACCTTTGTGCGCATTGATGACTATATCATTAACAGTAACCACCTTGCCCTTCAAACTTGCATTATTGCGATCCAATGCATCTACAGACAATGTAAGATCCATGGGGAAATTAGTTACGGCATTTGCCTCGATACGAACCTCTTTGGCGTCCAGTTTGTTCACGTCCTCCAAATCCTCACTGAGACCTTCCTCGGTACCCTGGTACACCAACTTGAACTCTTCTCCGAACTCGAGAGGCGTGTAGACCTGATAGTCAACCTTTACATCGTACTGGCAGGGAATAGGCATGGCATCTATATCCATAGCAATATCGGCAACGTCAACATTAATATTCTCAGGCAACTTCTTGAGAAGTTCATTAAGATTCTGTACAGGAACAAAGACAACATTCTTTCCCTGATAGTTTTCCGGAATTTCAATACCCTCAAAATGATCGGCAAAACAGAACACCGTCAGCATCTTGGCAGGAATAGTGAATGTTCCTGTTTCTTTAACAACAGGAGGAGTCCCATCCTCATACACACTGGAAAGGCGAAGAGATGTCGTGGCTTCGTATGGCATAGGATTATCAACCTGCATATAAAACGCAGGGTTAGCCAAATCCAGAACAACCTCTGGATCGTTGAGGAAATCGGGCAAATCATTCAGGGCTATAGGTGTGATATCGCCAACTCGACTCAAGACTTTACCAGAAAAACTTTCAACAGATATGTCCTGTGCAAAATCAGCATTGCCCACAAAATGGATCTTGTTTGGACAAATAACATCAAAACTCTGATTCTTGACGATATCCATAACCTGATCCTGTGTAAGCCTATCCAAATCAAAATCTTTCGATTCGATACGGAAAGTACCATCTAACTTAAATATTCCTGACAAAGAAACCTTATTGTCAGCAAATGCCAAACCGCCCAAACCAGTAACAGCCTTATCAAAGGTGATACGCACATGAACTTCATGATCCTTGTCAATAATTGTATTCTCATCTGTTGCCGTAAGCACAATGACACCTTTCTCGTTATCTATGCTGATTGCCTCTTCTACCTCAAAAAGTTCCGTACCATCAACCCAGGTCCAATGAGTGAACTCGGCTTTAGAAACATGCAAACCTTGAGGAATTGACAAATTAAAGTTGTCCAGGTGCACCTTGTTGATAAAGTCATATTCTGAATCAAAATATACCTGTATCTTTGCATCAAGCGTGGTTTCATCAACAAACGACACAGACTTCAGTTCCACCACCTCTTCTGGTACCTGACCGGAAACATTGTCACCCAAGCTATAATATGCCTTATCCTCATCCTGTATGGTATAAGTATAGGTAAAATCCTGAAGTTCTATGCCGCCAACAGAAATATTCTGACGATTCTGCGAGCGGGCCGGACTTGTGGCCGCATTGTCCAATTCTACCACAGCCTCAATCTGAGACATCAAAGGCTTGGCGATGCTAATGGAAGTAATATCTATCCCAGGAACATCTGCAATACCATCTTCAACCAAATAATACTCACCGTCAACTACTTGAATTATACCATCTTCCTTCAAGTCCATAATGTTTTTGAGGAGTATTTCCCCCGTACTACTGGTTGGCAATGTCAAGTCACCCTTCGTGCCAATGGTCATGTCCACATTATCCAAGTCGTACTTTTCGTCTACACAAGAGACAAATACTCCTGAACTGAGAGCCAAAAAGGCCATCCATAGAATTTGTTTTCTAATCATATTTATGTCAATTATAGTTTACTCAACTTCGGATATAAAACAAAGTCTGCGCAAATATACACAAATTATATAAAAAGAGTTAACAAAGCGTGTGTTTTTTGCACAAAAACGTTAAAAGGTTAAAGGCAGTATAAAATTCATGCGAGCATATGGCCAGTATGTCCAACGCATGCCTTATAAAACAAAAAAGGGTGTGAACTCACACCCTTTTGCACAAATTTACTTCCAAAAGAATTATATCTCCCAACCGAGAGCGCTGGCACCAAGCACAGCTGCGCTGGCACCGTCCAACTCGCTGAGCAGGATCTTTGCCTTGCCCTTGTAGACGAACAGGACATTCTCATCGTATGCCTTACGGACATGAGCCATAAGCAACTCGCCTGCCTTTGTGGGACCGCCGAAGAAGATGAATGCCTCGGGACTGGAGAAGGGAGCGAAGTTGGCGCAAGCCTCACCAAGGCGGCGACCGGTATCGGCAAGGATCTCAAGAGCCAACTCGTCACCGTTGGAAGCGGCGATAGACACGTCCTTGGCCTCGAGCTTTGAACTCAGGATATCTCTCAGAGAAGAAGGACGACGGCTGATCGCCAACTTCTCTATAGCACTGCGTGCGATACCTGTACCGGAGCAATAGCACTCCAGACATCCACGGCGGCCACAACCGCACTCGCGACCGTTCTTCTCCACGATAACATGACCAAGTTCACCGGCGAAACCATCGTGGCCGTAAACCAACTGACCGTTCACGACGACACCGCTACCTACACCTGTGCCCAGAGTGATCTCGATGAAGTTCTTCATGCCACGTGCGGCACCATATGCCATTTCACCGATAGCGGCGGCATTGGCATCGTTGGTCAGTACAACGGGAATGCCCAGAGCCTCCTGGAACATCTTCACCAAGGGGATGTTGCCACGCCACTCCAGATTGGGGGCATCCTCGATACAACCGGAATAATAGTTGCCATTGGGAGCGCCTATACCCATAGCCTTTATCTTCTCGATACCGCCCACCTCGGCAATCAGAGGATTCAGGGCATCGACACAAGCCTTGACGTACTTTTCCGCAGTACCATGACCGGTGGTGGGGATAGAAACAGACTTGACGATCTTAGCATCCTTGTTGACGATGCCGAACACAGAATTGGTACCGCCCAGGTCCAATCCGATTACATAGGGTTTCTTATTCATGCTATTATGATTTAAAGGTTATTTGCTTACGCTGTATGGGCAAAGTTAGCACTTATTTTGCAATAAAGGGTATTTTTTAATTACAAATGTATGTTAAAATGAAAAAAAAGTCCGTTATTTGCATTCATATTATGTGGATAGAACCTGTTAGCACATTGGAATTGGTCTTCAAAGGTCTCATTGTGGGTATTCTGGCGAGTGCTCCGATGGGTCCTGTAGGCGTTCTTACCATACAACGAACTTTAAACAAGGGACGTTGGTTTGGGTTTGTTACCGGTGTGGGAGCCGCCATATCAGACTTAATATATGCGGCCTTATCCATTTTGGGCATGAGTTTCGTGATGGACTTTATAGAAAATCCGAGCAACATGTTCTGGTTCAAGGTTGTAGGAGGAATACTGCTGATGTTCTTCGGAATATACACATATCTCAGCAATCCTACACAGAACCTGCGCCCCACCAACCCCAACAAGGGATCCCTATGGCACAACGGTATAACAGGGTTTCTGGTAACCTTTTCCAACCCCCTCATCATTCTGCTTTTCATAGCATTGATGGCACGCTTTGAGTTCGTTGTACCAGAGCACTATCTGGAGCAGGGACTCGGATACATAGCCATATTAGGGGGAGCACTGCTATGGTGGTTCTGCCTGACATACATTATAAATAAGGTAAGGAACAAATTCCAGGTAAGCACCATCTGCAAAATAAACCGCATAATCGGGACCATTGTCATAGCGGCCGGATTCATTGGTTTTTTATGGGCATTGCTGCCCAAATTCGGCATCAATATATAACACTTTTCAGCACCACAAAATGCTAATAGCAAAGAAACTTAGAAAACAGAATCTCGTGGCATATGTCCTCTACATGTATCAGGTGGAGGACATCATTCGTTCATACGATTGCGACATACAGAAGATTGCAGAGGAGTACCTGCCACGCTTCGACTATGATGACGAGGAGTTGGAACAGGCTCTGCAATGGTACGACGGCCTCGCACGCATGATGCACGAGGAAGGATGCCGCGAACGCGGACACGTACAGGTTGTCCGTAACACAATATTCCTGCTGGCCGACCGCCATCGCGAACTCCTGTCCGACCCTCAGGAATCCATCTACAAGGCCGCTTACTACAAGGCCCTGCCTTTCATAGTGGAACTCCGAGGCAAAGGCAACGGCAAGATGAAGCCCGAGTTGGAAACCGCTCTGGACGCCCTCTACGGCATTACCCTGCTCCGCATGCAGAACAAGCCCATCGGAGCAGAGACATCCGCCGCCATATCCGCCATCAGCACCCTGCTGAACATGCTGGCAGAAAAGTACGACCCACAACAATAGAATAATAGACTAGACGGACTAGAAATACTAGAAATACTAGACTGTCTAGGAATACCAGAAACAGAAACATCCCCCCAAGACATGACTGAAGAAATACTACGCAGACGCACCTTTGCCATCATCGCCCACCCCGATGCCGGTAAGACCACGCTTACGGAAAAATTCCTGCTCTTCGGCGGCCAGATACAGGTGGCCGGTGCCGTTAAGAGCAACAAGATAAAGAAAACCGCCACCTCCGACTGGATGGAGATAGAGAAGCAGCGCGGTATCTCCGTCACCACCTCGGTGATGGAGTTCGAGTATGCTCCCGAGGGCACACCCACAGACAAGCCCTACAAGATAAACATCCTGGACACCCCCGGCCACCAGGACTTCGCCGAGGACACCTTCCGCACACTGACTGCCGTGGACAGCGCCATCATCGTGGTGGACGGCGCCAAGGGCGTGGAGACACAGACACGCAAACTCATGGAGGTGTGCCGCATGCGGAAGACCCCGGTCATCATCTTCATCAACAAGATGGACCGTGAGGGACGCGACCCATTCGACCTGCTTGACGAACTGGAGGAGGAACTGAAGATTGCCGTGCGTCCCCTGTCGTGGCCCATCAACCAGGGTCAGCGCTTCAAGGGTGTGTACAACATCTACGAGCAGAACCTGAACCTCTTCCAGGCCAACAAGCAGAAGGTGACGGAGAAGGTGCAGGTGGACATAGAAAGCGAGGAACTGAACCAATGGGTTGGCGACACCGATGCCGAGAAACTGCGCGAGGATCTGGAAATGATAGAGGGCGTATATCCCGCCTTCGACGAGGAGGAGTACAAGGAAGCCCTGCTGGCTCCCGTGTTCTTCGGTTCCGCACTGACCAACTTCGGCGTGCAGGAACTTCTGGACTGTTTCTGCAAGATAGCCCCCGCACCACGCCCCGTCATGGCGGAGGAACGCGAGGTTAACCCCGACGAGAAGAAGTTCACTGGCTTCATCTTCAAGATTACCGCCAACATCGACCCCAACCACCGTTCCTGCATTGCCTTCTGCAAGGTGTGCTCGGGCAAGTTCGTGCGCAATGCACCCTACCTGCACATCCGCAACGGCAAGACGGTACGTTTCTCCAGCCCCACCCAGTTCATGGCCCAGCGCAAGGAGACCATCGACGAGGCTTGGGCAGGCGACATCGTGGGTTTGCCCGACAACGGCATCTTCAAGATAGGCGACACTCTCACCGAGGGCGAGCAACTCCATTTCCGCGGTCTGCCCTCCTTCTCTCCCGAGATGTTCAAGTACATTGAGAATGCCGACCCCATGAAGACCAAGCAGTTGGAAAAGGGCATCAACCAGTTGATGGACGAGGGTGTGGCGCAGTTGTTCGTGAACCAGTTCAACAACCGCAAGATTATCGGCACGGTAGGCCAGTTGCAGTTCGAGGTTATCCAATACCGCCTGGAGAACGAATACGGTGCCAAGTGCCGTTGGGAACCCGTGCATCTGCACAAGGCATGCTGGATTTCCTGCGAACCCGGTTACGAGGCGGAACTGGAGAACTTCAAGAAACGCAAGTACCAGTACATGGCCAAGGACCGCGACGGACGCGACGTTTTCCTGGCAGACAGCGGCTATATGCTGAGCATGGCACAGCAGGACTTCGAGCACCTGCAATTCCATTTCACATCAGAGTTCTAAGCCCCCCCAGGGAGGGTGAACCAGAAAGACCAGACAAACTAGATAAACTAGACAAACTAGGAAGACTAGAAAAACTAGAAAACATGGCCTAAACCCCTTAATACAAAAGCCTATGAATTGCGAAATAGACATAAAGCAAGCCGTGGAATGCTTGCGCAAGGGCGGTGTAATCCTTTACCCCACCGACACGGTATGGGGCATTGGTTGCGACGCTACCAACGAAGAGGCCGTGCGCCGCATCTATGAAATCAAACAGCGTGAAGATGCGAAATCAATGTTGTGCCTTGTGGACAAGGCCGACCGCATACAACGCTACTTCCGCAACATCCCCGACGTGGCATGGGACATCTTCGATGCCGCCGACTCGCCGGTAACGGTCATTCTGGACGGAGCCGAAGGTGTGGCACCAAGCCTCATTGCCGAGGACGGTTCGCTGGGAATGCGCGTTACACGCGACCAGTTCTCGCACGACATCTGCTACCGCCTGCAGAAACCTCTTGTGAGCACCAGCGCCAACATCAGCGGAGAACCCACCGCACGCACCTTCCGCGAAATCAGCGAGGAGATAAAGTCGCAGGTGGATTATATCTGTTCCTTCCGCCGAGGCGACAACATACCCGGGACTCCCAGCCGAATCATAAAGTTGGGACAGGATTGTAGCGTGAAGATAATAAGATAACAAGCAGGACATCAGAACTACAGGAGCAAGATGAACTCACCACACAGACATCCCCTTCTGCGCAACATTGCGGCAGGACTCTTGAAATGGCGCCGACGCCACAGAGAGAAGATCAACGACGAACGTTTCGTGTTGCTCATCAGTTTTGCGGTGGGCATCTTTACTGCCTTGGCCGGATGGACACTGAAGTGGATTATCCACACAATCGAACATCTGCTCACATACAGTTTCTCCACCACCGGAGCCAACTGGCTCTACCTCATCTTCCCCGTTGTGGGTATCGGACTGACCTTGCTATTCATCCGATACATCGTCAGGGACGACATCAGTCATGGCGTAACGAAGATTCTCTTTGCCATTGCCCGCAACAAGAGCAAGATAAAACTGCACAACACCTTCACCTCCGTACTGGCCTCTGCCGTCACCATCGGTTTCGGCGGCAGTGTGGGAGCCGAGGCTCCAATCGTACTTACCGGAAGTGCCATAGGAAGTAACCTAGGACGCATGTTCCACCTCTCCAACCGTCACATGATGCTTCTGGTGGGATGCGGTGCTGCAGGTGCCGTGGCCGGAATATTCAAGGCCCCCATTGCAGGCCTTGTCTTCGTGTTGGAGGTACTGATGATTGACCTCACCATGGGTTCGCTCCTGCCCTTGCTGGTAAGTTGCGTTACCGCGGCCGCCGTAACATTTACCCTGTCAGGCATGGATTCCATATTCGAGTTCCACCTGAACAACGCATTCTCCGTAAACCGTATCCCGGCATATCTGGCTTTGGGTGTGGCATGCGGCTTGGTTGCTCTTTATTTCACCCGCACCATGAACTGGCTGGAGGGTATTTTCCGCCGTCTTGCCGTTCCTCACAAGAAGTTCCTCTTCGGCGGCGCCATGCTGAGTATACTTATCTTCCTGTTTCCCTCGCTATACGGTGAAGGTTACACCCTAATAGAACTGCTGCTGAACGGCAAGGGCATGGAAGACTGGCAGGAGGCTATGAACGGCTCGTTCTTTGCCGGACATGCACGTATGCTCATACCATATCTTATATTGGTAATCCTAACGAAAGTATTTGCCTCCACGGCCACTAACGGCGGCGGCGGTTGTGGCGGTATCTTCGCTCCCTCATTGTTTCTCGGCTGCATTGCCGGTTTCGTCTTTGCCCGTCTGTGGAACATCTACGGCATCCTGGGCATACAGGTACCCGAGTGCAACTTTGCCATGCTGGGCATGTGCGGACTGATGAGCGGTGTGATGCACGCACCCCTTACCGGTATCTTCCTCATTGCCGAACTTACAGGAGGATACGGTATGTTCATGCCTTTGATGATGGTGGCCGTGGTGGCCTACCTGACCATAAAACTCTTCGAACCTCACAGCATCTATGCCATGCGTCTGGCACAAAGGGGCGAACTGCTCACTCACCATACAGACCGTTCCATCCTCACGCTGATGAGCATGGATTCCGTCATAGAGAAGAGCGACAAGGTTCTGTATCCCGACCAGACCTTAGGGGATGTTGCCAACCTCGTTGCCACCAGCAAAGGATACGTCTTCCCTGTGGTGAACAGACAGATGCAACTGATAGGTATCCTGCGCATGGACGATATACGCCATCTTGTTTTCCGTCCGGAACTCTTCTGCCGCTTCCGAGTATCCCAACTGATGGCCGAATCCCCGGCTATTCTGAGAGTAAACGACAGCATGGACTCTATTATCAAGACCTTTGACCGCACTCGTGCGTGGAATCTGCCCGTGGCTGACCAAGAGGGAACTTTCGTTGGTTTCATACGTAAGAGCACCATACTGTCCATCTACCGCAAGATCATTTCCGACTATTCTCAAGACTAAGTTGGCATAGAACACTATTCATACAAAAATAAATGGCCTCCTGTACAATATCGGGAGGCCGTTATGCGTTATAAGAATGAACAGTTGGAAAACTCTGAACCGTTGACAATACAGAAATAAAATCGTCTGCCTATGCCACTACCTCTACCCCAACCCACTTTTTTACCCAAACAGGAAATTCTGGAGAATATCAAAAGGTTTGCCAGAGAATACCGTCCGCAGTAATCGGTTTCCTACACCGCCAAGTCCAGAGAGTAATCCTCTATCATCTTCCTCAGATTCAGAGTTGCATATCGCATGCGTCCCAAAGCGGTATTGATGCTCACGTTGGTTACTTGTGCTATTTCCTTGAACGAGAGGTCCTCGTAAAATCTCAGGTGCACAATCTCCTGCTGAACCAACGGTAGCCTTTCTATCATTTTGGCCAAAGTCTGTGCATCTGCCATGCGAAGCATCTCTGCCTCGTGACATTCCTCTGAAAGGTTCATATTGTTATATATAGCATCATTCTGGACCTCCTCGTCCAACTGGGAAATGTTCCTGTTGGTGCGCACGGTATCTATCACAAGATTGTGGGCAATACGCATGAGCCAAGCCGAAAATTTACCGGTAGTTCTATACTGGTGGCTACGTATGCATACGATAGCCTTCATGAAAGTTTCCTGGAATACATCATTCGCTCTGTCCACATCCTGTGTCAGACGCATAATATAGGCAAAAAGGTGCTCTTGATTTCTATGTAGCAACACATCAAAAACCTCATCAATACCCTGTTCATACAATTCCACCAACTGATGGTCGGACATTGTAGCATACTTACTCATACTTCTTGTAAAATCTATTTTGGAGTAGAGTTGTCGTCTATAGGCTTATTTGGTTTTTAATAGTTAAACGTCAATTTCCACCTGCACAACAGGTAGATTCGGTGCAAAGTACGTACATTTTTTTGAAAAAAACAAGAAAACACTTTTTTTTCTTAAAGTCTGCAACTAACATGATGTCCCTTTGGCGAAAAAAGTGTAACTTTGTGTGCAAATATATTTATCAGAAAAAGATATGGCAATTACCTTCTTTAAGACACCGCAGCAGACCATCATTGCTACGGAAAGCGCCGAGGTTCTGACCAAGGCCGAGATAGAAAAGTTGTGCTGGCTGTATGGCGAGGCCGAAATGTTGGAAGCAGACCGTCTGGCAGGTTGCTTCGTGGGTCCGCGCCGCGAAATGATAACTCCCTGGAGCACCAATGCCGTGGAGATAACACAGAACATGGCTGTACAGGGCATTGCACGCATAGAGGAATACTTCCCAGTGCAGAACGAGGAGGCCGAGTTCGACCCCATGCTTCAGCGCATGTACCAGAACGGTCTGGACCAGAATCTGTTCCGCGTGAACATAGAACCTCAGCCCATTGTGGAGATTACCGACCTGGAGACATACAACGAACAGGAAGGTCTGGCACTGAGCGCAGAAGAGATTGAATACCTGCACAAGGTGGAGGGCCAGTTGGGCCGTCCCCTGACAGACTCCGAGGTATTCGGTTTCGCACAAATCAACAGCGAGCACTGCCGTCACAAGATTTTCGGCGGAACCTTCATCATCGACGGTGAAGAGAAGGAGAGCAGCCTGTTCCAGATGATCAAGAAGACCACACAGGAGAACCCCAACCGCATACTCTCTGCCTACAAGGACAACGTGGCGTTCAGCCAGGGTCCCAAGGTGGAACTCTTCGCGCCTGCCACCCATGCCGAGCCAGACTACTATCAGGTGAAGGAGGTGGAGAGCGTAATCTCACTGAAGGCCGAGACCCACAACTTCCCCACCACCGTGGAGCCTTTCAACGGTGCTTCAACCGGTAGCGGCGGTGAGATACGCGACCGTATGGGCGGTGGTGTAGGTTCCATGCCCATTGCAGGTACGGCTGTGTACATGACCAGTTACTCACGCCTGCAGGGCGATGCCGTAAGTGCTGAGCACGATGCAAGCCTGAAGCAATGGGAAAAGATATTGCCCGTACGCGAGTGGCTGTACCAGACTCCCGAGCAGATTCTCATAAAGGCCTCCAACGGTGCCAGCGACTTCGGCAACAAGTTCGGCCAGCCCCTCATCTGCGGTTCCGTACTGACTTTCGAGCACAACGAGGAGGGCAGCCAGGAGAGATACGCCTATGACAAGGTTATCATGCTTGCAGGCGGTGTGGGCTACGGCACAAAGCGCGACTGTCTGAAAGGCCAGCCCCAACCTGGCAACAAGGTTGTGGTGATGGGAGGTGAGAACTACCGCATCGGTCTGGGTGGCGGCAGCGTAAGTTCCGTGGAGACCGGCCGTTATAGCAGCGGCATCGAGTTGAACGCCGTGCAGCGTGCCAACCCCGAAATGCAGAAGCGCACCTACAACGTGGTACGTGCCCTGTGCGAGGAGGACAACAACCCCATCGTCAGCATCCACGACCATGGTTCTGCAGGACACGTGAACTGTCTGAGCGAACTTGTCGAGGAGTGTGGCGGTATCATCCACATGGACAAACTGCCCATCGGCGACAAGACACTCTCTGCCAAGGAAATCATTGCCAACGAGAGCCAGGAGCGCATGGGTCTGCTCATTGACGAAAAGGCCATAGAGCATGTGCGCCGCATTGCCGAGCGCGAACGTGCCCCCATGTACACCGTGGGCGAGACAACAGGCGACCACCGCTTCACCTTCGAGCAGGCCGACGGCGTACGTCCCTTTGACCTGGCCGTAGAGCAGATGTTCGGTTCGTCTCCCAAGACCATCATGGTGGACAAGACCGTGGAGCGCACATACAGCGACAAGAAGGACATTGATCCTGCGCAGATAGAGACATACCTTAAGAACCTACTGCCCCTGGAGGCCGTTGCATGTAAGGACTGGCTGACCAACAAGGTGGACCGTTGCGTCAGCGGCCGCGTGGCACGCCAGCAGTGTCAGGGCGAATTGCAGTTGCCCCTGAGCGACTGCGGTGCCGTGGCTCTCGACTACCGTGGCGAGAAGGGTATTGCCACCGCACTGGGTCATGCACCCCAGGCAGCACTGGCCAACCCTGCAGCAGGCAGCGTGCTGGCAGTGGCAGAGGCACTGACCAACCTGGTATGGGCACCCCTTGCCATAGAGGACGAGAAGGGTGCAAGTGCCATGGACAGCATCAGCCTGAGCGCCAACTGGATGTGGCCCTGCCGTGCACAGGAGGGCGAGGACGCACGCCTGTACAGTGCCGTTAAGGCATTGAGCGACTTCTGCTGCGCCCTGCAGATCAACGTGCCCACCGGCAAGGACTCTCTGAGCATGACCCAGAAGTATCCCAACGGCGACAAGGTGGTAAGTCCCGGTACCGTAATTGTAAGCGCAGGCGGCGAGGTCAGCGACATAAAGAAGATCGTCTCTCCCGTGCTGAAGCAGGTGAAGGGCAAGTGGGCAGGCAGCCGTCTGTACCATATCGACTTCAGTTTCGATGCCCTGAAACTGGGCGGCAGCGCCTTCAACCAGAGTTGGGGACTGGTGGGCAGCGACGTTCCCACAGTACAGAACCCCGAATACTTCCGCGATGCCTTCCTGGCTGTTCAGCAACTCGTCAGCGAGGGTCTCATCCTTGCCGGTCACGACATCAGTGCCGGCGGTCTGGCAACCTGTCTGCTGGAAATGTGCTTTGCCAACACCACAGGTGGTCTGAAACTCGACCTGAGCAAGTTCAAGGGCGAGAATGACGCACAGGATGCATTGGTGAAGATCCTCTTTGCCGAGAACCCCGGTGTGGTAATTCAGGTAAGCGACGAGAACGGTGCACGCGTGAAGAAGATTCTGGAGGATGCCGGTGTGGGTTACATCAAGATCGGCGAGGTTTGCGAGGAGCGCACCATCGACCTTGGCCAGGGCATCAAAATGGACATCGACCAGTACCGCGACATCTGGTACCAGACTTCATACCTGCTGGACCGCAAGCAGAGTTTCAACGGCAAGGCAGCAGAGCGCTACCAGAACTACAAGAGCATGCCCGTACAGCCCGTCTTCGGCAAGGACTTCACCGGCAAGTTGAGCCAGTACGGAGCCAACCCCGACCGTCGTGAAAAGAGCGGCATCCGTGCCGCCGTCATCCGCGAGAAGGGAACCAACAGCGAGCGCGAGATGGCATACTCCTTCTGGCTGGCAGGTTTCGACGTGAAGGACGTTACCATGACCGACCTCATCTCCGGACGCGAGACTCTGGAAGACGTGAACGTGATAGCCTTCTGCGGCGGTTTCTCCAACAGCGACGTTCTGGGCAGTGCCAAGGGATGGGCAGGCGCATTCCTGTACAACCCCAAGGCCAAGGAGGCATTGGACAAGTTCTATGCACGCGAGGACACTCTGAGTCTTGGCGTCTGCAACGGTTGCCAGTTGATGATAGAACTGGGACTGGTCAACAAGTCTCTGGACACCGCCAACGGCGAGAGCATCCTGGACAGCAAGCGTCTGAGCCAGTACCGCAAGGAGACAGCACAGATGCTGCACAACGACAGCCACAAGTTCGAGAGCACATTCGTAGCACTTACCATACCCGAGAACAAGAGCGTGATGTTCGGTTCGCTGGGCGGTTTCAAGATCGGCACATGGGTGGCACACGGCGAGGGCAAGTTCCGTCTTCCCAAGGCAGAAAGCGAATACAACGTGGTGGCAAAGTTCAGTTACACTGGCTATCCCGGCAACCCCAACGGTTCCGACTACGACGTGGCAGCGATCTGTAGCGGCGACGGCCGTCATCTGGCCATCATGCCTCACCCCGAACGCACAATCTTCCCATGGCAGTGCGGCTACTATCCCGAGGAGCGCCGTCTCACCGACCAGTGCACTCCATGGCTGGAAGCCTTCGTGAACGCACGCAAGTGGGTTGAAGAGAGGATGAAGAAATAAACCATGACATACTGCGAGGGCGGGGGAGACTCTTCCCCGCCCTCGCAACTATAGGAGTTATAGAGACTATAGAGGCTATAGTATCATCACACACAGATGCTTGAACTATTCGTCACCTTTGCCAAGATAGGACTGTTTACCATCGGGGGAGGCTATGCCATGATTCCTCTGATAAAGCAGACCGTTGTGGATGAGAAGCAATGGGCCACAGAGGAAGAACTGATGGACCTCATTGCCGTGGCACAGTCGTGCCCCGGTGTGTTTGCCGTTAACATCAGCGTGTTCATCGGCTACAGGATGAAGCGTCTGCCCGGAGCGCTGATGTGCGCCTTTGGCGCTGCCCTACCCTCTTTCTTTATCATATTGGCCATAGCGATATTCTTTCGCCAGTATAGGGAGAACCCGGTTGTGGCAAGCATCTTCCGCGGCATACGTCCTGCCGTGGCGGCACTGATAGCAGTCCCCGTGTTCAGGATGGCACGCACGGCCAAGATAAATATATATAATGTATGGATACCCGTGGTGGCGGCCCTTGCCATCTGGATGCTCGGTTTCAGTCCCGTATACGTGATAATGATAGCGGCTCTTGGCGGATATGCCTATGGCCAACTAACCAAATAAGGCTCTAAGGACCCTACCTCCACACTAAAGCCCGTTAAACATGATATTCTTCCTCCTATTCATAACATTCTTCCAGATAGGCCTGCTTGGTTTCGGAGGAGGCTACTCCATGCTGTCCATGATACAGGCGGAAGTAGTGACACGCCATGGTTGGATGACCATGAGCGAGTTCACCGACATGGTGGCAATAAGCCAGATGACACCCGGTCCCATAGGCATCAACTCGGCCACCTACACCGGTTACACAGCCGTAGTGAATGCCGGTTATCCCGAATGGGCCGGACTTTTAGGCTCTGCCCTGGCAACCTTCGCCTTGGTACTGCCCACATTCGTACTGATGATTATCATCAGCCGTTTCCTGCTCCGCTATAAATCCCATCCCGTTGTGGAAAGCATATTCAAGGGTCTTCGCCCTGCCGTGGTGGGACTCATAGCAGCAGCAGCACTGCTACTCTGCACACAGGACAACTTCGGCAGTCCCGACACCGACCCATGGAGGTTTTGGATAAGCCTTGGACTCTTCGTCTTTGTGTTCATTGGCCAGCAGGTTTACAAGTTGCACCCCATACTGCTCATCTGCATGTGCGGTGTAGCAGGATTGATACTTTTTTAAGAAAATATCTTACGTTTTGCTTGCATAAACAAAAAAAAGGGGTTACCTTTGCAATGTGTTAAGCTTAAAGGCAAGGCACATCGGGGTGTAGCGCAGTTGGTAGCGCACCTGGTTTGGGACCAGGTGGTCGCCCGTTCGAGTCGGGTCACCCCGACTTTTTTTATTTATTATAGTACCTGAAATAATACTAACAAGACTATGAAGAAGTATAATTTCAATGCAGGTCCCTCCAAGTTGCCCAAAGAGGTAATGGAGGCAGTTTCTAAAGCATGTATCGAATTTGAAGGCAGCGGTCTCTCACTGATGGAGATGAGCCACCGCGCAAAGAACTTCCAGCCCGTGCTGGACGAGGCAGTAGCACTGTTCAAGGAGTTGCTCAATATCCCCGAGGGATACAGCGTGCTCTTCTTGGGTGGCGGTGCCAGCCTGGAGTTCTGTATGATTCCCTATAACTTCCTGGAGAAGAAGGCTGCATACATCAATACCGGTGTATGGGCCAAGAAGGCTATGGCCGAGGCAAAACTCTTCGGCGAGTGCGTGGAGGTGGCATGCAGTTCGGATGCCAACTACACCTACATCCCCAAGAACTTCACCATCCCTGCGGATGCCGACTATTTCCACATCACCACCAACAACACCATCTATGGTACGGAGATACGTCAGGACTTCGACAGTCCCATACCCCTGATTGCCGACATGAGTTCCGACATCTTCTCACGCCCTGTGGACGTGAGCAAGTACGCCATGATCTATGGTGGTGCACAGAAGAACCTGGCCATGGCCGGCGTTACCTTCATCATCGTGAAGGACGAGGCTCTGGGCAAGGTGAGCCGTCAGATTCCTACCATGCTGGACTACCGCACACACATCAAGGGCGGTTCCATGTTCAACACACCTCCCACAGTGCCCATCTACTGCGCTCTGCAGACACTGAGATGGATTAAGAAGAACGGCGGTGTGGCCGAGATGGAGCGTCGTGCCATAGAGAAGGCCACAGCCCTCTATGCCGAGATTGACCGCAACAAGATGTTCCGTGCCACAGTACAGGATGCCGAGGACCGCAGCCGCATGAACGTTTGCTTCGTGATGAACGAGGAGTACAAGGACCTGGAGGCCGACTTCATGGCATTCGCCACAGAGCGCGGCATGGTGGGCATCAAGGGACACCGCAGCGTGGGTGGTTTCCGTGCAAGTCTCTACAATGCAGTGGACATGGAGGACGTCCAGGCTCTCGTTGCCTGCATGCAGGAGTTCGAGGCCCAGCACTAATCGGCGCTGTATACCTTTATATATATAATAAGGAAAGAATACCTATATGGCAAAGATACTTATAGCAACGGAGAAGCCTTTCAGCAAGGTTGCCGTTGACGGAATAAAGAAAGTGGCAGACGAGGCCGGCATGGAACTGGCCCTGCTGGAGAAATACACAGAAAAGGCCCAACTTTTAGAGGCCGTTGCCGATACCGATGCCCTCATCGTGCGCTCCGACAAGGTGGACGCCGAGGTGGTGGAGGCTGCCAAGAACCTGAAGATTGTTGTCCGCGCCGGTGCCGGTTTTGACAACCTCGACCTTGAAGCCTGCACAAAGGCCGGTGTGGTGGCAATGAACACTCCCGGACAGAATGCCAACAGTGTGGCAGAACTGGTGTTCGGCATGCTCGTAATGGCAGTGCGCAACTTCTACGACGGAACCAGCGGCACTGAGTTGATGGGCAAGAAGTTGGGCATCCTGGCCTTCGGCAATGTGGGCCGCAACGTGGCACGCATAGCCAAGGGCTTCGGCATGGAGGTGATGGCATACGACGCCTTCTGCCCTGCTGAGGCAATAGAGAGTGCCGGGGTGAAGGCTGCCGCAAGCCAGGTGGAACTCTTCGAGCTGTGCGATGTGGTTTCACTCCACATCCCCGCTACCGCAGAGACACGCCAGAGCATCAACGCCGAACTGGTGGGCAAGATGAAGAAGGGCGGCATCGTGGTGAACACCGCACGCAAGGAGGTTATCGACGAGGCCTCTCTGCTCGGCCTGATGAAGGAGCGTACCGACCTGAAGTACGTTGCCGACATCAAGCCCGACATGCATGCAGAATACTCCGAGGCTCTGGCAGGACGCTACTTCGCCACTCCCAAGAAGATGGGAGCGCAGACGGCCGAGGCCAACGTGAACGCAGGTATAGCCGCGGCAAAGCAGATTGTGGGTTACCTGAAGGACGGCATCACCAAGTTCCAGCTGAACAAGTAAACGGAAAAACTGAAACCAGAAATCCTAAGCCCTACATCTATGACATACGGAAAATTGCTTGGCGCCTTAATCACAGGCATATTGTTCGCCCTCTTCATGTGGATTGGCGATGAGTTCGTCCTTGATGACAAGAACCCATTCTACGTGTATATCGTTTACGCCTTAGTGTTTGCCGTGGCAATGTTCTTGTACGACAAGTTCTTCGGCAAGAAGAAATAAGAAACCTGATAAAAATCCGATACTATGGCAATCATAAAACCCTTCAAGGGACTACGTCCCCCAAAAGACCTTGTAGAACAGGTACAGTCACGACCTTACGACGTGTTGGACTCTGAAGAGGCCCGCGCCGAGGCCGAGGGCAACGAGAAGAGCCTTTACCATATCATCAAGCCGGAGATAGACTTCCCCGTCGGCACCAGCGAATATGCACCCGAGGTGTATGCCAAGGCTGCCGAGAACTTCCAAAAGTTCCAGGACAACGGCTGGCTGGTACAGGACAAGGAGGACGGATACTATATCTATGCACAGACCATGAACGGCAAGACACAGTTCGGTCTGGTGGTATGTGCCTACGTGGACGACTACATGAACGGTGTCATCAAGAAGCACGAACTGACACGCCGCGACAAGGAGGAAGACCGCATGAAGCATGTCCGCGTGAACGATGCCAACATGGAGCCTGTCTTCTTTGCCTATCCTGACAATCACACTCTGGCTGCCATCATAGCACGCTATGTATGCAACGAGCCTGAATATGACTTCACTGCTGCCACCGACAGTTTCCGCCATCAGTTGTGGCTCATACAGGACAAGCAGGACCAGGAGGCTATCACCAAGGCCTTTGCCGAAATTCCCTACCTGTATATTGCCGACGGCCACCATCGTAGTGCCGCCGCCGCTCTGGTGGGCGCCGAGAAGGCAAAGCAGAACCCCAACCACCGTGGCGACGAGGAGTACAACTACTTCATGGCTGTCTGCTTCCCTGCAAGCCAACTGACCATCCTCGACTACAACCGCGTGGTGAAGGACCTGAACGGACACAGCAGCCTGAAGTTCATGTCCCTGCTGGCAGAGAACTTCACCGTAACCCCCATGGGCGAGGCATGCTACCGTCCCGAGAAACTGCACGAGTTCAGCCTGTATCTGGATGGCGAGTGGTACAAGTTGGAACTGCTCCCCGGCAAGGCAGACGACAACGACCCCATCAAGTCTCTGGACGTGAGCATCAGCAGCGAACTCATCCTTGACCAGATTTTGGGCATCAAGGACCTCCGCAGCGACAAGCGCATAGACTTCGTGGGCGGTCTCCGTGGCCTGGAGGAACTGAAGCGCCGTGTGGACAGCGGAGAAATGCGCATGGCTCTGGCACTCTATCCCGTCAGCATGCAGCAGATCATCAACATTGCCGACAGCGGCAACATCATGCCTCCCAAGGCCACATGGTTCGAGCCTAAGTTGCGTTCCGGTCTGGTGGTACACAAATTGTCGTAATGAGAGATTCATATAAAGTATTGACAAAAGCAAGCGAGGGAACCTACTCCGAACTGAGGAGTAAGTTCCTCGCTTTTGCTATACCCGTGCGCACGGCAGAAGAGGCCATGGAGCAGGTGGCGAAGTACCAGAAGGAGTATTTCGACGCACGCCACGTATGCTGGGCATACCGGTTGGGACCCGAGGGAGAGGAATACCGCTCCAACGACAACGGCGAGCCTTCCGGCACGGCAGGCAAGCCCATACTGGGACAGATGGTCAGCGCCGACGTGTCCGACCTCATCATCCTGGTGATACGATACTTCGGCGGAGTGAAACTGGGCACCAGCGGCCTCATCGTTGCCTACCGCACGGCAGCCGCCGAGGCTTTGGAGGCAGGCGAGTATGCCGAACGCCTGGTGGAGAAGGAGTTGAAACTGACCTTCGGCTACGAGCACATGAACATGGTCATGCGCATGGTCAAGGACCTGCAGCCACGCATCGTCAGCCAGGACTATAAAGACAACGGCGACATAGTCATGACCATAGCCATACGCCTCTCACTTGTGGAACGTGTGCACTCGGCCTTCATTGTCAACGGCCAAAGCCTCGTGAAGGTAGAGGAGTGTTGACGTGGCAACACTCCGGTGTTGATGCAACAACACTCTTCTGTTGATACTGCAACAAAATCATGCCCACATATTATTCAACAAACCTGAAGAAACGTCCGTAAGGACACAGAAACCGCCGCGACATCACGTCGCAGCGGTTTTGCATTCATCTGTTGTGCATAGGCACAACCTATAATGAAAAAACTATTACTTGTCTATTACATCTATTTACCATTCATTATCCCATATATTAGAAGAAGATTCTTCTGTATCACGACCCAACTGAACACCTTCTACAGATGTGTCTACTGGTGTATCGCTTATACCCAAACTACTGGTAGCCATCATGCTGACAGCGTTCAATTTGATTACCTGTATCTCTGGATTTACATATATCTTTTTCATAGTCTTGTTTTTTTGTATTAAATGGCCGACATGGTATTCATGTGCCTTGATTTCTTTTTGATAAACACTGATTGTCAGTCACTAAGATTACTTGATTACCTTCTTACCGTTGATGATGTAAAGACCAGACTTCGCGCTCTGTACGCGACGACCAGCCAGGTCATAGACAAGTGCATTGGTTGCGTTCTCTGCACCCTGGATGTTCTCTATAGCGGTTGCATTGTCATCACCGAAGTTGAAGACGAGGAAGCGAGACTCAGCACCAGCAGGAGCAGGAAGGTATGCCTTGTTGGCATTGTTCTTGAATTTGCCATCTACAAGAGTTACGGCATACAGACCAACTACACCAGTCCCGCCATCTGACAAAACATAGGCCTCACCCTGTATATTAGGATTGTCATCAATTGTTCCTCTGAGAGAATTATCCCCTATCGCTTCAGCCTTGGCATAGGGAGCAATTTCAAAGGTACACTCTTTGGGAGTTTCGCTATAAAGAATGACACCGGTATTTGCAGGAATAGCACCCGTAATTTCCTTCAGAGAGGCGCTATTACCGTTGACACCAGAAACATAATATGCAGATACCCCGTCAGGAATATTTACTGTATGTGCCGCATAGTATGTTGCGTATTTTGCTTCTGTAATATTACAGTTTGGTGCAGTCTTTTGGAGGAAAGAAAGAACATATCCATTACCTGGTGTACCATCAACTTTATGCAACACCGCATAAGATGGTCTGGCATTTCCGTCATATATGCAATAATCCACATCATCAACTGTTGTTTTAAAATACATCTTACTACCCCCACCAACAGCCAGCGTCCACTCAAGCGCAACCTTACCATTTGGATTGTTCTTGTCCACCAGCACTATCTGCTGATTTGCTGCTACAGTCTCCACACCGTATACCATATTGGCATCAGCAACATAGGGATGAATATAAAACTTACCTACGCTTGATTCGGTAAAATAGAACAGAAAATCATGATCAGGAACCTGTGCTTCCGGTGCTAAATTTTCTCCTGCAGTACCATATTCCTCAGGTTGATAGAACCTGATTTTGTTATCATGGTAATGCAAATGAGGATTTGAATAAGCTGGGCGTGTAGACTCCAACACATAAGTAATAGGCGAATTAACATCTGTTGTAAGAGTAATCTGCGCCCATGCACCTCCTGCTATCAACAGGGATGCCAAAGATAGTAAAATCTTTTTCATAGCTAATTTTGTTGTTTTTGGTTAGTAATGTTTATGATAATAACAAGAAATGTACATTAGGAGTTTGATATGCCCACATGCAACAAAGGGCATAACGGAACGTTCCGATATGCCTGCAAAAGCGTAAAAAACTGATGACAGGAAGATTTACGCCATACGAACTCGCATGCGAGTGGTGGGGGGGGGGGGTAACAAACTGATAATCAGCGGACACCATCGTATCAGAGCAGTCAGCATGACCTGTCTGCCAGTTGCCTCTCATAGATGGATTGTGTCTGCTCATAACAATATTTATCACGTTTGCTGACGCAAATATACACTTTTTAAACATACCAGCAAAAGGAATTTATGTTTTTTGGCAGATAAATCCCATAAAAGTGTAAAATGTGCAGGATACTTATGTTCGGAAACACACGAACAAGAATCGGATTGATAAAGAATACATCTACTTATTTTCCATTTCGCTTTTAATCAGTACCTTTGCAACGCAGAAGGATTCGCATTGAAAAAAACTGAAAAACTACGAAAGGATTTCCGCATCCCCGTGTCTAAGAGAGTAGAGAACAACAGAAAAACGGATGGAAAACATTGAATTGCAATTCACGAAAATGGTGGAGGAATACCGGAAGACTATCTACACCGTATGCTATTTCTTCTCCAAGGACACGGAAGAGGTGAACGACCTTTTTCAGGAAATCCTTATAAACCTCTGGAAAGGTTTCCCGAAATTCCGTGGAGAGAGTGACATCAGGACATGGATATGGCGCGTAAGCCTGAACACATGCAGTAACCAGAAACGCAGGAAGGACAGCCGGGTACAGACAGTACCGCTATCGGTAGACATCGACCTCTACAACGATGACGACCTGCACAGCCGGCAGATACAGATGCTGTACGACCGCATCAACAGGCTCGATGTCTTCGACAAAGCCATCATCCTCCTCTGGCTGGAGAACATGACGTACCAGGACATAGCCAGTGTGGTAGGCATATCCACCGCTGCCGTCACCACCCGTTTGTTCCGCATAAAGGAACAGTTGAAATCAATGTCTAACAAGTAAACACGGAACAATCATGTCACAACAAACCCTTGACCTCAGCGAACTGCAGGAACTGAAAGAGCAGTTCAACCTTATGGATGCCAAACTGGAAAAGCAGAGAATCATCAACGAGAAGATGCTGGAAAAGTCCATGAAGGAAAACCTTTCACACATAGAACGATGGTACCAGTACCGCCTGCGCGTATGCAGCATTTCTGCGCCATTGGTAAGTTTCATCTTCTTAGTAAAGTTCTATGACCAAGGCATAGCCTACTGGGGTTTCTGCCTGATGATCATGGCCGTAGCCCTGCTGGAACTGTATCTGGACAGGAAAAGTTACCATGCCCTCGACATCAGCAACCTGCCCAACCTGAGCATGACCAAAGCCACGGAGAACGTAATCAGGCACAAGAAGTACCGCAGTATGACGAACTGGTTACTGCTCGTTCCCGGCACTGTCCTCGTGGTATGGACCATCCTTATTGCCAGCAACTTCACATGGGACCTGCGCATCATTGCCATCACCACATTCACCATGGGCGTCTCCATCCTATGGGGCCTGCGCCAATCCAAGAGGAACGGCAAGAGACTGGATGACGTGCTGGAGCAAATAGAGAGTATGAGGGAATAAGCCCCCTCCCAAGGCACGTCTGTATCCTCAAGGAGGACAAGGGCGTGTCATCGTGAAGACAAGGGCGTGTCGTCGTGAAGACAAGGGCGTGTCGTCGTGAGGACAAAGACGTGCCCTCAAGTAGAACAAGGACAAAACTTAGGGAAAAACTATCCGGCATTGGCACGTGCAAGAAAAAAAGGCAGGTCCGACGGCATGGGAATGTCGTCGGACCTGCTATATGTATAAGGTCGGCAAAATTCCGGGGATCGCCCCTTTACTCTGCCTCCTGAGCGTCATCAGTCTCCTGCTTCTCCTCGAAGTCGGTGATACCGTTCTCTACAAGGATGTTGTACCACTGGACGAGTTTCTTCATGTCACCGGGATATACGTGATCGCGGTCGTAGTTGGGCAGAGCCTTGGCCATGAAGTCGGCCAGTTCCTGATTGGTTGCCTTGCGGTAGTCTATGGCAGTGGTCTTGCCACCCTCCATATCATAGATGTTCTTCAGGACCTGACGCAAGGGCACTTCTTCCTCGTCGGTGTACATGGCTATATCTGCCAGAGAGATAATCTTATCGGTACCGAAAGCAGGCATGCGCTTCTTCTGCGCGTCCAGGGTCTCAACGATAAGACTGCGGTTTCCACGGTTTACCAGTCGGTAAAGTCCGGGCTTGCCGGAGATGGCGAGAATTGTTTCAAGCATTTTCTTTCTTGTGTGTTTGTTTATACATTATTTATTATTATATCCGGATTGGGGTACTCCTGCTGGCGTGCCATGCGTTCGAGCACCTTCTCACGAGCGACACCGTCCCTTTGCATCGCACGGGCGATGCGTGTCTCCAGGGGGGCATCCACACGGATTACCTTATCAACTATCTTGTCTATTCCGCTTTCGGCCAACAATGCGGTCTCTATCGCTACCACAGGTGCCGTCTGCTCTGCTGCCCAACGCAGGAAATCCTCCTTTACCACAGGATGTATGAGGGCATTGATGCTCCTGGCATTCTCCTCGGTTGCAAACAGGAAAGCGGCAAGTTTCTGCCTGTTGAGGCGCCCCTGCGCATCGTAAACGTCTGCGCCAACCATTTCCATGAGTCCGCTACGTATTGCCGGCGATTCCTCGTTCAACCGCTTGGCATTGGCATCGGAGTCGTAGACTGGTATGCCCAAGAGTTCTGTCATCCGACGGGCCACATAACTCTTCCCGCTACCTATCTCTCCTGTGATGGCCAGTTTAATCATCCGCATTCTCCTCGGTTGTTTGTTCTGTTTCCCCAACCGTCTGCTCCAGGAGGAAGTCCACCTCCTGAGGATAGATGCGTATGTTGCTTACACCCTCAGGAACTGACCTGGGTTGGAGACGGAGTTTCTGGTTGCCACCGGCAAGCAGTTCCTCGTAGGTCGCTGCCAGAACGAAGTTTTCCGGACGGATGAGACGTGCATTGGCGGCACCAACCCTATATTTCACCGTAACGATAGCCGGGAATGTCTTCAGCGTGATTCCTGCCGGGAAATTGAGACCGATAACGGGAACCTGCACGGTCTGTTCCGTATAGTAATCCACATGTGCCGTCATCTGTATTGTCTCGGGCACGGCCTTCACACCGGAAATCTTTGGGAAGCGGAGGTTGAAGGTTGTTGTCTTGGTCAAGTCTGTAAAGTCCTGACTTTCCGTATAAGCATATCGGAGTGTATCCAACATAGGCTTGGGAGCATAGACGGTAACGCTGTCTGGACTGAGGGTGATCTGCTGGAGATAGTTCTGCTGGACAGTAGTAACCTTACCGATAAACTTCACCGGCACACGGCGTGACATGCCACGGTTGTAGTGGAATTCAAACTTGCTGGGGGTGAGACGCACCACCTGTGTGGACGAACTCATCTGCTGCTGGAAGGCTCGCTGGACATCGGTGGCCGAGACAGTAGCCTTTCCTGCTACAGAACCGTTATCGTAGACGGAAAAGTCCAAGCGTATGGGCTGTATACCCTTGCTGCGACGTTGGTAATTGAAGAGGTTTGTTCCTCTGTCCTGTATCGTAATCACCACTTCCTCGGGCAGAGGTGCCGTGATAATGGTCCCCTTGGGAACACCAACCAGTTCCAGGGGTACACGGATGTCGGCCTCAAAGGTATCGTCCAGTTTCTGCAACACCCAGAAACCTGCACTTATGGCCAGGAAAAAGGCAAAGACCACCATGTCCCTGCCCTTTTCGCGTAGCAGGGATGTAAAGCTTAATGTTGCCCTGTTCTTACTTGACCTGATCCTGTTGTGCAGTTGCATAAACGCTGTTGCGGTCTACACGGATATTCACACCCTTGGCAACCTCGATTACCAGAATGTTGTCAACCTCCTCTATGGCACGCACTTCACCATAGATACCACCTGAGGTTACCACTTTGGAACCGATGGCAATGGAGTTGCGGAACTTCTGTATCTCCTGCTGTCTCTTTTTCTGGGGACGCATGATGAAGAACCAGAAGATAAGGCCGATGGCCACCCACATAATTATAATTACAGGGTCAAAACCGCCCTGGGCTGCTAATGTTTGAACCATTTTCTTGTTATGTTGTTGTTAATATTTCCTATTGATATTACCTTCTCGTCGTAAAACAATCCTGCACAGTTCCGCTCAGACACTCTTCATCAGTTTGTGCTCAGCGATGAGTTTCTTGCTGATGTTATCCAACGTGGCATTTATGTAGCGGGCGCTGTTGGGAGTGCTGTAACTCTTGGCTATCTCTATGTACTCGTTGATGGAAACCGACAGAGGAATGGTGGGGCATGACGTTATCTCTGCCAGGGCCACCTGCATGATTATACGGTCCATGAGGGGGACACGCTCAACGTCCCAGTTTCGTGTATTCTGCGAAATAAGGTTGCGGTAATATTCGGCTCCGTTCATGGCCTGCAGTATCAGCCTGCGTGCAAACTCCAGGTCCTCGTCGTCCCGGAACTCGGGAAGAAGCGGATGGTTGTCATCGCCCTCCTTGGTAAAACGGTTGATGGTCTTCAGCACGAAGGTGTCAATGATGTGGCGGTCGTCGTTCCAGAATATGTTGACATCCTCCAGAAGTTCGTCTATATCGTCATTGTCCACGATGATGTAACGGTAGACCTTGCGCCACAGTTCGCGGTCCTCCTCGTAGGAATCCATGCCGCTTTCCATGTATTCACGATAGAAGTCGCTGTCCACAACCTTGTTGTAAAGTGTGCGCACGAACTCCTCCTCGTTGGTCCAATCCAGACGCTGGTTCCTGCGGTTGTCCTGCAACTGGCGGTTGCTCTCCAGTTGCAACATGAAGCGGTTGTCCACGAACTTACGGCTGGGTTCGGACAAACCCAAACGCTTTGCTCTGGCGGCCTGTGCCTCGTGGGCACGCAAGCCCAAACGGGAAATCTCCACCATCAGAGTCAGCATGGTATTGTACAAATCGTAGGCAGTACCCAAACTGCTGAGCAATATGTTCTCGCCATCCTCCGGGCGACGTACATCGTTGAGACAGCAGGAGTATGCAACCTGCACGGTCTTGATGCGGATTAGTTTACGATTTATCATAAGAACGATTTATAAAGTGCACAAAGGTACTCATTTTTAATGAAGAATGAGGAGAAGCGGGGACAAAAACGGAGAAAAAGAGGGGATTTCACAAAAAAGGTCCATAAAGGCCGATGTTCTTTCACCTTTTTTACGTACCTTTGCACCCGCTTATGAAAGCCCGTGTGATGGCGAATTAGGCAAAAACTTAATTTAGAGTAACACAAACTAACAAAAGAAACAAAATGAAAAGTATCGACGTAAAGGGCACAGCCCGCACCGTTACCGGCAAGAAGGCCACCCGTGAGATCCGCAAGAGCGGTTCTATTCCCTGCAACCTGTATGGCGAGAAGCGTGGCGAGAACGGTCTGCCCGTAGCACTCGGTTTCTCTGTAACCGCATCTGAGGTTCGCAACCTGGTTTACTCTCCCGACATCTACAGCGTAAACCTGAACATCGACGGTCAGGAGTACAAGGCTGTAATGAAGGAACTGCAGTTCCATCCCGTAACTGACCAGTTGCTGCACATTGACTTCTACGAGATCACCGAGGAGAAGCCCATCGTAATGGAGGTGCCCATCAAGTTGAACGGTCTGGCAGAGGGTGTTAAGGCCGGTGGTAAGCTGGCTGCAAGCGTACGTAACCTGAAGGTTCGCGCTCCCTACACTCAGATTCCCGAGAAGCTGAACATCGACGTTACCAACCTTGGTCTGGGCAAGACAATCAAGGTTGCCGAACTGAGCTTCGAAGGTCTGGAACTCGTAACCAGCCCCAGCGTAGTAGTATGTCAGGTTAAGATGACACGTAGCGCAATGAGCGCAATGGCTGCCGCTGGCAAGAAGTAAAAAACAGAGAAATTCATTAACCTTCCCCCCACCCTCCCATGATTTTCCGATTGGGAACACGAGGAAAGGACTCTGACAAAACAAGGAATACGGGTGACGGCCATGCCGCTGCCCGTATTTTGCTTTTATGAACATCATACAGAAACTGATAACATTCCTTCTGCCGTCGTCAGTATGCCACAAGGACTGCGACAGGACAGAAGAGAAGGGAAGTCCGATTATGAAATACCTTATTGTAGGACTTGGAAACATAGGCGACGAATACCGCGGCACACGCCACAACGTAGGGTTCCGCGTAGTGGATGCACTGGCTCAGGCACAGGGTGCGGCATTCCAGGACAAGCGCTACGGGTTTGTATGCAAGACCCGCGTGAAGAACGCCGAACTGATACTGCTGAAACCAAGCACGTACATGAACCTGTCCGGCAATGCCGTGCGCTACTGGATGCAACAGGAGAATATACAACTGGAAAACGTCCTCGTGATAGTGGACGACCTGTCCCTGCCCGTAGGCGCCATACGCATGAAGCAGAATGGTTCGGATGCCGGGCACAACGGTCTGAAGCACATAGCACAGATGCTCTGCACCCAGGGATACAACCGTCTGAAGTTCGGCATAGGCAACGACTTCCCCCGTGGCGGCCAGGTGGACTTCGTCTTGGGCAAGTTCTCGCCCGAAGACAACAAGACCATAGACGAGAAGGTTCCTGTGGCATGCGATGCCATAAAGGCCTTTGCCCTGAGCGGCATGCAGTTCGCAATGAACCACTACAACAACAAATGAAGAACAACGAAGCACGAATAGACAAGTGGCTGTGGGCGGCACGTATCTTCAAGACACGCACCATAGCGGCGGCTGCCTGCAAAAAAGGGCAGGTGAGCATGAAGGGTGCACAACTGAAACCGTCGCGCACCATACGCGAGGGCGACGTGATAGATGTGCGCAAACCGCCCATAACCTACAGTTTCCGCGTACTGCAGGCCATAGAGAAGCGTGTGGGAGCGAAACTCATTCCCGAAATTCTGGAAAACGTGACTGCACCCGAGCAGTACGAAATCCTGGAGATGGCCAAGATTTCAGGCTTCGTGGGACGTGCCAAAGGATTGGGACGACCTACCAAGAAGGACCGCCGCAGCCTGGACTCCTTCACAAGCGAAGTGCCCGAGTTCTTCGGAGATTTCGACTTTGACTTCGACGACGGCACAGACGACGGGGAGTATGACGAAGAAAGCGAAGAGGAGATGGACGAGGATTAAGGTCCTGCGAGCGTAAAGCGATATACCTTATTTATATTATATAACCACCTAACAAAAAGAAAAGACTATGAAGAAATCAACCATCATCATTATCGTAGTAGCAGTCATTGCCGTTATATGGGGCATCAGCGGTTACAACGGACTCGTAAGCATGGACGAGGGAGTGCAAACCAAGTGGGCCGACGTGGAGACCCAGTACCAGCGCCGTGCAGACCTTATCCCCAACCTGGTGAATACCGTAAAGGGATATGCCGCACACGAGAGCGAGACCCTGCAGGCCGTAGTTGAGGCACGTGCCAAGGCCACAAGCATGAACATCGACCCCAGCAACATGTCTGCCGAGCAGATTGCCAACTTCCAGAAAGCACAGGACGGTGTAAGTTCAGCCTTGAGCCGTCTGCTCGTTACCGTAGAGAAGTATCCCGACCTGAAGGCCAACGAGAACTTCAAGGAACTGCAGGCCCAGTTGGAGGGCACGGAGAACCGCATCAGTGTGGCACGCCGCGACTATAACGAATCTGCACGCAAGTACAACACCACCCTGCGCAGTTTCCCCAAGAACATCCTGGCCGGCATGTTCGGTTTCGAGAAGAAGGCCTACTTCGAGGCTCAGGAGGGCAGCGAACAGGCTCCCACCGTGCAGTTCTAAGGAAGGTCCTATAATTTAACACTGAACTATTTGGTATGAAGAAGGTTCTATGCATACTGGTCCTTGTCCTTGCCCCGTTCCTACCTACAGGGGCAAGCGACAACAAGGCATACTCCGTGGAGACTGTGCCTAATGTATATGCGCAGGACCGCCGCCTGCACGTAAGCGACCCCAACGGATTGCTTGCCACGGAGACCCAAGCGGAGATAAACCGTATGCTGACCCTGCTGGAAGACAGCACAGGCATACAGTCCATGGTGGTGATGCTGCCAAGCATAGGGGGCGAAGACATCTTCGACTTTGCACACGACCTGTTCCGCCATTGGGGCATAGGCAACAAGGAGAGCAACAACGGCATGCTGATACTGTATGTTGCCGACCAGCGCAAGATACGCTTCACCACAGGATACGGACTTGAAGGCATACTGCCCGATGCCCTGTGCAAGCGCATACAGTCGCGCTACATGATTCCATACTTCCGCGAAGGCAACACCGACCTGGGCATGCTGGAAGGCACGAAGGCCGTGGTGGCCATATTGGACGGATCCATGAAGGCCGACAGCACCGAGGAGGAGATGACCTTGTGGGAAGTTCTCCTGACCATGGGAGCAATCCTCCTAATGATCGTTGTACCTATCTGGCTGATACACCGTCAGGAGACCACATGCCCCAAATGTGGTAAGGCTGGCGCGCTGAAAGTCGTTTCGCAGACAAGTACAAAAACACGCAGAGGCAAACTTATAAGGAAGACCATGCTTTGCTCCTCCTGCGGACACACCGTAGTAAAGGAATACCACCAATCCGACAACGACGACACCGATACCATGGTGGGTGGCATGCTCATGGGTTCCATGCTTGGAGGAGGACGCCGCGGAGGCGGCGGCTTCATGGGCGGTTCCTTCGGTGGAGGCAGTACCGGTGGCGGCGGTTCTACCTCGGGATGGTAGGAAAAGGGAGAAAGGAGAACTTTGCGATTAAGCGAGAGCAGAAGCAAGGTAGGGACACGGCATGCCGTGTCCGATAACAAAAGCACAAGCGGACTCGGCATGCCGAGTCCCTACATCCCCGAGCGTGAGTATATCCTACAAGGTCAAAGGCGACTAAACAATGTTGATTTAGATTTCACCTTTCCGTTTTCCGTTTTCAACTCTTCCTGAACCTCTTTGTCACGGCAGCATATCCGCACCGCTGGCAAAGAGGTTCTGTTGCAATATGACGTGTGAAGCCATCGTACAGGGCACTGGCACGAGGGGACTCCAATATCTCCTCTAAAGTCTGGTGAAAAAGATTGCCCAAAGCCACGTTGCCATTATGGTCCAGACAGCAGGGGACAACCGTGCCGTCCGCAAGCACACCTATCTGGTTGCGCAAGGCGTAACAGAATACCTCCTCGGTTTCAATGGCCTCGCGCTCCTCGTCGGGCCACTCGAATATGTGGTCATACTCCAGATATATGCAGTCCGCCATCTTCCACCCGTCGTAGCGTTCCGTCCACGGACGGGGCACATACTCCGAAGCCAACTCCAGAAGACGCTCGTTGGCCGAATCATATCCGCCCTGATTCCAAAGGCGCAGGACAACTATCACCCCAAGGTTTGCCGCCTTCTGCGCGAATGTCATTACCTGACGCATGTATTCCTCGGGGGCCTCCTTGCCGTTCCCTTCGTGCGAGTGCAGGGATATCTGCACCTTGTGGGGCAAGGCATCAAGCAAGGCATCACCGGCCTTGTCCAGAAGAGTTCCGTTTGTTGTCAGGACCGGAATAAAGCCCTTCTCCTTTGCCATCGTGACAAACTCAGGCAAATGACGGTGAAGCAGAGGTTCGCCCATCAGGTGAAAGTACAGGAACTTTATCCTGCCAACAAGTCTGTCCGTAAGCAAGTCGAACTCCCCAACAGACAAAGAACGCCCCTTCCGCTCCGTTTTTGGGCAGAAGAGGCAATCAAGATTGCACACGTTGGTTATTTCAAGGTAACAACGGGATATCATACCGTCTTCACTTCTTCAATGTCTTGTACGACAGGATATGCCAACTGATGGCTGTGGCAAGCAAAAGGAAAAGTACGCTTGCCCATACAGGAAGGCTCATGCCAAAGGCACAATACAAGAGGGTTATCCACACCAGTGACACAGAGACTACCTTGGTATGCAGGGGAATGGCCCTGTGCTCACGGAAGTTGCGGATATACGGTCCGAGTGTACGATGCCCCAGGAGCCAGGCATAAAGCCGGGGGGAACTGCGGAAGAACAATGCCGCGGCCAGCAACAGAAAAGGCGTGGTGGGGAGCAGGGGCAGAAACATGCCCAGCAAGCCCAAACCCACGGCCACCAGTCCTATCGCCCTCATGCAAACATTCTTCATCCCTGCCTGTACTGACCTTTAAGCGTACTTCTCGGAAACGATACGGCAGATGTTCACCACCGTATGCATGGCCTTCTCCATGCTTTGAATGGGCAGGAACTCGTGACGGCCGTGGAAGTTGAGTCCGCCGGCAAAGATATTAGGACAGGGCAAGCCCTTGAATGACAACTGCGCTCCGTCTGTACCGCCACGGATGGGCACTACCTTGGAGAATCCGCATGCCTCCTCAATGGCACGCAGGGCTATGTCGGTGATGTGGGGCTTGTCCACCAACTGGGTGTGCATATTATAATAGGTGTCCTTCACCTCGGGCAGGAATGTGCCGTGCCCGTACTTGTCGTTCATCCTCTCGCACATGTCCAGGATAAGACGCTTGCGCATCTGGAACATCTGAGTGTTGTGGTCGCGGATTATGTAGGTCAGTGTGGCCTGCTCCACCCCACCCTGCATCTGGTACAGGTGGAAGAAGCCTTCGTAACCGGTGGTGCGTTCAGGCACCTCGTTCTCCGGCATCTGCTGGGCAAACTCCGTAGCCAACAGGGCGGCATTCACCATCTTGTCCTTGGCATAGCCGGGATGCACGCTCACACCATTCACGACTATCTTGGCACTGGCGGCATTGAAGTTCTCGTACTCCAGTTCGCCCACCTCGCTACCATCCATAGTGTAGGCCCACTGGCATCCGAACTTCTCCACATCGAAGAGGTGTGCGCCACAACCGATTTCCTCGTCGGGATTGAAGCACACACGCACCTTGCCATGCTTCACCTCGGGATGGGCCAACAGGTACGACATTGCCGTCATTATCTCGGCAATGCCTGCCTTGTCGTCGGCGCCGAGCAGGGTATGACCGTCGGTAACTATGATGTCCTCGCCCTTGTGCGCAAGGAGTTCGGGGAACTGGCTGACACGTGTCACGATACCTTCCGCTTCGTCCAACACGATGTCCGTGCCGTCGTAGTTCTCTATGATGCGCGGCTTTACATCAGCACCCGAACAATCAGGACTGGTGTCCATGTGTGCAATGAACCCCACCACAGGCACTTCCTCCAAGCCCTCGCTTGAAGGCAGAGTGGCATAGACATAGCCATGGGCGTCCATCTCCACCTCCTGCATACCCATCTCCTTCAGTTCCTCCACCAGATATTCCGCCAGACGCAACTGCTTCTCTGTACTTGGACACTTGCCCTCTGCCTCCTCGCTTGACTGGGTGTCGAAACCTACATACTTCAAGAATCTTTCTACTATTTCCTTTTTCATCATGTCCTTGTTCCTACGTTATTCTTCCGCACAAAGGTACGATTAAGTGAGCGAAAATGCAAACTTGTTTGCAATTTTCCGAACGTGAGTACCTTCGACCGGCAGGTCAAAGGTACGAATAAGCGAGGTAAATACCAAACTTGTTTGAGGATTTCCGAGTGTAAGTACCTTCGAGACACAGTCTCAAGGGTACGATTAAGTGAGCGAAAATGCAAGAAAACGATTAAACATTTCTCCGAAGCGACGAACTGGAGATTGATGTCCCAAGGAACTAAGGTCGGCCATGCAAGAGCATTGCATGCCAACTTCTTGTTGTGAAAGGAAGACTAATCCAACTTTATTGGCAGATAGTATCTTATCGGTATGATTCTGCCAGCTTCAGAAAATGGTTTCCATCGTGGCATTTTCTTCACGACTTGCACGGCTTTCTTGTCCAGCCTTTTGTTTCCAGAACCACGAACTATCTCTATGTCGCTTAAGGTTCCGTCTACATTGATTGTAAACCTAAGTATTATTCTGTCACGTGTTATTTTCTCCAGGGATTTCCTGGTGTATCGGAATTCTTTTTTTAGATACTCCTTCAATGCTTCCTGTCCACCAGGAAATTCGGCAGGAAATTCAAAATCTGCATAAATAGTACTGTCCCTACTCTCCTTGGTTTTCAAACTATCAGTGTTGCTGACCAGGATCTCTGTCTTAGCATGAGAAAGAATGGAGACAACAAGCATAGCAGACAGGAATAGTCCTCTAAGCATGAGAAACTTGTTTGAATTCTGTTTGTTATTCATATTGGCATTGCGTTTAAAGCCTTTACGTATGTACTATTACTTTTGAAATCTGTCCTATTCGAATCGGATGTATTTTGAAACCTTGCCGAGAATGGTTTCTATGCTGACTTCTTCGTATGTAAAGATGAGCATGCGCATGGCATCTTTGCGTCCCTTCTTGTAGAACTCGATGGCATAACATTTCTTTGCATTCTCCCGGATAATTCGGTCATTCAATGTACCTGCGTTTTTGATTTCTTCTATATGAGGCAACTGAACAACGAAGATTTTGTCGGCATTGGTATTCTCTATGAATTCGCCAGAAGTGAATGTACGCTCGTACTTGGCGCGAAGTTGCTTTATGGTACTTTTTACCTTGGCACGCTCTTTAGCAGAGAGAGTGGCATTCTTCTTGTCGTCAGTGTCTGCATCCACACCACCGTTGTACTCTATTTGTCCTTCCATCCAATAGGTATCACAATTCTTGAGCATCCAACCAGTGATGGTGGGAAAATAGCTTGGGTCATACTCGTACTGTTCATGCCTGAGGGCTATAGTAGTATTGTCCATTGTCATTGTTAGTACAAGGAAGTTCTCGAAGTAAGTACATATTGCTCCCACCTCAAAGATAGGTGAACCTTGCTGCTTTTGTAAGTCTCCAAACGAGTATGTTAGCATAAAAGTGTCGACAAACTTTAGCATTGGGGCAGGTAGAAACCTGGAAAGTCCTAAATGTTTCCTCAATCTATGCGAGTAAAGACGTTTGTTTACGTCCATTTTTGCCTTAATTCTCTTCTTTACCAATTCTTCCTCTGTTGGCTGAGGACGTCCAAGCACTTCATAGAGGGCCTTTGGATTATTGCGGTACATCTGGGCAATGCTTTGCATGGTCTTCTCATCAAGACATAGTGTATCATGTGGAGAAACATGAACAAGCTTGGTGACATAAATGTCTGCTTCTAAATTTTCGACAATATCATTTACTAATGCAACTCTTCCTTCTGAGCATAATTGGCGAACCCTGTCTTTTATCTCTGCATCAGAATAGATGGTATCGCCAGTTGCGGTTATCTGTTTCTCGATATGTATTACTACTGTATTTTGCTCCGGCAGGGCAAATATGGTAGAAGCGCCTACCAGTGTAATGCACCACAATATGGCAGAGGTCTTACCCCAATGCCCAAGAACGGTGACACCCTTGCGCTTCATTTCCTTGATGCGACGACGGATAAAGGATTGATTGAAACCATTGGTAAAGATGGAACATTCGTCAGAAGCCACTTCCAGCAACAGGCACTGATAAGAATGTACATCCACTCCTTGTGCAAGAACAAGGTGGTCGGCTTCAAATTCGTGCAAGTCGCGCAAGTGCTTGCGTACCACCCATAGCATGGGGTTGAACCATAGTAGTCTAACCATCACCTCTATGCACCACACATCAATGTAGTGCAAACTCTGGATGTGAGCCTTTTCATGCTTGATAAAAATATCTTCTGCCTCCTTGCTCTTTCCCATGGGCAGGAATATGATGCGTCCCATGGAGAAGGGAGTGCTGACCCATGGTTTCCGTACGATGGTGCAGGAACCCTCCATGTTTGAGAGCCTGATAGCACGTGTACGAAGCAAGAGCTGCACAAGAGGGATGAGTATTATGAGCAAGAGCAGTGCTGACACTATGGGAATGCCAAGGTAGATACATTTTAGGATAGTGCTGGCAGATATTACAAATTGTTCTTCTTCGGGCAAGGGCGTTGGAGTGGATATGTCCTCTGCTTCTGCGGCAGGTATTTCCTCAGCAATCACCTTCGTATCAGGATTCTCATATTGGTATTGCCTGGCCTCTTCCTGGGTGAGAGTAATAACCTCGATTTCTTCTTGAGGCATAATTTTAGGCAGAACGGCCAATGCTATAATCTGCATGAAACATACCGCAGGGATAACCAGCAAGTACATGCGCTGAAAGCGAAACGATTGCTTGCGCGACATCACCAATAAGTAGAATGCCATCAGCAAAGTTGATACCAGCAGGATACTGCCATAGCCTTGCAGCACGGGGATGAGGGAATCAAAATTTGTCATAAGGTGTGAAGGGGTTTAAGTGATTGGATTTTCATGTGACAGGATTACTCCTCGTCATTGATTTCGTCAAGGATCTTATTCAGTTCTTCCTTGCTCAGTTTTTCGCTCTTCACGAAATAGGAGAAGAGACTGCGCAAAGAACCCTGAAAGAGAACGTTGCGGGTTTCCTGCATAAAAGTATCGATGTATTCTTCGCGAGAGAGCAGAGGACGAAACACGTGCGCCTTGCCCCTGCGCTCAGGAGAGACTATTCCCTTGCGGGTAAGTACCTGCATCACGGTCAGCACCGTTGTATAGGCAGGTTTGGGTTCGCTCATCACTTCGATTATCTCGTTCACGGTGGCTTCGTTCTTGCTCCACAGAATGTTCATCACATTTAGTTCTGCCTTGGTCAGAGACTTTTTGTTTTCCATATTGCCGTAAGTATTATATTTATTGCATTTGATATCAAAAAGTATATGTCGCCATGCTTTTCTACTGCAAATGTAGTACAAAAAAGATTTACCAACAAATGCTTTCAACTATAATAATAGTATTTCGACAAGAAAAACGCCAACAAACGACTATAGTCATAGTACTATACATTATATATATAGGTGAGTTCTATAAATTCACAAGTGACTTCACCTTCTCATTGACCTTCGGTCTTCCTCCTCCTTACAAGGCATAGTATGCACGCATCCTCTGCTCTTGATGCGTTCGTCGGTTCGGAACGTAAAAATAAAACATTTTTTATTTTGTACTTCTCTCACTTAATCGTACCTTTGTACCACGATGATAGACAGGATTACCACAGACAAGATAAAGGAGGCGGCACAGATAGTGGATGTGGTGTCGGATTTCGTCACACTGAAGAAGTCCGGTGCCAACTACAAGGGATTGTGCCCTTTCCACGATGACCGCACGCCGTCGTTCATGGTCTCCCCGGCCAAGAACTATTGCAAGTGCTTTGCCTGTGGCAAGGGTGGCAATCCCATCGGCTTCATCATGGAGCACGAGCAACTTTCATATCCCGATGCGCTGAGATACCTGGCAAGGAAATACGGCATTCAGGTGGAGGAAAGGGAACTGACCGCCGAGGAACGTGCCGCACAGACGGAGAGGGAGAGCATGTTCATTCTGAACGAATGGGCGCTGAAGTGGTTCAAGGACCAGATGTACAACACCATGGACGGTCGCGCCATTGGACTTGCCTACTTCCGCCAACGTGGTTTCCGCGACGACATCATAGAGAAGTTCCAGTTGGGCTTCTGTCCCAAGGGGCGCGACGTCATGACCCGCGCCGCCCTGAAAGAGGGCTATCGCGAGCAGTACCTCGTGGGCACAGGTCTGTCCATCAAACGCGAGGACGGCAGTGTGGTGGACCGTTTCTGGGGTCGCGTCATGTTTCCCTGGTACACCATAGGTGGCAAGGTGGCCGGTTTTGGCGGACGTGTATTGGATGCCGCCACCAAGGGTGTGGCGGTGAAGTACCAGAACTCGCCCGAATCCAGCATATATAGCAAGCGCCGCGAACTGTACGGCCTTTACCATGCCAAGCAGGCGATAGTGAAGATGGACCAGGTGTATATGGTGGAGGGCTACACCGACGTAATCTCCATGCACCAATGCGGCATTGAGAACGTGGTGGCAAACTCGGGCACCGCACTTACCAAGGAGCAGATACACCTGTTGCACCGTTTCACCAACAACATCACCCTGCTCTACGACGGCGACGATGCCGGCATACATGCCGCCCAGCGAGGCACGGACATGCTTCTGGCGGCAGGCATGAACGTGAAAATCCTGCTTCTGCCCGACGGCGACGACCCCGACAGTTTTGCACGCAAGCACAATGCCGAGGACTTCCGACGCTATGTGGAGGAGCATCAGGTGGACTTCCTCAAGTTCAAGACCGACCTGGCACTCGCTGAGGCACAGAATGACCCTCGCAAACTGAGCCAACTGGTGGGGGAAATCGTCACGAGCATTTCCTTCATCCCCGACGAGATAACACGCTCGCTCTACATACGCGAAACGGCACAGACCATGCAGATGCAGGAACAGATGATACACCGTGCCGTGCAGAACCAGATGTCCAAGAACCGCGAGGAGGAGTACAAACGCAGGAATTCTCCACAGAACCTGCCCAACGAAATCGGGCCCTCGCAAGGTGAGAATACCGATACGGAAGCATCACTCCCCCCTGAGGCAAACAAGGACATTCCCGCACAAGGTTTCACCCAACAAGCCACTCCGCAACCTCTGCCCCGACAAGTTGCCAACATACAGGGCAAGTCCGCGCATGGCACAGAGTTGCTCCTGGCACAACTGATTGTGCGCTATGGAGAAAAGATTGTATGCGAGGCCGAAGATGAAAACGGCAACAGCGTCCCCTTGTCAGTGGCAGAGTTCATCTTCTACTCGCTGGCACAGGACGGCCTTACCTTCAGCAATCCCACGGCACAGGTCATCCTGGACAAAGCCATGGAGCACATCCACGACGAAGGCTTCGTGGCCGAGAAATATTTCCTTGGACACCACAATCCCCAACTCTCGCAGGCTGCCTTCCAACTATGCATGGACAAGGAGGAACTGAGCAAGTACCACACCCGCGGACAACAACTTACCACCGACGGGGACAGGCTCATGGAAGTGACCACACACGTTCTGGCCGACATGAAGATTTCCATCGTCAGAAGCAAGATCAACAAGGTGAGGGCAGATATGATGAACCCTGCCATACCAAAGGAAGAGCAACTCAAATTACTCGCCCAATACAAGGAACTGAAGGACGCAGAAAAGCGTCTTGCCAAGGAATGTGGCGACAAGGTGCTGGTGTAGGAAATGTTTCACCCACACAATATCCGCTTTCTGCCCTTCGAGAAGACTATTTTTCGTTGTCTTGGAGGACAAACATTTTGTCATTAAGGATGCCTTCCAGTACTCTCGCGAGAGAACTCCAGTTTCCTCGTGGGGAAACTGGAGTTCTCTCGTAGGGAAACTGGCCTGACATTTATACGTTCCTTTTCAGTCTCAAAGTCTTCTCGCAATACTCCACCACGGCAGGGCGGTGGGTGATGAACAGGATGGTCTGGTGCTTCTCCCTGGCTTGCCGGGCGATGTTTTCTATCAGTTGGCGCTCCGTTTCGGTGTCCAGGGCACTGGTGGCTTCGTCCAAAAGGAGGACGTTGCCCTGGCGCAAGAGGGCACGGGCGATGGCAATACGCTGGGCCTGGCCCTCCGACAGGCCAGTGCCTCCTTCACCGCAGACGGTGTCCATGGCATCGGGAAGCGAGAGGACGAAATCGGCACATGCCATGCGCAGGGCCTGGTGCATGTCATCGTCGGTGGCCTCGGGATTGCCCAAAAGGAGGTTGTCTCGTATGGTACCGCTGAGCAGGGTGTTGCCCTGGGGCACGTAGACAAGGTTGCACCGTGTGTCGGGCGATGCTATGGCGCTGGAAGCCTCATCGTAGAACTCCACCTGCCCCTGAGTGGGAGTAAGCAGGGCCAGGATTAGACGTATCATCGTGGTTTTGCCGGCACCCGTTTCGCCAAGGATGGCCGTGGTGCTGCCCGGTGTGAAGTCGAAGGAGAAGTTGTCCAGAATGTTGCGGTGGCCGTCCTGATAGCGGTATGTTACGTTGCTCAGGCGTATGCCTGCCCCGTGTGGGAATAGTTTCGGTCTGGTGGATCCCTCCATTGGAGTCTGCTCCAGTTGCTCCATACGCTCGGCGGCGGTGAGTGCGCCGATGATGGTGGGAACGAAGCGTGTCATGTCGCGGAAGGGGCCCTGTATCTGTCCCACCAGTTGTATGAAGGCCAGCATGGTGCCGTAGGTAATGGCTCCGGCATCCAGACGGTAGACGCCCCAGATGAATGTGAGCAGATATCCGGCGGTGAAGCCCGTGTTTACCGTCAGGTTGCTGAAACTGGAAAACAGGGTCTTGTGCTTTATCTGCCCTTGCAGGCTGCTCTGTGTCTGCGACAGGCGGTCTACCATGCCCTCGGTCTGTTCCAGAGTCTTCAGTACCATGCGGTGCTGTATGCTCTCTTGCAGGATGCTCTGTATGCGGCTGTCGGTATTGCGTATTTCGCGTGTCATGGCCCTCATCTTCTTGATGTACACCTTGCTGAGGAGCAGGAATATCGGAGCCAGGACAAGGACAATCAGGGCCAGCCAGGAGTCGAAGTGGAAAAGGTAGAGAAAGGCGAATACCAGCCGTACGGACACGCAAAGGGCAGAAGGCAGTGTGTCGGTGATGACGGATGTTATCTCGTTGGCATCGCGTATGAGGCGGTTCATCACGTCGCCCGAGTGGAACTGCTCCTTGCCCGTCCATACGCTGTGCATCAGCCGTGCAAAGGCTCTCAGTTGCATGAGGTTCTGGCTTTTCACGCCCAGCAGGGCGCTGCTCCATCGGCGTGCGAAGGATATGGCTATGTTTGTAAGACCTATGCCAATGAGCAGTGCGCACCCCAGCCATAGCGGTCGGTCACTCTGCCCGGTGGCCGTGTCTATGGTCATCTTCGTGGCCCAGATGAAGGCAAAGTCCATGCCCACAACCAACAGCCCCAGGACGATATTCACGATGGACTTCATCCTGATGCCGCGGCTGGTGTGCCAGAACCATGCGAGGGAGTGGAGTATGCCATGTGGAAACCTGCCTCCAACAGGGACTGTGCTATCTTGCTCTTCCTTAGGAAGTCGGGGGTGATGTTTGGCTTCGTGCAAGTGTTTGCCGGTTGTATTCATAAATGCCGCCTCCATAACAGAGGGATACTTCGGTAGTGACTACTCCCCTCCATAAAGGGAGGGGTTGGGGGTGGGTCTTTATCCTTACTCTCTTGAATCCGCGCCCCACATGAGTTTCTCGCGGAGCGTGCGGAAGAAACTTCCCTCGCTACGCTTGAGCACGTTGATGGTGTATGGCGCTTTGCGGATGGTCAGCGTGATGCCCTCCTGCGAGGATTCGCTGCGTCCGTCCAAGGACAGGAGGAAGTTGTGCGAACGGCTCTTCACCTTCATCCTTACCGTGGCGTCGGCAGAAATGGTAAGGGGCCTTACCGTCAGCGAGTGGGGAGCCACGGGCACCAAGCCTATGATGTTGCTGCCCGGACCTATGATGGGGCCTCCCACGGAGAGGGCATAGCCCGTACTTCCCGTGGATGTGTTCACTATGAGTCCGTCGGCCTGGTAGGTGGTGAGGAACTCGCCGTTCACCTCCACATCAATGCTTATCATGGAGGAATTGTCGTGCTTCAGCACCGCCACCTCGTTCAGGGCATAGGGATGCCCCTGTATGGAATGCCTGTCGTCCTCCACCATCAGCACGGTGCGTTCCTCTATGCGGTACGTGCCGTTGTATATGTGCTCTATGGCAGAGGGTATGTCCTCGGCCTGATAGTCGGACAGGAAGCCCAGGCGGCCCATGTTTATGCCCAGGATGGGAGTGCTCTTGTCGCCCACGTGGCGTGCCGCCTCCAGAAAGGTGCCGTCGCCACCCATGGATATGACAAAGTCTGCCTGGAAGTCGCTTCCCTCTATCAGTGCCTCCGGCTTTACGGATATGCCGAGTCCGTCGGTCAGATAGCCGTAGAAGGCCTTGTCGATGAGCAGCGATGCACCGTGCTCCTCCAGTATGCTGATGAGACGTTGCACACAGGCCGACTTCTTTGCCTGGTATGTATTGCCGAATATGGCGAAGCGAAGTTTCTTCATTCGTGTATGGGTCTTTATGCGGGCAAAGTTACATGATTTATTTTAGTTTTTGTGCTGACCGGGCTGAAAATGCATATTTTTTATGTATATTTGTGCCATAGAACATTATAAAACGACACAACTATGATATACCTGTTTTTAGCAACCGGATTTGAAGACATCGAGGCATTGGCTCCTCTGGACATCATCAGACGCGCAGGTCTGGACATCACCACGGTAAGCATTACCGACGAGAAGATCGTCTATAGCGCACATGGCGTGGGCGTGGTGGCAGATGCTCTCCTGGCCGATGTGGACCTGAATGGAGCGGACATGCTCGTGTTGCCCGGCGGTCTGCCAGGCAGCACCAATCTGGACGAGTGCGAACCCCTGCGCCAGGCCATACTGAAGCACCATGCCGAGGGCAAGCCCCTGGCCGCCATCTGCGCCGCCCCCATGGTGTACGGACACCTGGGCATACTGGAGGGAGTAAAGGCAACATGCTATCCCGGTGTGCAGGGCCAGTTGAAGGGCGCTGAGTACACGGGCGAGATTGTCACCAAGGACGGCCAGTTCATCACCGGCCGCGGTCCTGGCGCCGCCATGGCCTTCGGCTATGCCATTGCCGAGCACTTCCTGGGTGAAGAGGCGGTTGCTCCCCTGCGCGAGGGCATGATATACAATCAGTTGTTTGCATAGCAGCCAAGGTCTTTTAGGGTCCTTAGAGTCTTTAGGGTCTCTATAGTCCTTAGAGTATTATTAGAAACCGCCTGCGTGAGCGCCCCCATTCTTGACACAGAACTTACTTACCTGCCGGGGATCGGCCCCAAGCGTGCCGAACTCCTGCAGAAGGAACTGGGTCTTAAGACCTGGGGCGACTTGTTGTACTATTTCCCCTACAAGCACATAGACAGAAGCCGTCTGTACCGCACGTCGGAACTGACCTCCGACATGCCCTTTGTACAGATACGGGGGCAGTTCATCAGTTTCGAGCAGATGGGCGAAGGCAGGAAGAAACGCCTGATAGGGCACTTCACGGACGGATACGGCTGGGTGGACTGCGTGTGGTTCAACTCGCAACAATATATATTGAAAACGGTGAAGTTGCACTCCGACTATATCTTGTTCGGCAGGCCTTCGCTATTCAACGACAGGATAAACATCTCGCATCCCGACATAGACCCTGCCGACACCCTGGTGCTGAGCAAGATGAGCATGCAACCGTATTACCAGACCACGGAGCGCATGAAGAAGGCGGGCATGGTGTCGCGCACTCTGGAGAGGTTCACGAGCACACTGATAAGGCACCTTCCCGAAGGAAGCATTCCCGAGACACTGCCACGCCACATGTTGGAGTGCCTTTGCATGGTGTCGAGGGACGAGGCACTGAGGGCCGCACACTATCCCTCGTCGGCCAACGGACTCACCCAGGCCAACTACCGGCTGAAGTTTGAAGAACTCTTCTACGTGCAGTTGTCTGTGCTCCGCTATGCACGTCTGCGCCAAGGAACCATACGCGGACACGTCTTCTCCAGAGTGGGAGACTACTTCAACACCTTCTATTCCCACAACCTGCCATTCCAACTGACAGAAGCGCAGAAGCGCGTGATACGCGAGATGCATGCCGACATGAAGTCGGGCAGGCAGATGAACCGTCTGGTGCAGGGCGATGTAGGCTCAGGCAAGACCATGGTGGCATTGATGACCATGCTCATTGCCTTGGACAACGGTTATCAGGCGTGCATCATGGCACCTACCGAAATCCTTGCCGAACAGCACTTCGCAACCTTCCGCAAAATGCTGGGCGACATGCCGGTGCGTGTGGAACTGCTCACCGGCATGGTAAAGGGCAAGAGGCGCAAGGCTGTGATGGAGGGCCTGCAGGCAGGAGAGGTGCAGATACTCGTAGGCACCCATGCCGTGATAGAGGACAATGTGCTTTTCCGCAACCTCGGCCTTGTGGTCATAGACGAACAGCACCGCTTCGGTGTGGCACAGCGTGCCAAGTTGTGGGAAAAGAACCTCACACCGCCGCATGTGCTTGTGATGACCGCCACGCCCATACCGCGCACACTGGCCATGACCCTGTACGGCGACCTGGACGTCTCCGTGATAGACGAACTTCCGCCAGGCAGAAAGCCCATACAGACCATGCACATGTACGACAACAATCCCGACAAACTCTATCGCGGCATAAACCAGCAGATTCAGGAGGGACGGCAGGTGTACATGGTCTACCCTCTGGTGAAGGAGAGCGAGAAACTTGACCTGAAGAACGTGGAGGCGGCATACGTACACTTGCAGAAGATATTCCCCCAGTACAGGATAAGCATGGTGCACGGCCAGATGAAACCTGCCGACAAGGATGCGGAAATGCAGCGGTTTGTAAGCGGAGAGACGCAAATCCTGGTGGCCACCACGGTGATAGAAGTGGGTGTGAACGTACCCAACGCCTCGGTGATGGTGATACAGAATGCCGAGCGCTTCGGCCTGTCCCAACTGCATCAGTTGCGCGGACGTGTGGGACGCGGCGCAAGCCAAAGTTATTGCATACTGGTAACGAAATACGAACTTTCCTCCGACACGCGCCGGCGCATAGACATAATGACCGAAACGAACGACGGCTTCGAGATTGCCGAAGCCGACCTGCGTTTCCGCGGTCCCGGCGACCTGGAGGGCACGCAACAGAGTGGCATAGCCTTCGACCTGAAACTTGCCAACCTTGCCCGAGACGGCCAGATAGTCCAGTTGGCACGCGAGACGGCCTCCGCCATTCTGGACGAAGACCCCACCCTGTCCCAACCACAGCACCGCATAATGGTGGAACGCCTACGCTATCTCAAACGCGACGAGATGGACTGGAGCAACATCAGTTGAACTCAGTACCGGTTTTTGTAATGCCGAATCGGTACTGGAGTACTCTCACGTCGGTACTGGAGTACTCTCGCGTCAGTACTGGAGTACCTTCGTGTCGGTACTGGCCTGCTAACAGATTGCGTCGAGGCTAGGAACATAACATTGCTGTATGGACTCAGCAATGGCGGTGGCAACCTCCATGTCGCTCAGGCCTATGCTGTTGCCGAACTGGTATATCAGTTCCACTTCTTCCTTGGCTATAATCTTGTCGGAGAGGACTATCTGTATCATATACTGCAGCATCCCTTCCTTAAGGCCGGGATTTATCTCCAGCATCTTCTGCACAGATTCGTTGAAGATTTCGGCCACATCACCCTTTATTATCTCGTCCAGGAACTCCTTGGGAAATATCTTCAAGGCTGCAAGCGACTGTATGATCTTGTCATACTCCTCCTTGTTGATATCCTCGTCGGTGCTGGCCACAAGCAGGCCGGCAGAAGCGATGAAGCGTGCCGTGTGCTCGTCCAGGTCGCTATCGCCTACCTTCAGCAATATGGATATCAGTTCCTTCATGCCGTTGTCCAGTTCTTCCTTGTCCTTGGCCGTAGCAAAGAGGTTCAGCGCCTGTACCCTGATAGGGTTTACTGGATGTGAAGCGCGGCTCATGCCCTTGTCCTTGAGGAAATAGTCCAAGCGCCGGTTGTTGTCGGCAATGAGGGCCTCTATGCTCACGTTCATCTTCATGAGATCCAGTCCAGATGCCATCTTGAAGAAGGCTGTCACGCAGGCATCAAGGTTCTCCACAGCCAGATAGCCGTAACGGTCGGCAACAAGTTCTGCCAACTGTTCGTGCAGGCGTATCTTGTATTGCAGGGTCACGGGCACATCGGAATTCGGAGGGAACACAAAGTTTATGAGCCTGGCCAGGGCAGTGTCTCTATTGATGAGATGTCCCAACTCGTGCCCGACAACAAACCTCAGTTCGTCCTGGGTCATGAGTCCGAAGAGCGCAGAATTGATGTTCACTATGTGCGGTTCTTCCTCGTTTTCGGCTGCTACCGAAAAGGCATTCACCGTGGAGTCGCCGGTAATGTAGAAGTCGACCTTTTCCTTGAAGTCCAGTTTTCCGCACACTTCGTGACACAGGTCGTAGAAGTCCTTGAGCAGGTCCTCCTCCACCTTCAGGCTGTGTCCTTCCATGGCACTGCGCCAATAGGCATCGGTATTGGTGGTCTTTATCTTGCGAAGGACCTCCTCCACAACCGTACCTTGCAATGCATTGTATATCTGTTCTCCGATCTGTTTCTCCAACTCAATAGATGCTGAAAAGCGTCCGTCCTTCTGTCGGTCATCCTTGTCGGTTCCCCTGAACCAGTGCCATAGGCTGTTAGTAGAGGTGTCCATAATATGCTTTCCTTTTTGGGGTTTGTCCAGCACAAAAATAAGAATTCTCTCTGAAATATGCCAACGAATGAGGGAAAATAATGATGCCAGTACTGATGTTAGCATCTACATTGTGTGGGGAACTGTCATCTAAGTTCAATCGTCACCATCAATCGGTCGATTGATTTAATCGTTTTGACAAATAAAGAATAAGACTTACCTTTGCACCACAAAGAAAGACAAATCAATTAAATACTACAGATTATGGCAACAATCAATTTGACAAGAGAAGGCTTTGAGAGAAGGATATCCAGCATTGAGACGTTAAAAAGCAAGTGGGAATATTTGGGTGACAAGCCGGCAGTGATAGATTTCTATGCTCCGTGGTGCGGTCCCTGCAAGATGCTCTCCCCGATACTGGAAGATTTGTCGGAAGAGTATGCCGGGAAGGTAGACATATATAAGGTAAATGTAGATAGCGAAGAAGACCTTCCGGCCTTGTTCGGAATAAGAAGTGTCCCCACGTTGCTTTTCATCCCATTGCACGATGCACCACAAAAGGCAAGCGGAGCACCAACCAAGCAGCAACTGCGTACGGTTATTGAGGACTTCCTGCTTAAGGGCAAGTAACCTTCGGACAAATGACAATAGACAACTGATAGACAAGAGTAAGGTATGAAAGCAAACACAAATCAAAAATATGTTATAGTAGGCGGTGTGGCCGGCGGTGCCACCGCAGCGGCACGCATACGCCGTAACACCGAACAGGCGGAGATAATCCTGTTTGAGAAGGGCGAGCATATCTCGTACGCTAATTGCGGACTTCCATATTACATCGGAGGTGTCATAGAGGAACGCGAACGCCTTTTTGTACAAACTCCCGAAGCATTCGGTAAACGCTTCAACATAGACGTAAGGGTCAATAGTGAAGTTGTGGGCATCTGTCCCGACAGGAAATCGGTGCGAGTACGCACATCCGACGGACGTGAATATACGGAATCGTACGACAAACTGCTACTGTCTCCGGGTGCCACTCCGGTACGTCCGCCTTTGCCTGGCATTGACAGCGAGGGAATATTTACATTGCGCAGCGTGGCAGATACCGACAGGATCAAGGACCATATACTCCGACATCATGTCAGGCATGCTGTAATCGTGGGCGGCGGCTTCATCGGTTTGGAAATGGCGGAAAACATCCACCGCACAGGTGCGCAGGTTACGGTAGTGGAGATGGCCAATCAGGTAATGACGCCCATTGACTTCTCTATGGCGTCCATCGTGCACCAGCATCTGCAGGAGAAAGGCGTGCAACTGTATCTTGACCAAAAAGTAGAGTCTTTCACACGCCATGACGGGATGCTGAGAGTGCATTTCCAGTCAGGCATCAAGTTGGACGCCGACTTCGTACTGCTCTCCATAGGCGTGAGGGCACAGACCCAACTGGCAAAGGATGCGGGCCTGAAATTGGGAGAAATGCAGGGAATATATGTGAATGAATACCTGCAGACTTCGGATGAACACATCTATGCCGTAGGCGATGCCATAGAATATCCCCATCCCATCACTGGAAAGCCATGGCTGAACTTTCTTGCCGGCCCTGCCAACCGTCAGGCGCGCATAGTTGCAGACAATATGGTTTTCAACAATATCCAGACTTACGAAGGCTCCGTAGGCACATCCATAGCCAAGGTGTTCGACCTCACCGTCGCATCCACCGGTCTTCCAGCCAAACGGCTGAAGCAGATGAATATTCCTTACCTGTCCTCAACCATTCATTCCGGTTCGCACGCAGGGTACTATCCGGAGTCTTTGCAAATGGATATCAAAATCACGTTCTCGCCAGATGGAGGACGTTTGTATGGCGCGCAGATTGTCGGCTATGACGGAGTGGACAAGCGTATAGACCAGTATGCCATGGCCATCAAGAACGGATACACGGTGGAAAGACTCACCAATCTGGAACATGCCTACGCACCACCTTTCTCTTCGGCAAAAGACCCGGTGGCGATATCGGGATATGTGGCCGGGAACATTCTTTGCGGCAAGATGACTCCGCTCTATTGGCGCGAGTTGCAGGATGCCGACCTTTCCAAGGTGATGCTTGTGGATGTGCGGACGCCTGAAGAATCTGCACTAAGTGCCGTTCCAGGGGCCGTCAACATTCCGCTGGACGACCTGCGCGAACGAATGGGCGAAATCCCCAAAGACCGGCCGATATACCTCTTCTGCGAGGTGGGCTTGCGTGGTTACTTAGCCTCCAATATACTGAAAGGACATGGCTACAAGGATGTGCGCAATCTTATAGGAGGCCTCAAGACATACAAGGTTGCCACAAGCCCCGTGCCTGTTCCAGCCGCAAATGAGATTGGGACAAAGGGAACCTGTTGCAGTGCTGCATCCCTGCAGGAACCAGATACTGCTGTCGTCCGGATAGACGCTTGCGGTATCCAATGCCCGGGTCCCATCCTGAAACTGAAGAAAAGCATGGACTCCCTGCAACCGGGGCAAAAGGTTGAGGTGCGTTCTACGGACGCCGGATTCCCCAACGATGCCGAGTCATGGTGTCATACAACCGGACACAAGTTCATACAAAAGCGTTCCGAAAGGGGCATACACTATGTGCTGATAGAGAAACAGGCACCCTGCGGTGCAGGAAATGTGAGCGTGGCAAGTGAAGACAAGGGCAAGACCCTTATCCTCTTCAGCGATGACCTTGACAAGACACTGGCCACCTTCGTTCTGGCAAACGGAGCGGCAGCCACAGGCAAGAAGGTGTCGATATTCTTTACCTTCTGGGGACTGAACGCAATAAAGAAGTCGCACAAACCCAAGGTTAAGAAAGACTTCTGGGGACGCATGTTCGGCCTGATGCTGCCTTCCGACTCCACGAAGTTGCCTCTCTCGCAGATGAACATGATGGGTATCGGCGCCAAACTGATGCGTTTCATCATGAAGCGCAAAAGTGTGGACTCGCTTGAAAGTCTCCGCCAGCAGGCCATTGACAATGGAGTGGAGTTCATTGCATGCCAGATGTCGATGGATGTGATGGGAGTAAAGCGCGAAGAACTGCTCGACGAAGTCACCGTAGGAGGTGTTGCCACCTATATGGACAGAGCCGAACAGGCCAACGTGAACCTGTTCATCTGACAAACAAATCGGCATGTCCTTAGGCTTCTTTCAGGAAAAATAGTTATATTTGCAACATGCTTCGGTCCATGTGGACCGGTTATCGGGTAGACATTCTTTCCTTGTCTTCCAAAAAGCGGTTTGATTGCCGCAAACAGGACAAGAAAGGATGTCTGCTCGCTATCGTCCGCAAGCAATAACAGACAACAGGAAAAAAAATCAGGATAAGGTCCAAACACTACAACAGTTATGACACTCCAGCAGATGGAATATATCGTGGCAGTAGCCAAATACCGTCACTTTGCACGAGCCGCCGAATCGTGTGGCATCACCCAATCCACATTGTCTTCACTGATACAGAAATTGGAAGCGGAACTGGATGTGACCATATTCGACCGCAGCAGCCACCCGATAAAGCCAACCAAATTAGGGGAAGAAATCATCAATCAGGCGAAAGTCCTGCTGTTCAATGCCTCGCAGATAGAAGAACTTGTATCAGCACACAAAGGCAAGACCGTAGGCAAAGTGCGCATGGGCATAGCCTCAACCATAGCGCCGTATATACTGCCCAAGATGTTCAAGCATCTTTCCAAGGAGCACCCCGGCATAGACCTGTATGTGGAAGAAGCCCGCATAGCAACCATCATACAAAAGTTGGAACGGGCCGAATTGGACATAGCTATATTGGCCACACCGCTGGATAACAGCGAGTTGCTGGAAATACCCATATACACGGAACGCTTTGTGGCATACGTCTCGCCAAGCGAGGAAATGTACCGGCACAAGGTGTTGGAGACATCTTCTCTGCCTGCAGAAAGCGTCTGGGTGTTGCGCGAAGGATACTGCCCGAACAGGGGCATTTTCCCCTTCTGTCATGCCAATATGGAAAAGCGCGCAATATATGAGGCCGGCAGCATAGAGACACTTGTCAGGATTGTTGACGAAAACGGAGGATACACGATTATACCCGAACTGCATGTTCCGTTGCTCCATGGCAAGCGGCAAGACAACATCCGCCATTTGCAGAACCCTCAGCCCACACGTGAAATAGCCTTTGTCATACGACGCGATTATGTGCGGGAACGCTTGCTCAACATCCTGGCAGATGCAATAAAGGCTGTCATTCCACAAGACATGATTCACGAAAGACTAAGGAAGTTTTCAATAAAACTCTGAAATGCCCCTGAAAGCACCCTGCAATGCATCTCTGCACGGCCTCACGACACCCTATTTGTGTTCTTTGGACACTTTTATAGTCAAAAATGGCACGTTTAGGCAATTTATGTGCTATATAAGTATTGGATTTTCAAATAAATGTTGTACCTTTGTCGCGATTATGGCACGCGTGTGCCTATACATGACCATTGAATAACGATTAGACAGATGTTGGAAAGAACCTTAGTACTGCTGAAACCAAGCACAGTGGAAAGAGCACTGATAGGCGAGATTATAAACCGTTTTGAGAAGAAAGGACTGCGCATTGCCGGCATGAAGATGCTTCAGTTGGACGACGACATTTTGGCCGAGCACTATGCTCATTTGGTCAACAAGCCTTTCTTCGGAATCCTGAAGGCTTCAATGATGAAGACCCCCGTAGTGGCAATGTGCCTGGAAGGCGTGGATGCCATTGCCGTAGTAAGATACATCACTGGTTACACAAACGGCCGTAAGGCAGATCCCGGTACCATCCGCGGTGACTATTGCATGAGCAACCAGCAGAACATTGTCCATGCATCCGATTCTCCCGAGGCCGCCGAGGCAGAACTGAAAAGATTCTTCCGCCCCGAAGAGATTTTCGACCTGAAGGACATGAACCTGAGCCGTCTCTATGCCGTAGACGAAATTTAATCAGGCAGGCCAGATACACCAAGATTACAAAAAGACTAACCACTTAAACGACTTAATACACCAATGCACTTCTTAAAGACCACCGAAAAGAAGAGAACACTGATGTTATCCATCCTGGCCATGTTTGCCCTTGTGACAATGGCACAGGATCAGCTGGCCAGCGTGGCCCCCATTGACAAGCGCATGCGCGCCATAGACTCCGTCAGCATAGCAAAGATGCTGGCAAAGGAGTCTTTGGGCGATCCTGCTTCCTCACTCTACCCTGATTGGAACAACAAGTACACCACAAACTATGGTGTGGAGATGCCCAAGGAATACAAGATTGACCTGCGTGCCTTCCACTTCCCTTGCGAAAGCCGTCGCGTGACAAGCAGTTACGGTTACCGCCGCTCTTTCCGCCGCAAGCACTACGGCACTGACATCAAGGTATATGTAGGCGACACTATCCGTTCTGCCTTTTCCGGCAAGATACGTATTGTGGCCAATCAGGGCAGGAGAAAAGGTTATGGCAAGTATGTGGTAATACGCCACCACAACGGTTTGGAGACCGTTTATGGACATTTGAGCAAGCAACTGGTTGTAGAGGACCAGGAAGTAAAGGCCGGCGAGCCCATCGGTTTGGGAGGCAATACAGGCCGTTCTACCGGTAGTCACCTGCACTTCGAAACACGCTTCCTGGGCCAGTTCATTGACCCCGAGAAGTTGTTTGACTTCACCGCTCAGGACGTTCTGGCCGACTATTACCTGTTCTCTTCAGTAGGACGCAGCCGCCTGCTCACATCAGAGGAGAGCAAGCAGTTGCCCGACAACAAGGTTTTGGCATCCGTAGGAGGTCCCACATTCGAGGCAGACAAGGCAGCACAGAGCAAGAGGTTCCAGGAGGAGAGACGCGAATCTCTCCGCGCTCAGGTGCATAAGGTAAGGAAGGGAGAAAGTCTTTCCGTCATAGCCCGCAAGCGTGGCACTACCGTCAAGCGCCTATGTCAGTTGAACAACATTACCACCAAGACTGTCCTTCGTGTAGGCCAGATCTTGAAGTGCTAATGGGTTGTTGCCATTCCTTCGGATTGTTCTCGGAGGGCATAAGCATGGCAACGAAAGGATAAAAGGAAATAGGAAGAACCGGTCCCCGGCCGGGGATTGGTTCTTTATCGTATAAGGGGGCGACTCCCCTGTATATATAAATATATAATGAACACGCGCGAACAGTTTGAAGCGGTGATGCAGGAATGCCGCACCCTGTTTTCCAAGAAACTCCACGACTACGGAGCAGCGTGGCGCATAATGCGCCCCGAGTCGGTGACCGACCAGATATATATCAAGGCAAACCGCATCCGTAGCATAGAAACCAAGGGCGTGACAATGGTGGGTGAGGGAATACGTCCCGAATTCATAGGCATTGTGAACTATGCCCTTATCGGTTTGATTCAGTTGGAACTTGGAGCGGCAGAGGTGACGGACGGCATGAGTCCCGAACGTGCTTTGGCAGAGTACGACCGCCACGCACAGGAGTGTTTTGAACTGATGCTGCGCAAGAACCATGACTACGACGAGGCCTGGCGCTCGATGCGCATCAGCAGTTACACAGACCTCATACTGATGAAGATATTCAGGACAAAGCAAATCGAATCTCTCAGCGGAGAGACACTGGTGTCAGAGGGCATAGATGCCAATTACATGGACATGCTCAACTATGCCGTGTTCGGTTTGATAAAATTGACATTCGGTGAAGAATAGCAGACTGTTCTCCGTATTGCGATGGTTTCTGGTCAATGCATGCCGCATGACCCTTTCCGCATCCCTGATATTCTCGGGTGCAGTAAAGATGATTGACCCGCGTGGCACAGAGTACAAGATCAAGGACTATGCCGTGGCCTTCGGATTGGATGATCTTCTGGGACTATACATGCCACTCCTGCTCAGCATGGCACTGGCACTGGCAGAGTTCTGCTTGGGAGTGAACCTCCTCTTCGGGAGCAACAGACGATGGACATCACGCGTGGTGCTGCTGTTCTTCATGCTGTTCACTCCGTTTACGCTATATCTGGCAATAGAGAACCCTGTCAGCGATTGCGGATGCTTCGGCGATGCCTGGGTGCTGACCAACTGGCAGACATTCGGCAAGAACGTGGTCCTGCTGACCTGCGCCATCCTGGTATGCATATATTACAAGTTGCAGACACGACTGATCAGCGAACATGCACAATGGCTCGTGTCGCTCTATAATTGGATGTATGCCTTTACGCTGACGCTCTACTGTGTGTACACCCTGCCGGTTATGGACTTCCGCCCTTACCATATTGGTGCAGACATCCATGCCAAAATGCAGTGGGACGACACGGACAGGATACCGCCCATAACGGACCTGGTAATATCCGACCCTGTTACAGGAGAGGACATGACGGACAGTATCGTATCTGGCCAGGGATGGAAGTTCCTCATCGTGGCGCCAAGACTGGAAAATGCCGACGACGGCGTGATGGACAAACTGGCCGAACTGACAGAGTATTGCAAAGACTATGGTTACCCTCTTGTGGCATTGACGGCAAGCAGCGACAGTCTGATAGAATACTGGCGCGATATAACGGGTGCGGAATACCGGTTCCTCGTGGCCGACGAGATACCTCTGAAGACGATGATCAGAAGCAATCCCGGTGTCATTCTGCTAAATGGCAGTGTGGTGGCCAACAAATGGGCATCGTCGCAGATACCGGGACAGGATGAATTGGTTGCCCCTTTGGACCAAATGCCATGGATGCAGAAACCTCAGTCAACCTATGCACAAAGGTTCTTCATACTGTTGTCGTGGTACCTGATTCCATTGCTCGTCCTCACCATTCTGGACAAGATATGGATTGGAATAAAGATGTTGAGAGAGAGAAAGAAACAAGATATATAAACCTTTAAAAACTATTGAAAATGAGAAAGCACATTGTAGCAGGCAACTGGAAGATGAACAAGAGCCTGCAGGAAGGTGTAGCACTGGCTACTGAACTGAAGGACATGCTGGCTGCCGAGAAGCCCAATTGCGATGTTATCATCGGTACTCCCTTCATCCACTTGGCTACTGTTAGCGAGTTGCTGAAGGACAGCGTAATCGCCGTTAGCGCAGAGAACTGTGCAGACAAGGAGAGCGGTGCATACACCGGTGAGGTTAGCGCATCTATGGTTAAGAGCACCGGCGCCGAGTACGTTATCCTCGGTCACTCAGAGCGTCGCGAGTACTACCACGAGACTCCCGAGATCCTGAAGGAGAAGGTTGACCTGGCTCTGGCAAACGGCCTGAAGGTTATCTTCTGCATCGGCGAGAGCCTGGCAGAGCGCGAGGCTAACGAGCAGGAGGCTGTATGTCAGGCAGAGTTGGCAGGCAGCGTATTCCACCTGACCGCAGAGCAGTGGAAGAACGTCGTTATCGCTTACGAGCCCATCTGGGCTATCGGTACCGGCAAGACCGCTACTGCTGAGCAGGCTGAGGAAATCCACGCCTTCATCCGTTCTTGCGTTGCTGAGGTTTACGGCGCTGAGGTTGCCGATGAGACCAGCATCCTGTATGGTGGTTCTTGCAAGGCAAGCAATGCTCCCGAACTCTTCGGCAAGCCCAATATCGACGGTGGCCTGATTGGTGGCGCTTCTCTGAAGGCTGCTGACTTCAAGGGCATCATCGACGCTTGGAACTAATCAGATGTAAACAGACAGTGTTGCATGGGGCATGCAATTGCGCAGCCCCATCAACACATTGTCAAATCAAAACCGTTTTTTATGACGAGGACATTATTCATCATATTCCTCCTTGCCACTTTCGGTGCATCCGTTGCTCATGCACAGCAGGAGATAACGATGGACAGCATTATCCACACCATACAGGACAACGATGTCCATACAAAGGTCAAGAAGGATAGTGTACCTCCCAAGCGTATCCGCGTGAACGGATTCCGCGTTCAAGTATACTACGGCGGCAACAACCAGAAATCCAAACTCCAGGCACGCCAGATGGCGCAGAGAGTGAAGATATGGTTTGAAGACCTGTCTGTATACACAACATTCTCCTCACCCCACTGGATATGCCGTGTAGGTGATTTCCAGACACGCGAGGAAGCCATGGAAGTGCTCACGGCCATGAGGGAATCCGGCAGATTCCCACGTGCCATTATTGTAAAGAGCAAGATAAACATTACAGAAGATGAACTCAGAAGAGAAGAACCTACTGACTCCTGTGCAGGAAGAAATACAACAGCATGTTGCGCGAATACTGGAGTTGCTGGGCGAGGACCCGTCGAGGGAGGGATTGCTGAGGACTCCGATGCGCGTGGCCAGAGCCATGACTGACCTAACCCGAGGCTATCAGCAAGACCCCGTTGCCATACTGAAGAGCGCAATCTTTCACGAGGAAGGTTGCAACCAGATGGTTATAGTCAAGGACATCAATTTTTATTCTCTCTGCGAGCATCACATGCTTCCCTTCTACGGACGTGTGCATGTTGCATACATTCCCAACGGTGAAGTTACCGGCCTAAGCAAAATTCCTCGTGTGGTGGACGTATTCAGCCATCGCCTGCAGTTGCAGGAACGCCTGACCAAGCAAATCCGAGAGGCCATACATGAGGCACTCCATCCCCAGGGAGTGATGGTGGTTGTAGAGGCCCAGCACATGTGCATGCAGATGCGAGGCGTGGAGAAACAAGGCAGCATCACCACCACAAGCGACTTCTGCGGTGCCTTCAATCAGCACAAGACCCGCGAAGAATTCCTTTCCCTCATCAGAATGAGAGGGTAGGAATCAAATCGGAAATCTGCGAGTAAGCGATAGCAGAAGCAAAGTTTACTTTGATTATGCCGAGCGTGAGCAGATTCAAGACTACGCAGTCGGATTAAAACGGAAAACGGAAAGGTGAAAAACTTAATTGCACAGTCTCTCACCTTTCCGTTTTCCGTATTTTTTCCACTTTGCAATCCAAAAACACTCACATTTGACCTTTGACGTCCTCCTTTGCACCTCGGCAATCCAAACTATCTGGATTGTTCTTGGTTTAACCCAAATCGGTCATTAGCGTTATGATGATTAATAGCCTTCACGATGTCGCAACTTACTCTCAGTGGCGGTAAAATGAACCGCTACCGATGATAAAGTTTACCGCCAGTGGCGGTGAGATTCACGGCCACTGACGGTAAAACCTATGCTCCTGCAGGAAGTATCATCAGATTATCAGGAACACCCATGACAGACCTGTATATTACATGATTTATTCCGATGCAGAATGTTACGAGTCTCTCCCTACATACAATAGCACACCGAATCAAGCATAACATTATGGAACAAAGAAACGAGCGGAATCATCTTTCCGCTTTTCTTCGTTTTACAGGCTTTTCCTTCTTCCTGAATATCACCCACTCATTCATAACAAAGTTGAAGATGCCGGAGAAGATGAGGGCGATGAGATTGCAGACGACCACGTTGAGACCTGCGAAATGGCGGATTAAAATGAAGGGCACCATCTTAATTAGGAAAGCCGCTATGCAGGACACGTTGTAGGGCAGGAAACGTGTCCAGAATCCTCGGGCAGAGCGCTCGCCAACCCTATCCTTCCACACGAAGAAATAGGCAAGTGTATAGTTGGTGAAGACGGCACACTCGAAAGAGACCGTGGGGGCGACAAAGAGACCTACGAATTCGGAATCGGCGAAGAACACTTCAGCCAAAAGCCACATCACAGCACAATCCACTGCTGTTCCGCCAAGAGTGGAGACCATAAACTTCAGATATCTGACCAACTTTTCCATTTTCCTTACCATTGATGTTGACGGACAACCGTCAGATAAATATGTATGAAAAACAAGAGAGGAGAGACGTTCCTGCCCTCCTCCCTCAAAAATATTCCGAAATTACTTGTTCTTCTTTACAAGCGGATCTACCTTGGCGAAATACTTGCCATCCTTGATAAGGCTGCCGAAATAGGTAAAGCACAGGATAGCGAATACCACCACACCGGCAAGGTCCAGACTGAGCAGTTCACCAGCAAGAGGACCAACCTTTACGGGCAGGCTGAAGGTATGCAGAGGTTCTATGGAAAACCAGATGGTGTTGAGCAGAATCATCAGCACACGCAACTCCGTAGGACCGAATTTTCCATAGGTCAGTTTGAACTCGTTCTTCAGGTGGGCGCATATCATCACATACACCTCCATGCCGAGGTATACGCAGAACAGCAGCAGACCCATCCAGAAGTGCATGTAGGCCGACAGGCCCATACCGCCGAATATGAAGAACTCTGCCACGCAATCCATATTGTGGTCAATGTAGAAACCATACAGGGGGCGCGACTGGTTGCGCACACGGGCGATGGTTCCGTCCAGAGAGTCACCAACCCAGTGGAGCACGAAGCCCAGGGAGGAAAGCCATAGCCATGCAGGATGATAGTTGGTCAGGAGATAACCCAACGCGATAACCACGGCGCCGAACAGGCTGAACCATGTGAGCATGTCAGATGTCACCCAACGGGGCAAGCGTTCGGCCATCCAGATGAGGGCCTTCTTCTCGTAAGGGTTCAAAATAGATGTCTGTATGCGAACCGAATTTTCTTTGCTACTCATAATCTCTTGTTTTGTTCGTACTTATGTATATACACACGTAAACATTCCCTACGGGAACACGGCAATGACGGCTCCCATAAGTCATGTCTTGGATTTCGGGTGCAAAGTTAACACTTTTTATCCAAACGCACAAAAAAGACACAGACTTTATAGATTATCCTGCACAGACACGGCAAGTTTGTGCTATCTTTCCCATAGCACTACCTCCCCCTTCTGGAGTGATTTCTGCACGTCTATGAGTCTTTGGTTGGAAGAACCTCGGAAAAGAAGGTCGGTATTGCGCAGGGCCTGGACAAAGGGTCCGTCCACAAGGACATCAAGATTCTGCAAAAGAGACATCACGCCGGCATCACCTTCCGCCAGGAGTTGTTCCCATGTGTAGCCGGTGTAGCACCAGATGGTTTTGTCTGTCTCTGTCTTTACCCTACGGGCCAGTTCGGCACAACCGGATGCCTGAAGGAGCGGGTCTCCTCCGGAGAGGGTGACGTGGGCAAAGGGGTCGTTGACAATGACACGCATCAGTTCGTCCACGGAGACATCCTCTCCCCCACCCTCGTTCCACGACTCGGGATTATGGCAACCGAGGCAACGATGACGGCATCCCGCCAAATAGATGCTTGTGCGGAAACCGGGTCCGTCTACCGTGGTGTCCTCTAAAATATCCAATACACGAAGAACAGTTAGCGGACCCTCCCCCTCACCCCTCCCTATAGGGCGGGGAGCAGAATGTTCTGTCTGATGTGACTTTTCTGTCATTTGTCTGTCTATACTATATACTCCCCTCCCCCTCAGGGAGGGGTAAGGGGGAGAGTCCGTTTGTCTTTACTTATGTATGACACGGTCGTTCAACTCTGCCAACTTGGCCTTGTTCCAACGGTCGGTAGTACCCACGAGGTAACCCGTGATGCGCTGGAGACGGTCAATGTTGTGGCTGCCGCAACTGGGACATTCGTCCATAACCTTCTCGGCATTCTCGTATCCGCAATCCATGCAACGGTTGCGTGTGTGGTTTACCGAACCGTAACCGATGTTGAACTTGTCCATCATGTCCACGATGTTCATAACGGCCTCGGGATTGTGTGTGGCATCACCGTCTATCTCTACGTAGAAGATATGGCCGCCACCGGTGAGTGCATGATAGGGGGCCTCTACCTGCGCTTTGTGCAGGGCAGAGCACTTGTAATATACGGGCACATGGTTGGAGTTGGTGTAATAGTCCTTGTCGGTAATGCCGGGGATGATGCCGTACTTCTTCTTGTCGAACTTGGTGAAGCGACCTGAAAGCCCCTCGGCAGGAGTGGCCAGCACGCTATAGTTATGCTGGTAGCGGTCGCAGAACTCCAAAACGCGGTCGCGCATGTAGGTGATAATCTTCAGACCCAGTTCCTGGCTCTCCTCGCTCTCGCCATGGTGCTTGCCGGTGAGGGCGATAAGGCACTCTGCCAAACCAATGAAACCGATACCCAATGTACCCTGGTTGATGACGGGAGCGATGGTCTCGTTTGGAGAGAGGTTCTCGCTACCGATCCACAGGCCGCGCATGAGCAGGGGGAACTGCTTGGCGAAGGCTGTCTTCTGGAACTCCATACGGTCATGCAGTTGCTTGGCGGTAACCTCCAGTAAGTTGTCCAACTTGGCAAAGAAGGCTGCTATGCGATCCTCCTTGTCCTTAATGTTCATGCACTCGATGGCAAGGCGCACGATGTTGATGGTGGAGAAAGAGAGGTTGCCACGGCCGATGCTGGTCTTGGGACCGAAACGGTTCTCGAACACACGTGTGCGGCAACCCATGGTGGCACACTCGTACTTGTAGCGCTCGGGGTCATTGATGTCCCACTTCTCGTGATAGTTGTAGGGAGCATCAAGGTTGATGAAGTTGGGGAAGAAACGGCGTGCCGTCACCTGACATGCATACTTGTAGAGGTCATAGTTGCGGTCGGTGGGCAGATAACTCACACCACGCTTCTTCTTCCATATTTGTATGGGGAAGATGGCGGTTTCGCCATTGCCGACACCCTCGTATGTGCTCTTCAGCAACTCGCGGATGATACAACGACCCTCGGCACTGGTATCGGTACCATAATTGATGGAAGAGAACACCACCTGGTTACCGCCACGAGAATGTATGGTGTTCATGTTGTGGATAAATGCTTCCATGGACTGGTGCACACGCTCCACAGTCTTGTTGATGGCATGCTGGCGCACACGCTCACGACCTACCAGACCTGCGAGAGGAGTCTCTATGAAGTCCTCGATGTCGCAATTGTATAGTTCGCTATAGTCCTCGGCGTTGAGGTCTTCCAGCACCTTCACTTCTTCAATAAAACTCTTGCGCACATAGGGGGCCAAATAGAAGTCGAAAGCAGGAATGGCCTGACCGCCGTGCATCTCGTTCTGCACGGTCTCCATGCTGATACAACCCAGAATTGAAGCGGTCTCGATACGCTTTGCAGGACGGCTCTCGCCATGACCAGCCTGGAATCCGTACTTCAGGATACGGTCCAAAGGGTGCTGTACGCAGGTCAGCGACTTGGTAGGATAGTAGTCCTTGTCGTGGATGTGCAGGTAGTTGTTGCTTACAGCCTCCTTCACCTCATCGCTCAGCAGGTAGTCGTCCACGAAAGGCTTTGTGGTCTCGCTGGAGAACTTCATCATCATGCCGGCAGGGGTGTCGGCATTCATGTTGGCATTCTCGCGTGTAACATCATTGTTCTTGATGTTGATAATCTCCAGGAAGATGTCGCGGGTCTTGGCCTTACGGGCAATGGTACGGGCACTACGGTACTTGATGTATATCTTGGCAACGTCGGGACGGCTGGACTTCATCAACTCGTCCTCTACCATGTCCTGAATCTCCTCCACGGTCATCTGCGATTTGCCTCGCATAGTGACACGGTCGGTAATCTTTGATATCAACTCGTTGTCCTCTCCAGCATCGGTGGTAAGCATGGCCTTACGGATAGCGGCAGCTATCTTCTGCTCGTTGAAACCAACGATGCGTCCGTCTCTCTTTAGTACTGTCTGTATCATACGGTGGTAATGGATTATGTGTTTCTAATATTATATAAGGTGTATTCACTCAACGCTTTAGGCCTGCCCGTTTTTTTTCGAGCGAAAAGCGATGCAAATATACGACAATAGACAATACAAGACAAGGATTTGACATAAAAACTTTCCCGTTTTGGAAAACTTTTTGTCGCCCCAGAACAGAAAAGTTATCCATTTTATTTTCTATATTATTGATATTCAGGTAACTTTTTCTTTGTGTTAAAGAAAAAGTTTTCCAAAAGTATTTCTTTTCAGGCATTTAAACCTGAGCATCAATCTCTTACAACTTCGCTAAGCCATGATACCTGCCAATAGGTACGCTTATATGCCTACCACGGCTGTACATCGTTCGTTCTCAGAATTTGACAAGTTACATTTATTGAGATCCTTGAAGACGAAAAAAATACTTAAGTATGGCAAGAGCGCAGGCAACAAAAATAGCGCATGCCGCCCTTTATTTGAGGAAATGTTCGTACCTTTAACTGCGTTTTAGACACTCGCACTCGGAAAAAGCGAAATTCTTTTGTTTTTTCCCCCGCATAATCGTACCTTTGTACGCGAATAGACATACGTTTAAGGAAAATACGACATGAACAAGAAAACAGCAATCATTGTCGCTTCGGCGGCAGGTATAATCCTTGTGGGACTGCTTATCTACATGACCATAAGCATGAAGGCCCGTCAGGAGGAGAACGAACAGATGATAGAGGTTCTGAAGATGGACAAGGCCGAGATGGAGAACGAGTACGAGCAGTTTGCCATGCAATACAACGAGATGATGGCACAGATCAACAATGACTCGCTCGTCGAACAACTCTCTCTGGAGCAGGAACGTGTGCAGAAACTCCTTGCAGAACTGAAGCAGACAAAGGCCGAAAATGCCCGCGAGATAATGCGTCTGAAGAAGGAACTGGCCACCCTACGTGCCATTCTGAAGGACTATGTCATGCAGATTGACTCGCTGAACCGCGAGAACCAGGCCCTGAGGGTGGACAACGACAAACTTCGCAACCAGAACCAGCAGGCCATCGCACACATAACCGACCTCTCTACACAGAACGAAGAACTGGTGGACAAGGTGGCCATTGCCAGCCAACTCAATGCCACCGGCATCTCTGCCGTAGCGCACAACAAGCGTGGAAGGAACACGGAAAAGATAAAGAAGGCCAAGAAGTTCGTCATCTCCTTCACCCTGGCACGCAACGTCACCACAGAGACCGGAATGCGTAGCATCTACGTGCGCATTGCCACCCCTACAGGTTCCACACTGACCAACGGAGGAACCTTCCAGTATGAGAACCGCGACCTCCAGTACAGCATACTGAAGGAGGTGGAGTACAATGGCGAGGAACTCCCCGTGACGGTATACTGGGACATAGCAGAAAGTCTCACGGCCGGCCAATACCGTGTAGATATCTTTGCCGACGGACAGAACATAGGCACCACAACATTTGAAATGGAATAAGGAAGATGGGAAAGGGTAAACTTGCCAAATTCGCCGACATGGCGGCCAATCCGCTGGTAGTGGAACGCCCCTATCGCCCGGGAGACGAACCCGTGCGCATGGATTGGCACAAGGAGTTCTTCCACAACGACAACCCCATCATTCTGGAACTCGGATGCGGACGCGGCGAGTACACCGTAGGAATGGGACGCCTATATCCTCACAACAACTACATAGGCGTGGACATCAAGGGAGCACGCATGTGGACAGGGGCACAGGAGGCCATGCACGAGGGCATGAAGAACGTAGGGTTCCTGCGCACCAACATAGAGTTCATTGACAAGTTCTTCTCTCCCGGGGAAGTATCCGAGATATGGCTCACCTTCTCCGACCCCCAGATGAAGAAGGCAACAAAGCGCCTTACCTCCACCTACTTCCTGCAACGCTACCGCCATATCCTCAAGGACGGAGGCATCATACACCTGAAGACGGACTCCAACTTCCTCTTCACCTACACCGAGGAGATGCTCAAGGCAAACAACCTCGTCCCTATGATATGCACACGAAGCCTCTATGCCGAGACAAGCGAGGAAACGGCCGAGGCACGCTCCCGACAGACCTACTACGAGGAAATGTGGCGCTCGCGTGGCATAGACATCAAGTATCTGGCCTTCCGCCTTCCACAGAATGGAGAACTCGCGGAACCCGATGTGGAGATTCCCTTTGACAAATACCGCAGTTACGGGCGCAACAAGCGAAGCGGAAACGATAGCGGCAAGTAATCCCGAACCCACGTCTTACCCGTTAGGATGCATCACACCGCATCCAAAATCCGACAAATACCCATAAACATACGGACGCGGCATGCCGCGTCCCTACTTGTATAATACACTGAACATGTCCAACAAGCAGCCAAACGACACCACCCCCACAAAGCCATCTGCCTGGCTCAGCGCCATTCCCTTCGTATCTCTCATAAGCCTTCTCTCGTGCACATTGTTTGTCTATGGGAGTGATTCTCTTGGCGGCCCCTCGCAGATTGTACTGCTCACCGCCAGCGGTATATGCATTGCACTGGGCATGGGAGTATGCCACGTAAAGTGGAGCACCATCGAAAAAAGCATTTCAGAGAAGTTACAGGAAAGTGCCATTGCCATCTGCATACTATTGCTCATAGGCATGCTTTCTGCATCGTGGATGATATCAGGCATTGTACCCACACTCATCTGCTATGGCATCCAGATGATACACCCCTCGGTGTTCCTTCTCTCCTCTTGTCTGATATGCGCCTTGGTGTCATTGATGTCGGGCTCGTCGTGGACAACCATAGCCACCATAGGCATAGCACTTATAGGCATAGGACGGGCATTGGGATTTGAAGACGGGTGGACGGCCGGCGCCATCATCTCAGGCGCCTATTTCGGAGACAAGATATCTCCGCTCTCCGACACCACCGTACTGGCAAGTTCAAGTAGCGGCACACCTCTCTTCCAACATATCCGTTACATGCTGCTTACCACCATGCCAAGCATGTTCATCACCTTGGTAATATTCGGAATAGCAGGCGTCTGGATAGGAAGCGGCAACCTGACGGAATCGGTAGACACATACACCGAGGCCTTGAACAACACCTTCCACATCTCGCCCTGGCTGCTCATCGTGCCCATAATAACCGGAGTGCTCATTTACAGGAAAGTGCCCACCCTCATTGTACTTTTCCTTTCCTCCATCATGGCCATTATCCTGGCAATAGCCTTTCAGGGGAACATACTCATGCAAATAGGCGGTTCTGCCGACGGTTCATTTTCCTTTGAGGCACTGCTCCGTGGCATCATCACCACTTTTGCCAACTCCACATCGGTAGACACGGGCAATGCACTTTTGAACGACCTTGTCTCCACCCGAGGTATGGGCGGAATGATGGACACCATTTGGCTGATTCTCTCTGCCATGGTGTTTGGAGGCGCCATGACATCGTGCGGCATGCTGAAGAGTTTCCTGGAGGCCGTATTCCGTCGTTTCATGAAAACACGCCTGGGCCTTGTCTGCTCCACCGTGTTCAATGGCATAGCCATGAATCTGATGACCGGCGACCAATACATCTCCATCATTCTTTCAAGCAACATGTTCAAGGACGAGTACACCCGCCAGGGGTATGAATCACGACTGCTCTCACGCTCCACCGAGGACAGTGCCACCGTGGTGTCCGTCCTCAT
>JAFVTT010000006.1 GCA_017503065.1 Bacteroidaceae bacterium | reverse complement strand
AACTGTCAATGACGAACTGAAGAATATTGCTCAGATCGAACACTCCAGACACAGATGCTTTGACAATTTTATCGTAAACATTTTGGGAGCTATTGCTGCATATTGTATGTTTCCGAAAAAGCCGTGTATCAATGTACAAAGGACAATGGATACACAGCTTACTCTATTTTAAATTCGTCGAACTCACGTTAATTACAATCGGTATTCCTTCCTAATTGATTCATAGGTCATCCCATCCGTGCTTTGCCCATAAGACCTCATGTATCGTCTTCTCGAAAAGTTCGCACAAATTACATGTTATAATAGAATCCTGTTTTTCCGAATCCAAAAGATCGTCCCAAAGAATAGGTATGTCATTGCCGCACCAGGGGCATTCGAAGTGATAATAGTCCCATTCCTCATATTCAATATTCTCGTCATTATCTATATTTCCCTTTTGACTAAGATGTACTGTTTTACTTTTAGTTGAACCTTCCTTGAATGATATATACATTTTACCTGTACAACGCTCATCAGACAAATTTTTATTCACACAAAGCTCCACAGTAGCATCACCGACTCCTCCATGTGGATATGCAAAACAAAAACGCTCATCATCAAAAGAGAAATAGATTTTCCAAGCAGAATTGCTCTTAATCTCAATTGGTATAATAGAATACCCTTGTTTAAGTTCTATAGAGAACTCCTCTTCGTTGATTTTTGTCAGATTTACATCACTTGGAAATACCACTTCAGATTGATTGGTATCAGTTTCTTCATCACTACATCCACTAAATGTAATACTGCAAGCAAGCATTGAAACAAACAATGCTATTGCTTTTAAAGATATTAAATTCTTCATCTTAAAACAAATAATATTTAATACTAGGCCACGAAAAAACTATTCATAATGATGGATGTCGCTATTTTAAATTGTACATTTTCTTTAAAATCTTTTCATACGGAATCTCGAGTTCGCACCACGGACATGTTACACAACCATCTTTATAAACATCAAAAATATGAATGGTAATGGGATTGCCGCATTCGAAACAACTGAAGGTGGTATAGAAATCAGCATATAAGTCATCAAATTCATCGTTCTTGTCATTATCTATATTTCCCTTTTGACTAAGATGTACTATTTTACTTTTAGTAGAACCTTCTGGGAATACAACATGCATTTTACCTGTGCAACGCTCATCAGACGAATTTTTATTCACACAAAGGTGCACAGTAGCATCACCTACTCCTTCATTAGGATATGTCAGACAAAAATATCTTTCATCATCAAAAGAGAAATAGATTTCCCACTCAGAATTGCTTTTTATCTCGAATGGTATAATAGAATACCCTTGTTCAAGTTCTATAGAGAACTCCCCTTGGTTGATTATTGTCAGATTCACATCATCAGCAAATACCACTTCTGCTTGAATGCTATCACTATCTTCATCACTACATCCACTAAATGTAACGCTGCAAGCAAGCATTGAAACAAACAATGCTATTGCTTTTAAAGATATTAAATTCTTCATCTTAAAACAAATAATATTTAATACTAGGCCACGAAAAAACTATCCATAATGATGGATGACGCTATTTTAAATTGTACATTCTCATAAGAATATCTTCATACGTCATCTCTTCTTCGCAGTACGGACATGTTACAATAGAATCAGCTTTATCCTCATTAAAAATGTCGTCCAAAAGAACAGTGATGGGATTATTGCATAAGGGGCAACGGAAGGTGTAATAATAATAAGAGTTAATCAGGTCATCAATCTCATCATTCTCATCATTATCTATATTTCCCTTTTGGCTAAGATGTACTATCTTACTTTTAGTTGAACCATCCGCGAATACAATATGCATTTTGCCTGTGCAACGCTCATCAGACAAATTCTTTTTCACACAAAGGTCCACAGTAGCATTACCGGCTCCTTCATATGGATATGCAAAACAAAAACGTTCATCATCAAAAGATAAATAGATTTCCCACGCAGAATTGCTCTTAATCTCAAATGGTATAATAGAAGTTCCTTGTTTAAGTTCTACAGAGAACTCCTCTTGGTTGATTTTTGTCGGATTTACATTATCAGGAAATACCACTTCTGCTTGAATGCTATCACTATCTTCATCACTACATCCACTAAATGTAACGCTGCAAGCAAGCATTGAAACAAACAATGCTATTGCTTTTAAAGATATTAAATTCTTCATAACGTTTTGATTTATTTGATTAAAAATATTCATTCATACTCTCTTTATACATATTACCGTAATTTTCTACGTTATATACAGTCGCATGTGAACCGACAGTGTTTCGCGCCAGTTCATAATAAAGGTCTCGCAAAATTATACCTGGATTTGCATCTACAGTCTCTTGAAACCCTCTTGTGAATCCGTTTGACAGCCATATTCCCATATCAGGGTCTCGCATATCAGCTTTTGAGGTCTCGACAGCATTGGCTGCCGTTATAAATAAAACACCAGAAATACCTTCACACGCCTCACCAATTGAACCGCTATAACAAGCATCCATCGACCAAAGCATTTTCCGGTATGTTATAGATTGGATTAAATCGGCAATCTGGTATCCATGCACAACCTCATCGCTTCCCCACGCAAGTCTGTTCTTTGATCCATGACCACACCAAAAGACCACTACATTGTCGTGTTCATCAGGAGTAATGACTTCGGGAAGTTTTTCCGACTTCTGCCCTGTCAAAATGGGTTTCAAATCCGAGATTTTTATATCCCCAATCTTGTAGTCTACGACAGCTCCTTCATAAACATTCTCTCCATTCGGTCTTACCCTGACAACCCCGGGGTATATATTACGAGAATCATAGGCAATGTTATCTGCAATTATCAGTATTATATGGTCATCGTCATATCCGTGTCGCTTTAACAACTGATACATAGCCAGAGCGTCAGCCTGATGTCTATAATATGCCCATTTATCAGACGTACCGATTACCACAGCCCAGTTTTCCCCTGAATATTCAGGATATTTTCGGTCTTCTTGACTACTGCTGAATTGTTGGTATTTCTGTTGCTGCACATCCCATGCTTGCAGGGTTGAGGTTGTGCGTAGCCCACCGTCGGCAGAAAGATACTCTAAAGTAAAATATTGCCCATCTCTCAATATCCAATGCGAGTAAGTAGTATTCAGTACACTTGAGTGATGCCTTTCGTCAAAAGTCCAGTCTCCGGTTACACCTGAAACATCAGGTCTGCCTCCTGCCTGCAACATTACGAAAGTGTCGTGCATATCAGCAGGCAACCAACTTCTATTCCACGTTTCACGCCCTTGAACAAGTTCAAGAATACCATTGTCAGGGTCTTCTGCATCAATACTCAATGCGAGCGTAAGCAATGATATGGCATCAAATAAATGAGCCTCTCCGTTTGACGGCTCACAACCAAATTTTACATTGTATGCAGTACTGAAGCCACTAGACGGGGATGCACACGGGGAGAGTCCTTCGTAAGTTAAATTCTCTAACCGACCTGAAAGATTGGGCGAATTCATTATATCGGAGCATAACACCAAAGGGAATTTGAAATTACTTGATTTTTCCTTTAACGCACCAATCTCCTCGTCAAATGCTATTGCAAATCTTTCTTGAGAGAGGGCTAGAAGAAGATGGTCGCCATACTTGAAATTGGAGGCCACAGTATTTGCAGCAGATTTAACCTCACTCTCCGAGGAGCAGATAAGGATATCCTTAACGTTAATTCCCAACTCTTCTGCTTGATATGCGAACCAATCACTGAAACTTTTCCCGTAATCATCATCGCTTGCTATCAAACTGACATTCCAACTCTCTGATAGTATGGCTTGGGATAGCATAAGTTCACACTGGCTTATATCTGACTGGGTAAGATTCCAGATGTTATTCACATTGGCATAGATTCTTTGAACTTCGGCAGATGTTGCAATAGGCAGAATCAATGTTTTTCCACTCTTTGCACAAAGTTCGGCAGCCGTATGAGCTTTCTGTGAACTATACGGGCCAATTATAGCAACGAAAGAATCGTCATTAGAAATATTCTTAAGTTGCGTATCAATCTCAGGAGAGTTCTCGTCAAACCAATGCAACGACAATTTTACCTCTTCAGACAACCCGGCTTGTGCCTCTGCCAGATTATCCAAAGCCCATTGGGCTGTTCTAGTCCACGCCTCTTGCCTCTCCTTCGGCATTACAACTGCTACTTTATATGTCTTGACTTTATGCCCTGTATGCTCCGCAGAAAAATCATCGTTACAGGCACACAGAATAAAAATCATCAGGGCAACAAATATTTTACTACCTGCTCTCATAATAACTCTCCTCCTTTTCTATTGCTTTCGCTTTATATCTGTCACACATCTGAGTCCAATAATCGGGGTCGGAATAATAATCACCCCAAGCTATCAGATTGTCAAAAAACGATTCACAAAACGCAATATAGACTATATCGTCGTCGGACAAATCAAAACTATAATGAGCCTGTAACTCATTACCGTTTATCCACTCATCCAAAAGAGAATGAACAACCTCTCTTATGTTGAAAATTACCGAGAAAGGGACTCGTGTACTATAGTTGGAACAATCCACATCCATTCCGGCTATAAGGTTCATATTGAACTCTTCTTCTCTTGTAGCCTTATACATTCCACTGTTTGAACCTCCGGCAAGAGGGTAAATAAAAGAATTATAAGGAAGCCTGCTGACTATCTTATATCCCTCATTGGGCATTCCATAACCCGATTCGTCCTCAGCCAGATATATAACCTCTGCTTTATTTCCACCGACGGAAAACCCCTCAACGAAACCATTTACAGCATCTCCTAAATAGTTCTCAGATCGCATAGCAGCTATAACGCTTGCCGACTCCGCTTCACTCGCCATGCAACCTGCTAAATATGATACGCCATATCTGTGTATCATAAACGAACTCACCCTGTTCGGTAAATTATCATCTTCGCTTTCAAATATAAGAATCGACTTGTTCTGTGGGAGTGTAATATCCTGTACCAAGGATTCATATTCATTTCCCGCTAAAACAAGCAGAGCATGTACCCCTGATAAATCTTTATTGACCCATGTACTCAATGCACTCCTCGCATCATCCATTGATGTCGGACTAATCATTGAAAGAGAGACCTCGTTTGTCTCATTTACGTCCATGATTCCAGCCAGGATTTCATCATTATATCCATTGTCTCCTGCACCACTTAAGCCTAATACAACTGTAATCTCAGGACGAGGCTCATCAAAATGCGATTTTTCGGAACATGCACAGCACATCCCGAAAAGTATTATTGATAATATTACAAATTTAATTCTCACATTTGATTTTCATTTCTTATATTATTCTTTTTGTAATCACGTACAGCTTGTATGTTTTCTTTTAGAGAAACTATCCGCATGATGCAAAATTACACAAAATAACGCAATTGAACGCTAATTCGTCAAGAAAAAGCAGTTTAAATAGTGTTATATATTGAATTATTGTTCATTTAGTGATTAATAAAACAAGAGCCTTCTCTCAATTGCTTAAGGGAAGGCTCTTTAAATAACGGCTACGGAATATACAGCAATTGAAACTCTCTTTTTCTGCGGCGTTCAATACTGGGGATTGGCTTACCTTTGTAGCAGCGGTATGAGATATACTCCTCATAAATATCCCAGTCGCCTGACTCGATTTTCTTAATAAGATTACTTTTCGGACGTTTACCATAACCGAGGAGCCTACTATGACCAACATTATAAGCTAACGTGAGTTCGACGAATTTAAAATAGAGTAAGCTGTGTATCCAGTGTTCTTTGTACATTGATACACGGCTTTTTCGGAAACATACAATATGCAGCAATAGCTCCCAAAATGTTTACGATAAAATTGTCAAAGCATCTGTGTCTGGAGTGTTCGATCTGAGCAATATTCTTCAGTTCGTCATTGACAGTTTCTATTATGGCTATTATCATCAAAACGCTAATGACCGATTTGGGTTAAATGCAATTGATTATTTTGCAGGTACACACAAGTAGAGGAATAATCCTGCCACCAGCAGGACTATGATGGCCATGGCCATGATGCCCCACATGAAGGACAGGTTGGCTTTGCTTGCTTTTCGTCTCATAGGTATTTAGGTGTATGAACTATTTTTCCGATGATTTCAGGATGGAGAGGTATGCCTTGGTGTCACGCAACAGGTTTACGGCACTACGGTATACCTTGTCTTGGGGAATGGCATGCCGTATGCTGCCCTGCTGGTGGTAGTATCTGATGATAATCTCGCTCTCCAGATATGGCATGATGTGCTTGCGCATGCGCTGCAGGTCCTTGTGGATGTCCGGTGCAAACTTGGCCTCCAGAGCCTTCATTTCGTCTTCGGCATCCTCCAGATAACCTTCCATGTCCGCTACACGGCGCAGGAGCTGTATCACCTCGTCCGAACGGCGGTTGTAGGTGAACTTGGACTCTTCGACATACTTGCAGAAAGCGTCATACACGCTGTCTGTGACATGGAACTTTCCCGGAGCATCTATGGCTGGATGGCTGTTGGCAAAGTCCGTGGCCCAGTCAAAGAAGATATCGCTTTGCACGAGGTCGTATATCATGGTGGGAAGGGTGTCGTTCAGAATGACACTGTCTGGCTGGATGCCACCCCCGTCGGTAACTGGACGTCCTGCCTTGGTGTAGAATGTATTGCGCAAAGAGTCGGGGATAGACTTGGAACTGCCATCGTGGTTGTACTCGTGTGCCTGTATGCAACGGCCCGAGGGGATGTAGTAGCGGCCGGTGGTAATTTTCAGTTCGCCACGATAGGGTACATCGCGTATGGCCTGTACCAGACCCTTGCCAAAGGTACGTGTGCCCATGATGACGGCACGGTCCATGTCCTGCAACGCTCCGCTTACTATCTCTGAAGAAGAGGCCGACATGCCGTTTACCAGCACTACCAGAGGCATATCTGGTGCTATGGGGTCTGTGGTGGTTGAGTATTCGTGGTTCATGGATGCCTGCTTGCCCTTGGTATATACCACCTTCACTCCTTTGGGCAGAAACAGGTTCGTGATATCCACCGCTTCGTTTATGGCACCGCCCACATTGTCGCGGATGTCCAGCACAAGACTCTTTGCCCCCTGAGACATGAGTTGCAGCAGGGCATGGCGCATCTCGCGTGCGCAACCCGACGTGAAACTGTTCAGGTTTATGTAGCCTATGCCGTCGTCCATAATTCCATAATAAGGTATGGCTGGCAATTGGATGGTACGTCGGGTGATGTGAACGGTGCGCGACTTCTTTTCGCCGGGACGCTGGAAACATAGTTCAAAGGTTGTTCCCGCCTCGCCACGGAGCATCTCCGTCACCTTTGTAGGCATCATACCTTTGATATCCTTACCGTCCACTGTCAAGATAATATCGCCAGCCCTAAGGCCCGCATCCTGACTGGGAGTGTTGGCATATGGTTCGTCTATGACCACACGGTCATGTTTCTTGTGGTAACGTATGATGCTGCCTATGCCGGCATATTTTCCAGTTGCCATCTGGCGCAGGTCCTCATCGTCGGCTGGATAGTATCCTGTGAAAGGGTCCACCTTCATAAGCATGCCGTCAATGGCCCAGCGGATAACAGTATCCGCGGCAAGAGTATCCACATAGAAAAGGTCCAGAGTCTTGTATATCTCGTTGAATATCTCCAGATTCCTGGCCACCTTGGAATTATGGTTCTCTACTACCTGTGCACTGGCGGTCATGCCAGTACCTACTGAAAGCAGGAGTGTTGAAGCGATAAAAAACTGGCGTATTATCTTCATAATTTATAACTCCGCTCCCAATGAAAAGAGGGCGGACCTTTATATGCTAAAATAACGACGTACTGCTATCTGCAGTCTATGCTGGTCTTGATTCGGTTCCATGCCGCAGGTGGCAAGTGGCTGCCCAAAACCTGAACGGCCTCTGTTGCAAGAACGGTGCCTGTGTGTAAACATTTATGTAGTCTGTGACCGCGGGTAAGCGCATGCAGGAAACCTGCGGCAAAATAGTCGCCGGCCGCCGTTGTGTCCACAACGTTCTCCACATACTCGGCACTGCACTTGTATATGCGTCCGCCCTCCAGCATGGCAATAGAACCCTGTTCGCCAAGCTTCACTACGGCAAGGTCGCACAAATGCGCAATGTGTCTCACCTGTTCCAGAGAATCGAAACTTCCCGTGAAGGCACGTGCCTCACCCTCGTTGGCAAAGACAATGTCGATATAGTCAGATATCAAGTGGTGGAAGTAGGTACGGTTCTTGCTAACGACATTGAAACTGGACAAGTCCAGGCTGAGGATAAGTCCTGCCTGCTTGGCCCTTTGGCATATCGTCTCGATGAGTTCCTGGTTCTGCACCAGATACCCTTCGATATGAAGTAGATCGTAACCACGGAACATCTCTGCGGTGATGTCATTCGGTCCGAGATAGTAGGCAGCGCCCAGCAATGTGCCGAAAGTACGGCTTCCACCGGGAGTGACGAATGTGTGGGCTACACCTGTGGCCTCACGCCCCATGATCAGTTGTGTGTGCACACCTGCCTCACGCAACTTGCCCTCGAAGAAGCGTCCCATCTCGTCGTCACCTACGCGCCCGATGTAACCAACCTCACGCCCGAGACGTGCCAAAGCCACCATGGTGTTGCTGATGCTTCCGCCATTGGCCATACTCTTGTCCACGTTGCGTGTCATGTCCTCTATCTCATGCTCCCAACGCTCGTTGATAAGGGTCATTGCATCCTTCTTCAGGTGTATCTCACTTAAAAGGTGTTCGTCGTCCAAACGATACAAGATGTCTACCAACGCGTTGCCTATACCTAATATTTTCATGCTATTTCTTTATTTTTTTCTGCAAATATATTGTTTATTTCCGAAAAAACCTCTATCTTTGCACCGCAATTGAGAAAAAACGCTCAAAAAAGTTGCTTCAGTAGCTCAGTTGGTTAGAGCACATGACTGTTAATCATGGGGTCGTTGGTTCAAGCCCATCCTGAAGCGCAAAGACAAGAAAAGGAGCGGTGCTCAGTTGCAAAACTGCTTCAGTAGCTCAGTTGGTTAGAGCACATGACTGTTAATCATGGGGTCGTTGGTTCAAGCCCATCCTGAAGCGCACGCAAGTGATAGCCTGTCGGTAACGGCGGGCTATATTTGTTAAATTAGACGCGCGCACGCGAACGAACTATATAGATAGGGCGTACACAAAATGGTTAACAAAGTAGAAGAGATCATAAACAGTTTCCGTTCCATCCTTTTCCCAAAGTTCTATGGCGAGGGAGTGAGCGAAGAACTGCTATATGCCCAGATGTGCAGCATAATGGAGAAGGAGAAGGCTGCCAGTATGATAGAATACCTGCCCGAACTGAAGCACCAGCTGGATATGGATGTGGAGGCTTCCTATAACGGAGATCCTGCTGCGGAATCATACGATGAGATAATATGCTGTTATCCTGTTATAAAGGCAATGATAAACTATCGTATAGCCCATAGGATGCTGGAGTTGGGAATACATCTCATTCCACGTATCATTACCGAAAAGGCACACTCTGAAACAGGTATAGACATCCACCCCGCAGCAACCATAGGGCACCACTTTACCATAGATCATGGAACAGGTGTGGTGATAGGCGCCACCTGCATTATCGGCAATAATGTGAAGCTCTATCAGGGTGTGACACTAGGTGCAAAGAGTTTTCCGCTGGATGAAAACGGCCACCCGATAAAAGGCATACCACGCCACCCCATCCTGGAGGACGATGTGATAATATACAGCAACTCAACAGTGCTGGGCCGCATTACCATTGGCAAGGGCACCGTAATCGGAGGTAATCTTTGGGTAACAGAGGGAACCAAACCCGGCGAGAAACTCATGCAGGGGAGCAACATCAGGAACAAGCAATAACACACAAGACAATATAATGGAATTCGAACTAATTGCCAAGACCTTTCAAGGCTTGGAAACAGTGTTGGCATCAGAACTCATTGACCTGGGAGCCAACAACATTCAGATAGGACGCCGCATGGTGTCCTTTACGGGTAATAAGGAGACTATGTACCGTGCTAATTTTCAATTGCGCACTGCTATACGTATTCTCAAACCCATCAGCCACTTCAAGGCAAAGACTGCCGATGAGGTGTACGAGGCTGTCAAGCAGATAGACTGGACACAGTACCTGTCTAACGAGACCACCTTTGCAGTAGACAGTGTGGTGTTCAGTAACGAATTCAAGCACTCGAAGTTCGTTGCCTACAAGGTGAAGGATGCTATAGTAGACCAGTTCCGCGAGAAGACCGGCAACCGCCCCAACATCCGTATAGTCAACCCCGACATCCAGTTGCACATCCACGTGGCAGAGTACGACTGCACGCTGGCGCTGGACAGTTCCGGCGAGAGTCTGCACCGTCGCGGCTACCGTCAGGAGGCCGTAGAGGCGCCTTTGAACGAGGTGCTGGCTGCCGGCATAATTCTGCAGACAGGATGGCGTGGCGAATGCGACCTGATAGACCCCATGTGTGGCAGTGGCACCTTTGCCGTAGAGGCGGCATTGATAGCACGCGGCATTGCTCCCGGCGTGTTCCGCAAGGAGTACGCTTTCGAGAAATGGCCCGACTTCGACAAGGAACTCTTCGAACGCATCTATGACGACGACAGCATGGAGCGTCCGTTTGAGCACCACATCTATGGCTATGACAACAACCGCCAGGCCGTGGAGATAGCCACACGCAATGTGAAGGCAGCAGGACTGAGCAAGGAGGTTACGATTGCATTCCAGGATTTCAAGGACTTCACCCAACCCAAGGAGAAGAGCATCATCGTCACCAATCCTCCATACGGCGAACGCATCTCCGCTCCCGACCTGCTGGGCCTGTACAAGATGATCGGCGAGAGATTCAAGCACCAGTTCGTTGGCGGAGACGCCTGGGTGCTGAGTTACAGAGAGGAATGCTTCGAGGCCATTGGCCTGAAGCCCTCGCTGAGAACACCCCTCTACAACGGTTCGCTGGAGTGCGAACTGCGCAAGTACCAGATTTTCGACGGCAAGTTCAACGACATGCGTGCCAGTGGCGGTGACATCAAGACCGCACAAGAACGCCGACTGATGGCCGACCAGAAGCGTTTCAAGCAAAAGCGTGACTTCAAGACCAGATTGGGAGAAGAACCCGAGGAGCGCGAATTGTCCGGCGACCGCAATTTTGGTAAGGGCAAGTATACACGTGAAGACAGAAGATTCGGACGCAAGGATGGAAGCCAGCATGGCGACAGACGCGAAAGCAGGTTCTCCGGCCGTGACGGCGAAGGCCGTAAGGGAAAGTATGGCAATGACAAGTTCGGAGACGGCAAGTTCGGCAAGAGGGATTTCAACAGGAAAAACAACAAATCATTCAATAAATTCCGTAGAGATGATGAAGACTAATCGTATCAAACAGCTTTCGGTGAAGGCTTTATTATCGTTTGTATTTTGCTTTATGTGTATTGCATCGGCATCAGCTCAGCAGAAACAGTTCACTTTGGACGACCTGTTGGGTGGCGGCGAGAGTTACTGGAGCCTGCGTCCAGAGAATGTTTATACCTCATGGTGGGGCAATATTGCATTGAAGACAACCCCGGAGGGCGTCTATGACCTGAATACAGGCAAGGAGATTCTGACCGTGGAGCAGGTGAACAAGTGCCTGAACGAGAAGGTGGCTTTCAGCGCCCACAGTTTCTCATTCCCCCTTTCAGAGGAACCCGTGGTAATGTTTACCAAGGGTCAGCGCCGCATAATGCTGGACTTCCACGCATGTCGTGTGCTTTATGACGTGACATTGCCCAAAGGTGCTGTTACACGTGACTTTAACATCAATAGCAGGCAGACTGCTTACACCATTGGAGGCAACCTGTATGTATTTACTGCCAATTCCGACACACTGCAAATCAGCATGGACGGTAGCACAGACGGCAGCGACAATATCGTATATGGCCAAAGCGTCCATCGCGATGAGTTTGGCATAAGCGGAGGTACATTCTGGTCTCCCGACGGCAAGTCGCTGGCCTACTATCGTATGGACCAGAGCATGGTGCCCAGTTACCCGCAGGTGGACATCAAGTCCAATGGTCCTGCAGAAGGTGAGTCACGCATGGCAGAGACATATTCATGCCATTATCCAATGGCAGGCGAAAAGAGCCATGTGGTGAAGGTTGGCGTCTTCAATACCGAGACAAAAGAGAATGTCTGGCTGGATCTTGTTGGCGAAAAGGATGACTATCACACCAACGTGACATGGGCTCCCGATGGCAAGAGTATCTACATCTTTGAGTTGAACCGCGACCAGAACCATATGCGTCTTGTCCAGTACGACGCCCTGACGGGCAATGTAATCCGCACTGTTCTCGAGGAAAAACATGACAAATATGTAGAACCTATGCATCCCCTGACATTCCTTCCATGGGATGAGAGCAAGGCTGTAATGCAGAGCCAGCGCGACGGTTATAACCATCTCTATCTTCTAGACTTGGAAAAGGACGAGTTGAAGCAGATCACAAAGGGTAAGTGGGTAGTACAGGAATTCGTGGGTTTCAACACCGGTGCACGTCGCCTTATTTTCCGTAGTAACGAGTCTGACCCACGCAAATCATGCCTCTATAGTGTGAAGGTTTCCGGTGGAAAACGTACTCCCCTGGGCGCACAGGAGGGTGTCTGCTATCAGGCACAACTGAGCAAGAGCGGTGCAGCCGTAATCTCTGCCTATACCGCACCCGACGTGCCCAGAAGCATCAACTTGCTGTCCACAATAACTGGCAAGGGAGCTAATATCCTTACTGCTAAGGACACATGGAAGGAGAACGGATACAGCATCCCCACCTTCAAGAGCGGAAGCATCAAGGCTGCCGACGAGATTACAAACCTCTATTATCGTATGGTGTTGCCTGCCGACTTTGACGAAAAGAAGAAATACCCCACCATCGTCTACGTCTACGGGGGTCCTCATGCACATCTGGTGGACGCTTCATGGCATTGGTCAAGCCGCGGCTGGGAAACCTACATGGCACAGAAGGGCTACATCGTCTTCATCCTCGACGGACGTGGCAGTGAATGGCGCGGCCGCGATTTCGAGCAGGCCACATTCCGCCAGTTGGGAACCGTTGAGTGCCAGGATCAGTACAAGGGTGTGGAGTACCTGATGTCACTGCCCTATGTGGACAAGGACCGCATGGGTGTACATGGCTGGAGTTTCGGCGGTTTCATGACCACGAACCTTATGCTCACTTTCCCCGACGTGTTCAAGGTGGGCGTGGCCGGCGGCCCTGTAATTGACTGGAACTATTACGAAGTGATGTATGGCGAACGTTACATGGATACTCCACAACAGAACCCCGAGGGATACAAGAACAGCAACCTGCGTCTGCGCGCCGGCAACCTGAAGGGCCGCCTGCAACTTATAATCGGTTACAACGACCCCGTATGTGTTCCGCAGCACACCCTCAGTTTCATCCGCGCCTGCATAGATGCCGGCACACAGTGCGACTACTTCCTCTATCCCGGTGGCGAGCACAACATGTACGGCAAGGATGCAGTGCACCTGCACGAGAGGATAACAAGATACTTTGAAGACTATTTGAAATAACCGATATTATGGAAAGAATACTTCTACTCGGCTCCGGTGGCCGTGAACACGCTTTGGCATGGAAGATAGCACAAAGCCCCAAGGTGGAGAAACTGTACATTGCACCCGGCAATGCCGGAACGGCACTGGCAGGCGAGAACGTTGCCATGAAGGCAGACGACTTTGAAGGCATCAGGAGTTTTGTGCTTGCAAATGCCATCACTATGGTTGTCGTAGGTCCCGAGGACCCGTTGGTAAAGGGCATCTACGACTACTTCAAGGCCGATGCCGAACTGGCATCCATTCCCGTTATCGGGCCTTCCAAGGAGGGCGCCGTACTTGAGGGCAGCAAGGATTTTGCCAAGGGATTCATGCAGCGCCACGGCATCCCCACAGCAGCATACCAGACCTTCACAGGCGAGACTCTAGAGGAAGGCAAGGCTTTCCTGCGCACCCTTCAGGCTCCATACGTATTGAAGGCAGACGGCCTTTGTGCCGGTAAGGGTGTGCTCATTCTGGACACTCTGGAGGAGGCCGAGAAAGAACTGGAGGAGATGCTCGGCGGCATGTTCGGCGGTGCTTCCAGCCGCGTGGTGATTGAAGAGTTCATGAGCGGCATAGAGTGCTCTGTGTTCGTGCTTACCGACGGCAAGGACTATGTCATCCTGCCCGAAGCCAAAGACTACAAGCGCATCGGTGAAGGCGATACAGGTCTCAACACAGGCGGTATGGGCAGTGTATCTCCCGTTCCCTTTGCCGACGAGGCATGGATGAAGAAGGTTGAGGACCGCATTATCCGTCCCACCGTGGAAGGCTTGGCCCAGGAGGGTATTGACTACAAGGGTTTTATCTTCTTTGGTTTGATAAACGTAGACGGAGACCCCAAGGTGATAGAGTACAACGTACGCATGGGCGACCCCGAGACAGAGACCGTAATGCTCCGCATAAAGAGCGACCTGGTGGACCTCCTGCAGGGGGTGGCAACACAGACCCTGGGACAGAAGGCCATAGAGTTTGACCAGCGCAGTGCCGTGTGCGTGATGATGGTGAGTGGAGGCTATCCCGGCTCATATGAGAAGGGCTTCCCCATCACAGGCATTGACGAGGTGGAAGGCAGCATAGTGTTCCATGCCGGCACTGCCACCAAGGACGGACAGGTAGTTACCAGCGGCGGACGCGTCATTGCTGTAAGTTCATACGGTTCCACAAAGGCCGAGGCTCTGGCAAAGAGTATGCAGGAAGCCCAGAAGATACAGTTCGAAGGTAAGTATTACCGTAGGGACATCGGTCAGGACCTGTAAGACACTATGCGTAACAACCGGTTCCAGAATCACGTCAGCGAGAGTACCGTCACCCTGCCTCTGTGCATGGTGATAGGTGCTCTCGCATGGTTTTGGAACGGTAATGCCCATGAATTTGGTTACAATACCTCCTCCATAGTGTCATTGGCATTGGCGGCATTGTCCACCTACATAGTGATAGAGACAGCAAATGTCTTTGCCCTGTTGCGCATACGTTCAAGCATGATTGCCACGGTGTGGGTTGTCTGCATCTCACTGATGCCATCTCTGCACACATTCTCCGAAGCATGGGTGGCAGTGCCGGCACTGGCAGGAAGTTACTACATTATGTTCCTGACCTATCAGGAGCATGAACCGGTAGTACATGTGTTTCACACATTCCTGTTTCTTGGCATTGCCTCGTTGGCCATACCGCAACTTCTTCTATTCGTTCCGCTCTATTACTGGTATCTGCTCATCTTCTTACGAAGCCTGACATGGCGAGGATTTTGGGCAGGAGTGGTAGGATTGATGTTGCCGCTATGCTTTGTCGTGGGATGGAGCATTGTCTCTGGCGATTACTGTTTCCTTTGGAGCAGGGCAGAAAGTTTGCTTTACACAGACATGTTTGTAGTCAAGGACTATGGATGGATGCTTTCATATAAAGAACCTGAGGCACTGAACTTTGCACTTCTGTCGCTGCTTGCACTGATAGGTATTGTGCATTATTTGCGCAACTACTACAATGACAAGATAAGGACCAGGATGTTCCTGTATATCTATGTGATGCAGACGGTAGCGTCGTGGTTGCTTGTCATTGCCATGCCGGACAAGTATTCCCTGCTTGCCCCGGTGCTGATGCTTGCAGCAGGCACAATGATTGCGCACTTCTTTGCCCTCACCGGCTCTTTGGTCAGCAATCTGTTCTTCTGTGTGACCATAGTTATGATACTGATGCTATTCACGCTAAACCTTGGAATATGGACTTTCTGATAGAAATACTTGAGAGTTATGGTTATCTGGGTATGACCATTGCCGCTTTCCTGGCAGGCAGCGTCTTCCCTTTCAGCAGCGAGGCTGTGATGGTAAGTTTGCAATTGGCAGGACTGGAACCATGGCCCCTATTCCTCAGTGCCACAGTTGGCAATGTTGCAGGCTCGATGTTCAACTACTGGATAGGCACCTTCGGACGTATGGAGTGGATAGAGAAGTATCTTCACATTTCTGCAGAGAAGGTAAATAAGACAAGGGAATGGATAGACGGACGGGGTGCATGGATAGGAACCCTGTGCTTCCTGCCAATTTTAGGCAGTGTACTCAGTGTAACCCTCGGTTACATGCGGGCCAATCCATATACCACGCTGTTGTCCATCTCCGTGGGCAAGGCCGTGCGATATGCCATACTCATTATCTCGATATATTACATAAACAACTAAACAAACAATAATGAAACAGTTCAAACTGATTGACACCCTTATGGGGTGGATTGCATTTGCCATTGCGGCCTTCGTGTATTGCAGCACGATAGAGCCCACGGCAAGCTTCTGGGACTGTCCCGAATTCATCACGACTGCATTCAAGTTGGAAGTGGGACATCCGCCAGGCGCACCTTTCTTCATGCTCACGGGCAACCTCTTCTCGCAGTTTACCGACGACCCCACCAAGGTGGCCATGATGGTAAACATTATGAGTGCCCTGTTGTCTGCCGCATGTATCATGTTCCTGTTCTGGAGCATCAGCCATCTGGCACGCAAACTGGTGGGCGAGAACGGACAGATAAAGACCTGGGGACAGGGACTGACCGTTGAGTTGGCCGCCATGACAGGTGCCATGGCCTACACCTTTTCCGACACATTCTGGTACTCTGCCGTAGAGGGCGAGGTTTATGCCTACTCCAGCCTGTTCACCGCCGTTGTCTTCTGGCTTATCCTGAAATGGGAGGACAATGCCGACAAGCCCGGCGCCGACCGCTGGCTTATCCTCATTGCCTACCTCACAGGCCTCAGCATCGGCGTACACCTGCTGAACCTGCTCTGCCTGCCTGCCCTTGTGCTGGTATGGTACTTCAAGAGACACACCAATCCCAATGTCAAGGGCAGCCTTGTGGCTTTGTTGGGCAGTTTCGTGCTCGTAGCTGTGGTGTTGTATGGCATTGTGCCCGGTATCGTTAAGGTGGGCGGTTGGTTCGAACTGCTGTTTGTCAACACGCTCAGCCTTCCCTTCAACACAGGTCTGGTTGTGTATCTGTTCATTCTTATACTCACAGTGCTTTGGGCTATCTGGGAGTCTACCAAACAGAAGAGCCGTCTCAGAATGAACCTCTCCTTCATTGCCGGTGTTGGCATGTTGGGTATTCCTTTCTATGGACATGGTATCAGCAGTGTGGTGATTGGAGTGGTGGCAATGGTTGTTCTGTACTTCGTGCTGAACTATGCCAAGGATGGCATTCACTGGGTTTCTGCCCGACTGATGAACACCACGCTCCTGTGCCTGCTTATGATAATGATAGGCTACTCTTCCTATGCTGTCATCGTTATCCGCTCCGAGGCCAACCCTCCTATGGACCAAAACTCTCCCGAGGATGTGTTCACTTTGGGCAGTTATCTGGCCCGTGACCAGTACGGCGACAGTCCCCTGCTCTATGGCCAGCCCTATTCTGCTCCCGTAAAGATGGAGGTAAAGGGACAGTATTATGTTCCTGCATGTATTGAGGGAGCACCACAGTACCAGCGTGTGGAGAAGAAAACGGAGGACGAGCCCGACCGCTATGAAATCATAGATTATAAAAAGAAGTATATCTATGCCTACAACATGCTCTTCCCCCGCATGCATTCCGATCGCCATAAGAACAACTACGAGGAATGGATGGGTGGCATCGAAGGCAAGAATGTGACAATAGACCACCTTGGCGAACGCAAGACCATAAAGGTGCCAACCATGATGGAGAACCTCTATTTCTTCTGGTCCTACCAGGTGAACTTTATGTATTGGCGCTACTTCATGTGGAACTTTGCCGGTCGCCAGAACGACATTCAGGGCCATGGCGAATACGAGCACGGCAACTGGATAACAGGCATTCCTTTCTTCGACAACATGCGCCTTGGCGATCAGAGCAAGTTGCCCACGGAACTTCGCGAGAACAAGGGACGCAACGTCTTCTACTGCCTGCCCCTTCTGCTCGGCATCATCGGTCTGGTATGGCAGGTGAACAAGCGCATCAGCACCAAGGACGGTATGGTGGACGAGGGCGTGAAGCAGTTCTGGGTGGTCTTCTTCCTGTTCTTCATGACAGGTCTGGCCATCGTGCTTTACCTGAACCAGACACCTGTGCAGCCCCGTGAGCGTGACTATGCCTATGCCGGTTCGTTCTATGCCTATGCCATCTGGATTGGTTTGGGTGTTGCCGCCATCAGCGACCTGCTCAACAGATACGTGTTCAAGAGGAACGGTATGATTGGTGCCGTGCTGAGCGGACTCTGCCTGCTTGTTCCCGTACAGATGGCTTCACAGACCTGGGACGACCACGACCGTAGCGGACGATACACTTGCCGCGACTTCGGCCAGAACTATCTGATGAGTCTGGATGAGGGCAAGTCTCCCATAATCTTCACCAATGGCGACAACGACACCTTCCCCTTGTGGTATTGCCAGGAGACCGAGGGCATCCGCACCGATGCTCGTGTCTGCAATCTTTCATACCTGCAGACCGACTGGTACATTGACCAGATGAAGCGTCCTGCCTACGACTCTCCTGCCGTGCCTATCACGTGGAAGCGCCTGCAGTATGTCACTGGCACCAGAGAGGGTATCAGCGTGCGTCCGGGCGAACTGGAACGTGCCATAGAGATACTGAAGGACGACCCGCAGGCCATGAGAGAACTGCTTGGCGAGAACCCCTACGAACTGAGCAACATCATAGACAAGTGGATACTGAACGACGATGAGGCTCTCCAGTGCTTCCCCACGGACTCCGTGGTAATCACCATCGACAAGGAGGCCGTACGCCGTAGCGGCATGATGATTGCCGGCGACTCCATACCCGACGTGATGCACATCAGCCTGAAGGGCAAGCGTGCCGTGTACAAGAACGAGATGATGATCTACGAGATGCTATGCCGTACCAACTGGGAACGTCCCATGTATGTGGCATGCACCGTGGGCAGCGACAACTACGGTTCTCTGGGCAACAACTTCGTGCGCGAAGGTCTGGCAGACCGCATCACTCCGTTCAACACCAAGGAGAGCGGCATGACCATGGACACCGAGCGCATGTACGACAACCTGATGAACAAGTTCCGCTTCGGTGGCCTGGACAATCCCGACATCTATCTGGACGAGACGGTTCTGCGCATGTGCTACACGCACCGCCGCCTGTTTGCCACCCTGGCAATGCAGCTGATGCGTGAGGGCAAGAAAGAGAAGGCACTGAACGTGGTCCGCTATGTCAAGGAGGTTATCCCTTCCGAAACCGTAAGCCACAACTACATGAGTGGCAGCATGGACCTGGCACGTGTATGGTTGATGCAAGGTGAGAAAAAGGAGGCAGAAGGCATCGTCATGGACATCGCCGCCAATGCCTGCGAGTATCTCGACTGGTATGCCACACTCAACCCCCGTGTGCAGCAGTCCTGTGCACAGGACATCCTGTACAATGTATATCAGTTGAGCAATGCCGTGGAAATCCTTGAAAGCGCCGAATCCGCCAACCTTAAGGAAATGGAGGAGAAACTCCAGGCATATCACGTAATGTTCAGCGGTTATCTCTACAGATGATAATAGAGCAGCCCGCAAGGTTTCTTCGTTGGCTGTATCCGCATGCCTTATGGAGAATGGACCCCAGTCAGAGGTCGGTGTACCTGACCTTTGACGACGGTCCCATTCCCGAGGCTACGCCATACGTCCTTGATGTCTTGGATAGCCTGGACATCAAGGCCACTTTTTTTATGGTGGGAGACAATGCCCGCCGCTATCCGCATCTGCTTGAAGAGGTTCGCCGGCGCGGACACCGCATAGGCAACCACACCTACAACCACATAGGCGGCTTCCGATGGTTCTCATGGAAGTACCTTGGCAACGTGCAGAAGGCCGAGGAAATACTTCAGACAGGCAAACTCTTCCGCCCACCGCACGGCTGGATGAAACTGATGCAGTACCGTGTGATGAGAGCCACGGGGTGGCGAGTGGTAATGTGGGACCTCGTAACGCGCGACTACAGCAATCGCCTCACGGCAGAGGAGGTGTTGGAAAACGTGAAGCGATATACCCGTAATGGCAGTATCATCACCTTTCACGACAGTCTTAAAAGCATAGACAAACTGAAGGAAATCCTGCCTGAGGCCCTCTTGTGGATAAAGGGTCTGGGTTACGAATTCAAGGTGTTCGACTAAGCCTGACCAGTGTAATACTTTATTCCTACTGAGCGTCTGTAAAAAAAATAGGTTACTGCATTTGCACATGCAAACACAGTAACCGATAGTTATTTTGAGGGCGATTACCTGCGCACGAAGTTCTTTTCCAGTTCCTGCGAGATGTTGATGATGAAGTCGCCCATGCGCTCCAACTGGTTCACTATGTCTATGTAGTAGACACTCGTCTGGTAGTTCTTCCTGCCGTCCTCTATTTCCTCAATCTCTGCGTCGCGCAGGTCGTTGCGGAGATAGTTGATGCGGTCCTCGGCATTGTATGCGTTGGAAATCTCCTCCAGGGTTCCCTTATGGACACCTGCCAGGTTGGTTATCATGGCATCGTAGGCATTGTCCACGGCATCCACCATGCCTTCCAGTTTCTTGATGGTGTCGTCGTCGAAGGACTTGTTGTGCACGTTCCTTCTGGACAGGATGCGGCTTATTGCCTCGCCAGAGTCGCCCAGTGATTCCAGTTCCTTGATGATCTTGTACATTGCCTTTATCTGCTTGGAGGTGTCCTCGCTGATGCTATCGGAAGAGACTCCGTTCAGGAAGGTGGCAATCTCGTATTCTACACGGTCGGAGATTTCCTCGTACTTGATGAGTTTCTTGCTCAGTTCATCGAACTTGTCCTCCTTCTTCTCGCCGATGGCAGCCTTGGCATAGGAAAGGCCCTTTCTGGAAATCTGTGCGAAGTGTATGATTTCGTTGAAGGCCTGCTCCATGCAGAGTTCGGGTGTGGCCAAGGGACCTGCGGAGATGTACTTCAGGCGGAACACCTCGGCTTCCTGATCCTTGGGCGCCTTGATGATGAGGACAACGGCCTTCTCGATGTACTTGATGAACCAGATGAGCACGAAGGTGTTGATGGTGTTGAACAGGGTGTGGAGCATGGACAGGCCATAGAGTGCTGCCACACCTTCGTCGGTATTGGGACCGCTCACGGCAAAGCCTTCGGCCGAGGGATCGGGCAAACCGAATACCGTAGAGGTGACGAGGCCAACCAAACAAAGGAACGGCTTGTAGAGAGCCAGTGCCCAGAGCACACCGAACACGTTGAAGATGGTGTGCGACATGGCAGCACGCTTTGCCTGGGTGTTACCCACGGCAGCGGCAATGTTGGCGGTGATGGTTGTACCGATGTTCTCGCCCAGTACCATGGCACATGCCATCTCGAAGGGTATCCATCCCATGCTGAGCATGATGAGGGTGATGGCCATGGTGGCAGAGGAGGACTGGAGCACGAGGGTCAGTATCGTGCCGAAGACGAGGAACAGGAGCACGGAACCGAAGCCGTGGCTTGACCAGGTCTTGACGAAATCAAGCACCTCGGGGGTCTCGTTAAGGTCGGGTACGGATTCCTTCATGAAAGAAAGGCCGAGGAACAGAAGGCAGAAACCCACGATGAGTTCGCCGATGTTCTGGCGCTGGTTCTTCTTGGAGTTGGAGAAGAGGAAGCCGAATATCATCAGAGGCACGGCAAGGATGGAGATGTCGGCCTTGAAACCGAGCCATGATACGAGCCATGCCGTTACCGTGGTACCTATGTTGGCACCCATGATTACGCCTATGGCCTGATACAGGGTAAGAAGTCCGGCATTGACGAAACTAACCACCATTACGGTAGTGGCCGAAGAGGACTGGATTACGGATGTGATGCCAAGTCCGGTGAGCACTCCCTTGAAGGGGTTTGAAGTCATGGCAGAGAGCAGGCTCCTCAGTTTGTCGCCCGACGCTTTCTGCAGACCTGAACTCATCAGGTTCATGCCATAAAGGAACATACCCAATGCTCCTAAGAGGGTAAAGATTTGTAGAATTCCCATTGTTGTTTATTTGTTTGTGAATGAATGCTATGAAAGTAGGGTATAATGCCATGTATTGCGAGTGCCCATGCAATACGTTGCTACGGGACTCGGAACACGGGGCGATATGCCTTACAACACGAGGCGATGAGGCTCGCGGCGGGTTGCCACAGCCCTCGGAAAAAGACATTCACTAAATAATAAGTCTGCCAAAACTGACGAGCATGTCCGTAGGCTTGGCAAACGAAAATGGGGATGCGGTTGGGGGATTGCAGATAAAATGCCGCACCTTTAGGTTTGTCACCCTGTCGGCAGGCAGAAAATAAAAGCGGTTGTTGAGTGTGGTACTTTTCTTCTTTGCAGATTTCTGCGGACGTATCCCGTTGGCAGACGGCATCTGTCTCAGAACGTACAGTTCCGGGGCAATGTCTTGTGTGTCCGTACTGAAATATGCTGTTTCGGCGTATGCATCATAGCCCTGATTCTCCTGCCCGGTGGAATCAGAACCGCTTGCACCATTGATAAAAGCAACTGCCATTACAATGGTAAATAGAAACCTCAGTATGTGTTTCACGCTTTTCGGTGCAATGTGCTTCGCCTGTACAAAGGTAAGAATATTTTTCAATACGCCAAGCATCGCCGGCAATAATATAGACGGAAATGCGCCGTTGTGCCACGCCCGGAAGGCAACCGTGGCGTATATGGATTAAAAATGAGGACTGCGATAGGGGAATTTAAAATAAATTTATTAACTTTGCGTAGCAAAGCAACGTGTGCGCACATGATAGGCGCATGCTATAATTATGGATAACAACAAACACAGATAATAAAACGAAACTATTATGGCAAAGAAAGCACTTTTGATGATTCTCGATGGTTGGGGAGTCGGTAACAAGGGTAAGGGCGACGTTATTTTCAACACTCCCACCCCCTATATGGACAGCCTGTGGAAGGACTATCCCTGCAGCCAGTTGCTGGCAAGCGGTGAGAACGTTGGTTTGCCCGACGGACAGATGGGCAACTCCGAGGTGGGCCACCTCAACATCGGTGCAGGCCGCATCGTATATCAGGACCTGGTGAAGATTAACCGCGCCTGTGCCGACGGTTCCATCCTGAAGAACAAGGAAATAGTAAGCGCATACGAATATGCGGTGAAGAACGGCAAGAGCGTCCACCTCATGGGCCTCACCTCCAACGGCGGCGTCCACTCCAGCCTTGACCACCTGTTCAAGTTGGTGGAAATCGGCAAGGAGTACGGCATCGGCCACACCTATGTGCACTGCTTCATGGACGGCCGCGACACCGACCCTCAGAGCGGTAAGGGCTTCATCGAGCAGTTGGCCGCCAAGTGCGCCGAGACAGGCAATGCCGACATTGCCAGCATCGTGGGCCGCTTCTATGCAATGGACCGCGACAAGCGCTGGGAGCGCGTTAAGGTTGCCTACGACCTCATCGTAGCCGGCGAGGGCAAGCAGGCCACCGACATGGTTGCCGCCATGCAGGAGAGTTACGACGACGGTGTTACCGACGAGTTCGTTAAGCCCATCCACAACAGCACCGTGGACGGCACCATCAAGGAGGGCGACGTGGTTATCTTCTTCAACTACCGCAACGACCGCGCCAAGGAACTGACCATCGTGCTGACACAGCAGGACATGGAAGACCAGGGCATGACCACCATTCCCGGCCTCCAGTTCTATTGCATGACTCCGTACGACGCTTCCTTCCAGGGCGTGCACATCCTCTTCCCCAAGGAGAACGTCACCAACACCCTGGGCGAGTATCTGGCCAGCAAGGGCCTGAAGCAGCTGCACACCGCAGAGACAGAGAAGTATGCACACGTTACCTTCTTCTTCAACGGCGGTCGCGAAACTCCCTACGAGGGCGAGGAGCGTATCCTGGTGGCAAGTCCCAAGGTGCAGACCTACGACCTGAAGCCCGAGATGAGTGCCTTCGAGGTCAAGGACAAGTTGGTAGAGGCCATCAAGGAGGACAAGTACGACTTCATCGTGGTTAACTTCGCCAACGGCGACATGGTGGGCCATACCGGCATCTACGAGGCTATAGAGAAGGCCGTGAAGGCCGTTGACCAGTGCGTCAGCGAGGTTGTAGAGGCCGCCAAGGCTACCGACTACGAGGTAATCATCATTGCCGACCACGGTAATGCCGACAATGCCATGAACCCCGACGGCAGCGTCAACACCGCACACTCTCTGAACCCCGTGCCCTTCATCTACGTTACCGCCAACAAGGACGCCAAGGTGGAAGACGGCGTACTGGCCGACGTGGCTCCCAGCATCCTGCACATCATGGGTCTGGAACAGCCCGAGGAGATGACCGGCAAGTGCCTGATAAAGTAAACTGAAAGGTGAAAACGGAAAACGGAAAACTATTAACCATGCAGTTTTCCGTTTTCCGTTTTCCGTTTTCCGATTATGAAAGACATCCGCATGGAGGAGAGTTGGAAATCCCGGCTCTCCTCCGAGTTTCAAAAGCCATACTTCTGGCAACTGACCGACTTCGTCCGCCAGGAGTATAGCACCGTGCAATGCTTCCCGCCTGCACGGCTCATCTTCAATGCCTTCGACCAGACGCCGTTCAACGACGTTAAGGTGGTCATCCTGGGGCAGGACCCTTACCATGGCGACGGGCAGGCACACGGACTTTGCTTCTCTGTTCAGGACGGCATACCATTTCCTCCATCTCTCAGGAACATCTTTCAGGAGATACAGACAGAAACGGGTGCTCCCATACCACAAAGTGGCGACCTCACCCGTTGGGCACGTCAGGGGGTGTTCCTGCTCAACACCTGCCTCAGCGTCCGTGCACACCAGGCCTTCAGCCATTCGGGCAGAGGGTGGGAAACCTTCACCGATGCCGTCATAGAAACCCTGTCGAGGGAGAGGGAAGGGCTCGTCTTCCTGCTTTGGGGAGCACCTGCCGGACGCAAAGCACAACTAATAGATGCCTCCCGCCACCACATCCTCCAGTGTGCCCACCCAAGCCCCCTGTCGGCATACCGGGGGTTCTTCGGATGCGGACATTTCAACGAGGCAAACAAGTATCTCATCAGTAAAGGAAAGACACCCATACAATGGTAGAGAAGAACGAACTGCCCCCGATGCTCATGGTGGGCGATGTGATAGTACACACGGACATTGTTACGGAGCGCTTCTGTTGCGACATCTCCAAGTGCCACGGCCTCTGTTGCGAGGAGGGCGATGCCGGTGCACCCGTCACCATGGACGAGATAGCCGGCATAGAGAACGAACTGGACACTCTGTGGCCACAACTCAGTGCCGGTGCCCAGGCTATGATAGACAAGCAGGGAGTGGCGTATGCCGACCCCGACGGCGACATGGTCACCACCATCGTTGGCGGCCGCGATTGTGCCTTCCGCGGATGCCGTGGATGCCTCCTGTCGTCAAAGCCCATCAGTTGCGACATCTATCCCATCCGTGTGAAGGATTTTGGCGGAGGCCTTGTGGGCATCAACTATCACCGTTGGGACATCTGCAAGGATGCCGTCATCAAGGGCAAGGAAATGGACATGCCCCTGTACGTCTTCCTCCGCTCTCCCCTCATCCGCCGCTTCGGCCAGGAATGGTACAACGAACTCTGCAAGATGGTGGAGGAACTGAAGGAGCAAGGGTTGTTGTAAATCATGAACTATTCACAACATGAAGATAAGTGCAATTATTTACTTATTCCTATTCGCTATAATAGAAACGTTCTGTACCACCAGCTCATCAACTATTAAACCCACGAGATTGTCCTTAGAGATTGACTCCACTTCTTATTACTATTATTATTCCAACTATCCTTTACATGATAGTGAAGACAATATAATAGAGTTCTCTTACAAAAACGGTGAGATAGTGGATGGCTATTTTTGGGGAACAAGTGATGAGTTTAGAGATGCTCGAGAGGGTTTCTATCCTGGTTTCTTTGTTTTGCGTTTAGAACAAATCTCTAACAAGAATGATAGCATAATGTTTACTCTTGATTCAAGAAAAACACAATACTTTAGCGGACCAGTAAGTATAAGATTTCATTCCTCTGACGAAGCGTTAAAGCATGGATATCATCCCTGGAGACAGAATGATAAATTCTTTCAAGACAGCATAAGATATAGTGGTACATTCTCAAAGGGAAACTTTATACTTCACAAAGACAAATCCAATTTCCCGCATATTAAAGACCGTCTTTTTGTAAGAATCTCTCCTGATTCACTCCAAAAGATAAACTTCCAATGCTCATTTGAAGAAGAGAATAGAGAAGAGAATACTACCTATTAAGCCCTTTTTGGGGAAACAACACTGACAATACCTTATATATAATATACCAATATGAAGAAGACATTCCTTTCTGCCCTCATGCTCGTGGGCATGGCTCTTGGCACTGGTGCACAGGTACCGCAAACTTTGGACGAAGGCTACAAATTGGTGTGGCACGACGAGTTCGACACTCCCGGGCGCCCCAACCCTGCCAACTGGACGTACGAGCATGGCTTTGTGCGCAACCGCGAATGGCAATGGTATCAGGGCGAGAATGCCACGGTGACGGAGGATGGCATACTCCTCATCACCGCCCGCAGGGAGGACCGTCCCTGCCCTTGGTATCAGGAGGGTAGCAAGGACTGGAAGCACAACCGCCAGCGCATAGAGTGTACCTCGGCCAGCGTCATAACCAGAGGCCTGCATGAGTTCCTCTACGGCCGTTTCATTGTCCGTGCCCGTATCCCCGCCAGCCGTGGCTCATGGCCGGCAATATGGATGCTCGGCCGCAAGGACAAGTACGGATGGCCCTCCTGCGGAGAGGTGGACATCATGGAGTTCTACCCCAAGCGTGGCGTGCCCAGCATCCTGGCAAATGCCTGTTGGGGCAACGACAAGGGCGGCAGCGTCTGGGACGAAAGCGTAAAGCCCTTCACCCACTTCACCGAGAAGGACCCTCTTTGGGCAACACAGTTCCATGTGTGGCGCATGGATTGGGACAAGGACTTCATCCGCATCTACCTGGACGATGAACTGCTCAACGAGATAGACCTCAGCAAGACCATCAACGGCAAGCACGGCCATGGCGACAACCCCTTCCACGCCCCTATGTACCTGCTCCTGAACCTTGCCATGGGCAGCACCGGAGGCAAGGTGGACCTCTCCGCCATGCCCATGCGCTATGAGATTGATTATGTGAGGGTGTATCAGAAGTAGGGGTACGGAAACACAAGCGGAAAAGGAAAGGTTATAATTTTGTTTTTTCGTTCGCTTAATCGTAATTTTGAACTTCGTTCTAAGGTACTCACACTCGGAAAAATCAAATTTCTTTTGCTTTTTCGCTCGCTTAATCGTAACATTGAACTTCGTTCTAAGGTACTCACGTTCGGAAATGTCCAAATAAATTTGACATTTCGCTCACTTAATCGTACCTTTGAGGCAAAGCCTCTAAATTACTCACGCTCGGAAATACAAAATAAATCGGCGTTTTATTTTGTATTTCGCTCGCTTAATCGTAATTTTGTACCCGAAATAAAGGAAAAGACTATGCAACCATTTCTTATTTACAATACTTTGACCCGCCAGAAGGAACTGTTCCGTCCCCTGGTGGAGGGTCGTGTGGGCATGTATGTTTGCGGACCCACGGTATATGGCGATGCACATTTGGGACATGCCCGCCCGGCCATTACTTTCGACCTGCTGTTCCGCTACCTGAAGCATCAGGGCTACAAGGTGCGCTATGTGCGCAACATCACCGATGTGGGCCATCTGGAGCATGATGCCGACGAGGGTGAGGACAAGATTGCCAAGAAGGCACGTCTGGAACAACTGGAGCCCATGGAGGTGGCACAGTACTATACCAACCGCTTCCACGAGGCCATGGCGGCACTGAACTGTCTGCCTCCCAGCATCGAGCCTCATGCCACCGGTCATATCATAGAGCAGCAGCAACTGGTGCAGAAGATTATGGACAACGGCTATGCCTATGAGAGCAACGGTTCCATCTACTTCGACATAGAGCGCTACAACCAGGACCACAAGTATGGCATACTGAGCGGCCGCTCGCTGGAGAACATCAAGGATGCCAGCCGCGACACCCTGGCAGGTGTGGGCGAGAAGCGCAACCAGGCCGACTTTGCCCTGTGGAAGAAAGCAAGTCCCGAGCACATCATGCACTGGCCAAGCCCCTGGAGCGAAGGTTTCCCCGGCTGGCACTGCGAGTGCACGGCTATGGGCAAGAAGTACCTGGGCGAGCGTTTCGACATACACGGAGGCGGCCTTGACCTCGTCTTCCCCCACCACGAGTGCGAGATAGCACAGGCGCAGGCCAGCCAGGGACACCCCATGGTGACCTATTGGATGCACAACAACATGATTACCATCGACGGCAAGAAGATGGGCAAGGCGTACAACAACTTCATCACCCTGCCCCAGTTCTTTGCCGGAGAGCACGAGCGTCTGGAGCGCGGATACTCGCCCATGACCATCCGCTTCTTCATCCTGCAGGCCCACTACCGCAGTACGGTGGACTTCAGCAACGAGGCCCTGCAGAGCGCCGAGAAGGGTCTGGCACGTCTGATGGACGGTTGGAAGGCCTTGAAGCGCCTGAAGGAAGGACAGAAGGTGAAGGGACAGCCCTGGGTGGAGATGCAGTATGTGGACACCCTGCGCCAGAACTGCTACGACGCCATGAACGACGATATGGCATCTCCCATGGTAATCAGCCACCTGTTTGATGCTTGCCGTGTGCTGAACACCCTCATTGACAAGAAGGCCAGCATCAAGGAAGATGTTGTGGCAGCCCTCACTGAGGTATTCCATACCTTTGTCTTCGACATCCTTGGCCTCTCCGAGGAGAAGGACGGTAGCAACAAGGCACGCGAAGAAGCCTTCGGCAAGGTGGTGGACATAGTTCTGGAGCAGCGCCAGCAGGCCAAGGCCGAAAAGAACTGGGCACTGTCCGACCAGATACGCGACAACCTCTCTGCCCTCGGCTTTGAGGTGAAGGACACCAAGGACGGCTTCACCTGGTCGCTGAACAAGTAAACGGAAAACGGAAAGGGGAAAACGGAAAACTCCGAGTTATTCGCTTGTGCTCATCAAGCAGTTTCAGAATACTCGAAATACTCGGAGCCCCCGTTTCCCCCTTTCACATTTCCGTTTAACAAAGTTTTCCGTTTTCCGTTTTCACATTTCCGTTCACACAAGTTTTCCGTTTTCCGTTTTCACATTTCCGTTTACAAAATGCCTGCAACACTTAGATTCAAGGTAGTGGATGAAGCCTTCGGCAAGAAGGCCATAGAAGTGCCCACACCAAAGGAACGCCCCAGCGAGTTCTTTGCCAAGTACGTGTTCAACAAGCAGAAGATGTTCAAGTATCTTTCTGCCGATGTGTACGAAAAGATGTGCGATGTCATCGACCGTGGCACCACACTGGACCTGAAGACCGCCGACGCCGTTGCCGAGGGCATGAAGCGCTGGGCCATGGAACTGGGTGTAACACACACCACACACTGGTTCCAACCCCTCACCGAAGGTACCGCCGAGAAGCACGACGGCATGGTGGAACACGACGGCAAGGGCGGCATGCTGGAGGATTTCTGCGGCAAGCAACTTGTACAGCAGGAACCCGATGCAAGCAGTTTCCCCAGCGGTGGCATACGCTCCACCTTCGAAGCACGCGGCTATAGCGCATGGGACCCTGCCAGCCCTGTCTTCGTGATGGGCGACACGCTGATGATTCCCACCGTGTTCATCTCCTACACCGGAGAAGCACTCGACTACAAGGCTCCCCTGAAGAAATCCATCAAGGCCGTAGGCAAGGCCGCCCTGGATGTTGCACGCATGTTCTATCCCGAGATAAGCAGTGTGAAGAGCAACCTTGGCTGGGAACAGGAGTACTTCCTGGTGGACGAAAGTTTCTATTCGGCACGCCCCGACCTGGCCATGACCGGACGCACCCTCATGGGGCACGACTCCGCCAAGAACCAGCAGATGGACGACCACTATTTCGGTTCCATACCCTCGCGTGTGGTTTCCTTCATGAAGGACCTGGAAATCCAGGCACTGGAACTGGGCATACCCTGCAAGACCCGTCACAACGAGGTGGCGCCAAACCAGTTTGAACTGGCACCCATCTTCGAGGAGACAAACCTGGCCATAGACCACAACATGCTCATCATGGCCCTGATGAAGAAGGTGGCACGCAAGCACGGCTTCCGTTGCCTCTTGCACGAAAAACCCTTCAAGGGCATAAACGGTAGCGGCAAGCACAACAACTGGAGCCTCTCCACCAACACCGGCATACTCCTGCATGCCCCCGGCAAGACACCGGTGGACAACCTCCGCTTCATTACCTTCATAGTGGAGACGCTGATGGCCGTGTACCGCCACAACGGCTTGCTCAAGGCCTCCATCGTAAGCGCCACCAATGCACACCGCCTCGGCGCACACGAGGCACCGCCTGCCATCATCAGTTCCTTCCTCGGCACTCAGTTGGCAGACATACTGGAGAAACTGGAGAAGAGCGAGGACAACGACGTCTTCAACCTGGCCACACGACAGAGCGTGATGCTGGACATACCGCAGATACCAGAACTCCTCGTGGACAATACCGACCGCAACCGCACCTCTCCCTTTGCCTTCACCGGCAACCGTTTCGAGTTCCGTGCCGTAGGAGCGCAAGCCAACAGTGCCGCATCCATGATAGTGCTGAACACCGCCGTAGCCGAGCAACTGACGGACTTCAAACTACGTGTGGACAAACTCATCTCATCCGGCATGGACATGATGAAGGCCATACTGCATGTCATACGCGAGGACATAAAGACATGCAAGCCCATCCACTTCGACGGCAACGGATACAGCGAAGAGTGGAAGCAGGAGGCTGCCCGACGCGGCTTGGATGTGGAGACAAGCGTTCCCGTCATCCTCGACCAGTACCTGACCGAAGAAACCGTGGAAATGTTCACACGCATGAAGGTGCTCACCCGTGCCGAACTGGAAGCGCGCAACGAGATAAAACTGGAGACCTACACCAAAAAGATACAGATAGAGGCACGCATCTTCGGCGACCTTTGCCTGAACCACATAGTTCCCGTGGCCACACGCTACCAGACACAACTTCTGGACAATGTCCTCAAGATTTCGCAGGCTTTCCCCGCCGAGCAGGCAAAGGCCATGAACGCTACAAACCTTGCCCTCATAGAGAAGATTGCGGAAAACACCGCCTTCATCACCGAACACGTCTATTCGCTCATCGGTGCCCGCAAGGTGGCCAACCGCCTGGAGTCAGAGCGTGAAAAGGCCATTGCCTACCACGACAACGTGGCACCCCTCATAGAGGAAATCCGCACCCACGTGGACAAACTGGAAATGATAGTGGACGACGAACTCTGGCCCCTGCCCAAGTATCGCGAGATGCTGTTCATCAGATAAAGAAAGATGCTGTATCTTTTAGATGCAGCCTCTTTTTCTTAATAATCCTTTTATATGATTAGTTTGATGTTGTTCGAATAGAAATGCCATTTCGTCCTCGTGATGACGCGCTTCGATCATTACCGTCCGTTCAACTAACGATTATTGATGGTAAAATTTATCATTATTGAGGACAAGATACATCCGACACAAGCGACAACAATCTTCTTTACGCCAATAATCCCAAATCGGTCATTAGCGTTATGATGATAATAGCGTTTGTTTTTGAACAGATGTTTTGCCACTTTGAGGGCGCAATGGGGTTCCATTGTAACCGAGAAGTGACGAAACAGATGGCAAAAAGAAGGTTTCATTAGCGCATAACAGTCTAATGACCGATTTGGGATAATATTATGGTATATGAAAAAGAGCGCTGATTCTCACGAACCAAGCGCCCTTCACACCATGACTAATGTTATGATTAATCTCTCAAACTTCTACTTCAGATTCCTGAAATCAATCTGGTTTCTTTTACCTTAAACAAGTATCAGTTGAGTGGTGTTAACCTAAACAAAC
>JAFVTT010000053.1 GCA_017503065.1 Bacteroidaceae bacterium | reverse complement strand
GGTGGTTATAGTGTCGGGGTTCCACCTCTTCCCATTCCGAACAGAGAAGTTAAGCCCGTCCGCGCCGATGGTACTGCACACCCGTGGGAGAGTAGGTAGCCGCCGTTTTTAGAGAAGAGGAGTCCTTTGGAGAATGTTCCGAAGGACTCCTTTGCGTTTTGTAGGTGCGAGTGGAAAGCGGGAGGACAGAAAACGGAAAGTGTAAATCTGAACCGTAATTCAGAAGCATTAATCCTTAACTCTCAAACTGCAATGTTCTCTCTGAACCAGAGAGAGTATCCCGAATGATGGGGAAGAGTATGATAAGATATAGGCATCTGAAGCAGTTTGACTTTTAGTTGTCTGCATTTGTTCCGAACGTTCCGCTTACTCAATAAGTATTGTTCAGTCAGAATGCTGACAGTCTTTCCTGATGTTGATGAATTACTTTTGTTCCACACCTTTCATGCTGAGGGCGATGCGGTTGCGGGCAAAGTCTATTTCAATGACCTTTACCATTACTTTCTGTTGCACGTGGACAACGGTCATGGGGTCGCGGACAAACTTGTCGGAGAGTTGGGAGATGTGGACGAGGCCTTTGGTCTTGATGCCGAGGTCCACGAAGCAACCGAAGTTGGTGATGTTGGAGACGATGCCCTGCAGGATCATTCCCTCCTGCAGGTCGTCGATGGAGTGGAGGGTGTCGTCGAAAGAGAACTCTTCGTTTTCGCCACGTGGGTCGCGACCGGGTTTGCTTAGTTCCTGCATGATGTCCGTCAGGGTGGGCATACCCACGGTGTCGGAACAATAGCGTTGCAGGTCGATGCCCTTACGCTTTTCTGCCGAGGCAATGAGATCCTGCACGTTGCATCCGGCATCCTTTGCCATCTGCCTGACAAGGGCGTAGCGTTCGGGGTGCACGGCGGTGTTGTCCAGGGGATTTGACGCTCCGGGGATGCGGAGGAAGCCTGCACATTGCTCAAAGGCCTTGGCGCCCAGACGAGGCACGTGCTGAAGTTCCTGGCGTGAGGAGAAGGGACCGTGTTCCGTGCGGTAATTGACTATGTTCTGTGCCAGTGCAGGACCGAGACCGGAGATATAAGTGAGCAGATGCTTGCTGGCGGTGTTGAGGTTCACTCCCACTGTGTTCACGCAACGCTCCACGGTGAGGTCCAGGGCATGTTTCAGTTCCGTCTGGTCAACATCGTGCTGGTATTGCCCCACACCGATGGATTTGGCATCTATCTTGACGAGTTCCGCCAGGGGGTCGGCAAGGCGTCGCCCTATGCTCACGGCACCGCGCACGGTGACATCGTGGTCGGGGAACTCCTCGCGTGCTATTTTAGAAGCGGAATACACCGAGGCACCGTCCTCGCTGACGAGGAATACGGACATGCCGGGACGGTGAAGCATCCTGACCAGGTCCTCCGTCTCCCTGCCTGCCGTGCCGTTTCCTATTGCCACGGCCTCTATGCGGAATCTGTCCATCAAAGCCTCCAGAGTATCCAGCGCCTCCATGCGCTCGCCACGGGGAGGGTGGGGGAAGATGGTTTCGTTGTGCAGGAGATTGCCCTGTTCATCCAGACACACCACCTTGCATCCGGTGCGAAATCCCGGGTCGATGCCCATGATGCGCTTCTGCCCGAGAGGAGCGGCAAGGAGTAGTTGGCTCAGGTTGGAGGCAAAGACACGGATGGCCTCCTCGTCGGCACGCTTCTTGGAAGCCGAAGCAAATTCCGTTTCTATGGAGGGCTTCAGCAGACGCTTGTAGGCATCGGTCATGGCCATTACAATCTGCTCGCCACACTTGCCCCGTGTGGGGTAACCACGCAGGAGACGCTCCATGCAAGCCTCCTCGTCGCGCGGACTGATGTCCACACGCAGGAAACCCTCGCTCTCGCCGCGCCGTATGGCAAGCAGACGATGGCTGGTGCAACGGTGCAGAGGTTCGGAGAAGTCGAAGTATGTCCTGTAGTTCATGGCCTCCTCCATCTTGCTCTTTACCACGCGGGAGGATATGATGGCGGTGCGTTCGAAACTCTGTCTGAGTGTATTGCGCACACGTTCGTCCTCGTTCATCTTTTCCGCCAGAATGTCCCTTGCACCCTGCAGGGCATCTTCTATGGACGCTACTTCTTCGGAAAGGAACTTGCGTGCATACTGTTCCGGATCGCCGTTCGGGCGGTGCAGTATGGCATCTGCCAAGGGTTCGAGACCACGTTTCCTGGCCACTTCGGCACGCGTCTTGCGCTTGGGCTTGTAGGGCAGGTATATGTCCTCCAGCACGGTGGCGTCCCAGCATGAGGAGATACGTGCCCTAAGGTCGTCCGTAAGTTTGCCCTGCTCCTCTATGGTTTGCAGGATGTATTCCTTGCGGTGCTCCAGTTCCTTGAACTTTTCGCCCTGCCGTGCCACCTCGGCTATCTGCACTTCGTCCAATCCTCCGGTGGCCTCCTTGCGGTAGCGGGCAATGAAGGGTATGGTGGCGCCTTCGTTCAGTAGGTTCAGCGTCTGTTCCGTCTGGCGCAGGCTTATGCCCAGGGCCTGGGATATGAGTCTTGTTATTTCTTGCATGATGATGTTTTTAACGGTTAGCGGTGAGTGGTGAGTGATTAACGGAAAACGGAAATCGGAAATCGGAAAACTGAGTGGTGCTTTAACGGTGAGCGGTGAGCGGTTAACGGTTAGCGGGTGAGTGGTGAGTGGGGATAACCTTTCCTTTTATATATTTATATATTGGTCTTTAGTTCGTTGTCTTTCATGTACCGGCAGATGATTTCCAGAAGTTCGTCGCCGTACTTCTCTATGCTCACCTTGCCAAGGTAGGGAATCCTCTGGAGTGCTTTGGGGGTGTCGGGCAGTAGGTTGACTATGCCCAGTACCGCCTTCTGTTGCAGGATGCAGTATGCCGGCAGGCCTGCCTCCCTGGCTTTCTTGCCTCGCCACGTAGTGATGCTCTTGTAGAGGTTGGGGTAAAGTATGTCCTCCGGCACTTCCAGTTTCGCTTCCTTGCTCTTCTTGGCGCTCTTCTTGGCAGGTGCGGACGTTTCCTCCTCGGCCTCCAGGGCCAGTATGGCCTTGCGTTTGAGGTAGTCGCCCGTCTGGAAACCATGCTCCTTGACATGCTCAAGAAGACTGTGCTTCAGGGAGACGGCATGGCGGAACTTGTCGGTAGTTTCATCTACACGCTTCTTCAGGGTTTTGTTGTCCGTGGGGAGCGAAAGCCCCTGTGCCAACTCCACAAAGGAGAGCAGTTCCAGGGCGAAATACGTTGCCCCCTGCATGAGGCGTTGTTGCAATATGGTGGAGGAGGCAAAGTCCGCCTGCTCCGACACCAGGCGCGTGTATTGGTTGGCAAAGCGCTGGGAAACGTCTGTTATCTTCTCCTGAAGCACCGGGGACAAGGCATTGAAGCGCTCCAGCGTTTGCGGATAGAGGCGGTGGAAATGCTCCACCAGCAGGCGTTGCACGTCCTCGAAGCACTGGCTGACCTGCGAGAAACCGAACAGTTCGGACAGAAGTTGGTGGAAGTAGCGCTTCTCCCACTCCCCGATGTTGTCCCCCGAGGGAGTCCTACGTTCTATGCCCGAAGTGTAGCGCTCCACCGTGTTGTCGCAGATGATGGCACCGCTTCCCAAGGGAGTGCTCAGCACCATGCCTTCCAGTGTGCGGCAACGGCTCAGGGCCACGTAAACCTGTCCGTGTGCAAAGGAATCGTGTGCGTCTATGATGGCATGACTGAAGGTAAGTCCCTGGCTCTTGTGTATGGTTATCGCCCATGCCAGGCGCACGGGGAACTGGCTGAAGGTGCCCTCTATCTCCTCCGTTATCTCCATGGTCTTCTCGTTCAGCGTGTAGCGGCTGTTGTCCCATTGTTCCTGCTCCACACGGATTTCCTCAGGGTAATCCTTGCTCCTTACGTAGAAGCCCTTTTCGTCTATGGCGGTAATCTCGCCTATCATGCCGTTGAAGTAGCGTTTCTCGGGCGAGCGGTCGTTCTTCACGAACATTATCTGTGCCCCCTGCTTCAGTATCAGTGTCTCGTCCGTGGGGTAGGAGTATTCGGGGAACTTTCCCGTTATTACGGCGTTGAACACGAAGGTTGGCCGGTCTATCTTGCCGAGTTCCCTCTCGTTGATGTTCTGTGCCAGTATGTTGTGCGTGGTCAGACGTATGTAGCGTTCCTCCGTAGGTGGCACGAACTGAGGCTTGTACCTGCGGTTCAGTTCCTCCAGCACCCTGCGGTCGGCCGTGTTTGTACGCACCCTGTTGAGAAGGTTCAGGAAGTGCGCATCCGTCTGTCGGTAGGTCTGTTTCAGTTCTATGGTGGCATACTGTGTCTCCGCCAGGGCACGGCTGCTGAAGAAGTATGGCGTGTCGTAGTGTTTTGAGAGCAGTTCCCACTCCTCCGCCTTCACCACGGGCGCCAGTTGTTGCAGGTCGCCAATCATGAGCAGTTGCACTCCGCCAAAGGGCAGGTGCGACGAGCGGTAGCGCCTCAGCACGCTGTCCACGGCATCCAGCAGGTCGGCACGCACCATGCTTATCTCGTCTATCACCAAGAGGTCGATGCTGCGTATTATGCGTATCTTCTCCTTGCTGAACCGATAGCGGTAGGCATCCTTCCCGGCATTGAAGACCGTGTCGGGGATGTAGGGGGCAAAGGGCAGTTGGAAGAAGGAGTGAAGCGTCATGCCCTCGGCATTGATGGCGGCGATGCCCGTGGGGGCTGTAACCACCATGCGCTTCGGCGAGCGGCGTTTCAACTCCTTCAGGAACGTAGTCTTGCCCGTTCCTGCCTTACCCGTCAGGAACATGTGCATGCCTGTGTTCTCTACTATGCGCCAGGCAAGGTCGAGTTCGGGATTGCTCGTGCTCATCGGTGTGCTTGGTGTCTGGTCATTCTTGTGAAACTATGGAGGCATACAGGCGCATGGCATCCCTCATCATGTCGGCATGGTCGAAGGCCAGTGGCGGCAGGTTGTCCACGTGCCACCATTCTGCCCTTGCGGCATCGTCCTGCCCATGCACGGGCATGGGAGAGTCTATTATGGCCAGGTATGCAATGCCCACGGTACGTCCCCGCGGGTCGCGGTCAACACGGCTGTATGCACCCACCTGACGGGTTTCCGTCACCGTGAGGCCCGTCTCCTCGGTCAGTTCGCGCATGGCACACTGCTGTGCCGTCTCGTCCATGTCCATGAAACCTCCGGGCAATGCCCAATGGCCGCGGAACGGTTCGCCGCCACGCTGGATGAGCAGTACCCGTGGGCGCTCCTCTCTGGTGATGACTATGCAATCCGCCGTTACGGC